>CABRFZ010000023.1 GCA_902470365.1 uncultured Collinsella sp. | reverse complement strand
AATGCCCTCCTCTTTCGGGGCAAATCGACTCATCTCAACGACCCAAACACAATGCACCGCAACGAATAAAGCCTCCGCAGCCACACGAGCTGCGGAGGCTTTTTTCATGCCGGCCGGAAACCGTATCCCACTTTTCGGGCCCAGAATGGGATGCCGTTTCCCGCTGGGCCCCCTCCGGGAAACGACATCCCATTTCAAGGGCATAAACCGGGATGTGGTTTCCCCTAACGGCACCTTTGGGAAACCGCATCCCACTCTAGACGCACAAAACGGGATGAGCTTTCCCATGGTGATCCAAGACCAGAAGCATGTCCGATAGCGCGGCCAGGTCAAGAACAACAAGGCAAGCGTCACGCCAATTTGGACGAGCGTCTGCTGCAGTTTGAGGCTGCTGGCCCATATGGTAGAGTTAACCACCCATGAATTTCAGCACACTGCGTGCTACCTGTTCTTTTGTCATTTAGGGGAGTGAACTTGTGAATACTTCTGTCACCAAGAAGGCCGGCCAGGCGGTGCGCCTGCTCATGATGGTGCTCACGGCAGTTCTCATCTTCTTCTTCATCAATGTTATGCTGCTCGTCTCCGATATCCAGGGCACGGCGCGTGTGGTCAACTACGCCGGTCTGGTGCGCGGTACCACGCAGCGAATCGTTAAGCTCGAGGATGCGGGCCAGCCTCAAGATGACCTGCTCAAAGCCGTGGATTCATACATCAACGGTTTGCGTTACGGAAGTGACGACCTCAACCTCGTCCGTCTCGACGACGATGAGTATCAGGTAAAAATGACCGAGCTTGCAAATTATTATGATGAGCTTTGCGCCGAGATCAGCCGCGTGCGCGAAGTCGGCTATGAGAACACCGACATCATCTCCATGAGCGAGGAGTTCTTTGGCATTTGCGACGATGCTACGCGACTCGCAGAGGACTACTCTCAGGAGAAGGCGTCGGCGCTCAACTATCTCGAGGGCCTGGTGATCATCGACATCGTGGGCTTGGTGGCGACCTTTGCGGTCGAACTTGTTCGCGCGGTGCGAACTGCCGCGCTCAATCGCGAACTGCAGAACAAAGTCTATCTCGACGAAGCCACAGGACTGCCCAACAAGAACAAGTGCGAGGAGGTCTTGGGGCAGGAGCAGCCTGTCTCCGCGGAGGCGCCCGTTGCGGTGTGCGTCTTCGACCTTAACAATCTGCATACGGTCAATAACAGCTTCGGCCACGAGAAGGGCGACGAATACATCCGTTCTTTTGCCCAGCAGCTGGGGCGCGTGGCGTCGGAGACCTGCTTTGTGGGCCGCGACGGCGGCGATGAGTTTATCGCGGTGCTGCGAGATACCGATCGAGCTGCCGTTGAGTCCTGTCTTACTCGGGTTCGTGCAAACGTGAACGAGTATTCCGAGGCTCATCCCGACATGCCTATTAGCTATGCGGTGGGTTACGCGCTTTCCAGTGATTTTGATGAACCGCCTACGATGCGCGAGCTCTTTTCCCAGGCCGACAAAAACATGTACATCGACAAGAACCGCGTAAAGACAGCCGAGGCGGCCGGGCCGCAACGCGAGGACCGCTAAACCCGTAGCAAAGGGTAGCTAATTTGGGACGGGACTCTTTTGGCTACTTGAGGAGTTGGGCCATGGCGTTGACGAATTTTTGTACTTGGAGGGTGGGCTCGAGCGGATAGTGCAGAAAGACTGGCACCTCGCGACCGCACAGGAACGGCACGCCCACAAAGGCCGGGTGCACCCCCGACCACGCCCCGCAGGTGAGCACCGCGTCGCCCTTTTCCTCCGCCTCGTTAAAGAGCGCAAAGTCAAAGCTGTCCACGTCGATCACGTCAACGCCGCCGTCGGCCAGAAGGTCGATGCGCAGGCTGTCCATTGCGTCGTTGCCGTGACGGAGCACGCGCAGGCGCATGCCCTCCAGGTCGGCAACCGTAATGCGTGTCTTGCGAGCCAGCGGGCTCGTGCGCGGCAGGTCGATATAAAACGGCACGTTAACGATGCGGAGCTTTTGGCAGGCGTCGCCCCAGCGTGGGGTAGAAAAACTCGACTGCACCACATCGACCTCGCGGCCCAAGCTGCGCATGACGGATTCGCGTTCGTCGTAGAGGTCGCTTACCGGCACGATCTCAAATCGTAGCGACGGTTCCAGATCATGGATGCCCGTCCACATCGACAGCGTCTGGTGCCCCGGACACATCATCGACACACCCAGACGCACGGCCCCGCCATCGCCCGCCGCGCGTCGGGAGCGGCGCAGCGCGTCCTCGGACTGCCGCATGATCGAGCGCGCGTCATCTACCAGTAACGCACCCGCCGGCGTCACCTTGACGCCCGAATGCGAGCGCTCGAACAACGTGATGCCAAACTCGGCCTCGAAGCCCGACACCTGCTTGACGAGCGCCGGGGTCGACACGCGCAATTTTGCCGCCGCACGCGAGAAGCTTCCCAGCTCCGCGGCGGCCGATATGGCCTCGAGTCGTCGATCGTACACGTCAATCTCCCGTTTCCAGACGCATGGCAATGAACTGCCGAAGGGGGTCGTTTTGGCAGGTCACGCGCTCAATTGAGAAAAAACTGCATCGCACAGTGTAAACCTACGGTTAACGCCATTCTAACAAATATGCAATTCACCTGCGCAAATGCAAAGCATACGATAACCAGCGAAAACCACGTGGGTCGGTTAATGGGAGCGACCCACCGGGAGGCACAAGAAGGGAAGTTCCTATGAGCAATTGGCTTAAGCTCGAGGGCGATGTCTGCGCCGTGACTGGCGCGCTCGGCGGTATGGGCGTCGAGATTTGCCGCGAGTTCGCCCGCAACGGCGCCAACGTCGTCCTGCTCGACCTGGACGAGGAAAAGGTCAAGGCCGCAGCCGCCGACCTCGCCGCCGAGTTTGGCATCCACGCCGAGGGTTACAAGATGAACGCCACCGATGAGGCCGAGGTTCAGGCCGCCGTCGACGCCACCATCACCGACTTCGGCCGCGTCGACGTCCTCGTCAACACCGCCGGCATCCTGCGCTTCGCCGCCATGGAGGACCTGCCGCTGAGCGACTGGGAGCAGGTGCTCAACGTCAACCTCACCGGTTACTTCATCACCTCGCAGCGCTTTGGTCGCGAGATGATCAAGACCGGCCAGGGCCGCCTGGTGCACATCTCGACCGTTGCCAGCCACTCCCCCGAGACGTTCTCGGGCGTGTACAGCTCCACCAAGGCCGGCGTCAACATGATGTCCAAGATGCTCGCCGCCGAGTGGGGCCCCTACGGCGTCCGCTCCAACTGCGTCGAGCCTTGCTTCGTTAAGACCCCGATGTCGGCCAACTTCTACGCCGACCCCGAGGTCGAAAAGAGCCGCAGCCGCCTGATCGCCACGCGCCGCATCGGCGAGGTCAGCGATATCGCCAACGCCGTCATGTTCCTGGCGTCCAAGCGCTCGGACTTTACCACCGGCGACGCCATCAAGGTCGACGGCGGCTTCTCCAACATGATGGGCGACCTCACCGCCAAGCCCGGCGGCCGTCGCGCCTATGCCGACAACTACCTTAAGAACAAGGGTGTCGAGCTCTGGTCCGATGAGTCCGGCGTCGCCAAGCCGACTGACCAGTAAACCAACCCGACAGGGAGGACCCGCAGACACGCCTGTTCCTCCCCCGTATCGATTAGAAAGAGTCCAATGGCTTCCACCAACTCCAACAAGGGTCGCGCCGTCGTGCTTTCCGCCGCGTGCGTCACCATGTTCTTCATCAGCTCCATCGCGCTGTATTCCGTCGTGAGCAAGAACCTGCTCGCCGTCTACCCCGAGTGGTCCAGCGCTCTTACCTGGGCCTTCCCGGTCTTTCAGACCATCATGGCCGTGACGGGCATCTTCGCCGGCCGCATCTCCGATAAGATCGGCCCGCGCAACGTCGTGATCGCCGCCGCCGCGTGCTACGGCCTGGGCTGGTTCATGTCCGGCACCGTCACCGAGCCGTGGCAGTTCTACCTGTGGTTCTCGCTCGTCGCCGCCATCGGCAACGGCCTGGGCTACAACCCCGCGCTCACCACCGGCCAAAAGTGGTTCATCGACAAGAAGGGTCTCGCCTCCGGCATCACTCTGGCCGCTTCGACCGCCGGTCCCGCCGTGCTGTCCCCGGTGCTCGCCTCGCTGCTCATCCCGAGCCTGGGCATCTTTGGCGCCCTTAAGGCGCTCGGCGTCATCTTCTTTGTGACGATCGCCGCCTCCGCCCTGTTCCTGAAGGCCCCCGAGGCCGGTTGGCTGCCCGAGGGCTTCGAGGCCCCCAAGGGCGGCGCGCACGCTGGCACCTTCGGCGACCTCACCCCGGGCGAGATGGTCAAGACCCCGCGCTTCTGGGTCCTCATCGTCACCTTCGCCTTTGCCGCCACCGCGGGCACCCTGCTCGTGGGCAAGGTTGCCTCCATCGCCGCCGTTCAGCTCTTCGCCGACCCCACGAGCGCCGCGGCCGTCGCCCTCGGCGGTGTGGTGGTCTCCGTCAACACCTGCGCCAACCTGGTCGGCCGTCTGTCCTTTGGCCAGATCATCGACAAGCTCGGCGCCTATAAGTCGCTGCTCATCAGCCTTGTCGTCACCATCGTCGCACTCGTCATCATGTCGATGAGCTTTACGCAGGCCATGTTCTTTGTGGCGCTCGCTCTGCTCGGCTTTAGCTTTGGCGCCCTGCTCGTCATCTACCCGCCGCTCACCGGTGGCGCCTTTGGTACCAGCAACATCGGCGTCAACTACGGCATCATGTTTTTGGGTTATGCCGCTTCCACCTGGATCAGCCAGCCCATCACCGCCGTGCTGTATCACGCCGAGGCCGGCAGCGCCGCCTACCAGCAGTCCTTCTACGGCGCCATTGTGATCGCCGCCATCGCCGTCGTGCTCACCGTCTACATGATGGTCTCCGACAGCAAGAAGAAGTCCGCCTAGTTTTACCGATGTGACAAAGGGACAGTCCCTTTGTCACATTCCACCGGTCAACAATATTAAGGAGTCGAAATGTCTGAGCTCAACCCCGTCCGCATTGCCGTTATCGGCGCCGGCGCCATGGGCCGCAACCACATCCGCTTTGTCACCGAGGAGCCCGAGGCCGAGCTCGTCGCCATCGCCGACGCCTTTGAGGGCGCCCGCGCCACGGCCGAGGCCGCCGGCGTGCCGTTCTTTACCGATCCCGCCCAGATGATGGACGAGGTCAAGCCCGAGGCCGTCATTATCGCCACCCCCAACGACTTGCACCTGGGCGTTGCCCGCGAGGCTGTGAAGCGCAATATCGTGCCGTTGATCGAAAAGCCGATCTCCAACGATCTCGAGGATGCCCAGGCCTTCGCCGCCGAGGCCGAGACCGCCGGCGTGCCCGTGCTCGTAGGTCAGCACCGTCGCCACAACCCCTTCGTCAACAAGGCCAAGGAGATCATCGAGTCCGGCGAGCTGGGCAAGCTCACCGTGTCGAGCTTCCACTACATGATCTATAAGAATGACGAGTATTTCGATGTCGAGTGGCGCCGCAAGAAGGGTGCCGGCCCGATCCTGGTCAACCTGGTTCACGACGTCGACCTGCTCCGCTATCTGCTGGGCGAGCCTGTTGCCGTCCAGGGTATGCAGTCCAGCGCCGCCCGCGGTTTTGAGACCGAGGACTCCGCCGTGGTCAACGTCCGTTTTGCCGATGGCGCGCTCGCAAGCATGACCATCTCCGACGCCACCGCCAGCCCCTGGAACTGGGAGGCAACCGCTCGCGAGGACCCGCAGTACCGCCCCTTCGACGCCGACGCCTACTTTATCGGCGGCACTAAGGGTGCTCTTTCGCTGCCCCGCCTGCACCAGTTCTCCTACGACGGCGCCTCCAACTGGCACAAGCCGCTGCAGATGGAGATTCCGGCCGTCGACCCGGCGCTGCCGCACAAGATGCAGCTCAAGCACTTTGTGAAGGTTGTCCGCCGCGAGGTCGAGCCCGTCGTGACCCCCGCCGACAACGTTAAGACGCTCACACTTCTCAACGCTATCAAAGAGGCCGCCGAGACCGGCCAGCTCGTCGAGCTGTAATGCCTTAGGGCGGACCGCGGCAAACTCCCCGCCGAGCGCCTTGGTCCGCCACCGATAAGCCCCTCTTCTTTGCCCCGCGAGCAGCCTCCTGCCCGCGGGGCCTTTTGCTACCTTGCCGACGATTTTTCTGGGGCGGGGTCTATTTTGCACCTCGGCCTGATTCGTTCGCCACGAAATGGGCCTATCTACTACGTTTAACCGACCACCCTCAACCATACCGAATTTCGCGAAATAAAAACCGCAGGTAAACGGCTTGCGTATTCTCGGAAAACCGGGGGATGGTCGACCCATACGGTTTGAACGTAGTAGATAGGTCGTTTTCGTGGCGAGGGACCAAAACAGTCTTTTGAAACGGGTGGTATCCTTGGTAGCTCTGTGCTGCAAACGCACCTTAAATGCAAGGAGTCCCATGGATCTTATCGCCCAGCTTGCCCACGAGCTCAACCTTAAGGCCGCCAACATCGAGGCAGCCGTCAAGCTCATCGACGAGGGCAACACCATCCCCTTTATCTCGCGCTACCGCAAGGAAGCCACGGGCGGCATGGACGACGTCGCCCTGCGCACACTCGACGAGCGTCTGTCCTACCTGCGCAATCTTGAGCAGCGTAAAGAGGACGTCATTCTGCTCATCGACGCCCAGGGCAAGCTCACGCCCGAGCTCGAGCAGCAGATTCGCGAGGCCACACAGCTCCAGCGTGTCGAGGACCTCTACAAGCCCTACCGCAAAAAGCGCATGACCCGCGCGCAGAAGGCCCGCGAAGCAGGCCTGGAGCCGCTCGCCAACATGATCATCATGCAGGCCTCGGCCAAGGGCAGCGCACTCGACGCCGCCGCGGCCTACGTCAACGAGGAAGCCGGCTTCGACACGCCCGAGAAGGCGCTCGCCGGCGCGGCGGACATCGTGGCCGAGACGGTGGCCGAGGACCCCGAGAACGTCGCCGACCTGCGCGCCTTTACGCAAAACACCGCCGACATCGTCGTCGAGGCCACCGACCCCGCCGAGAAGACCCCCTACGAGCCGTACTACAGCTATGACGAGCCGCTGCGCCGTATACCCAACCACCGCGTGCTGGCTATCGACCGCGGTGAGCGCGAGGGCAAGCTCCGCGTGCGCGTGAACGTCGACGGCGCCGCCGCCACGGCACGCCTCGGCAGCCGCTGGCCCCGCCGCCAGGGCGTGTTTGCTCCCACCTTCGATGCCGCCATCGCCGACGGTTACAAGCGCCTCATGGCCCCCTCGCTTGAGCGCGAGGCCCGCGCCAAACTCACCGTCCGTGCGCAGACCGAGGCCATCAACGTCTTTGCCAAGAATCTCGAGGGCCTGCTCTCGGCACGCCCCGTGCGCGGTGCCCGCGTGCTCGCGCTCGATCCGGGATACCGCACCGGCTGCAAGGTCGCCGTTATGGACGAGACCGGCAAGCTGCTCGACCACGGCGTGGTCTACCCCACCAAGCCGCGCCACGACGTCGCCGGCACCAAGCGCGAGCTCGCCCGCCTCGTCAAAAAGGACAGCGTCAACACCATCGTCATCGGCAACGGCACCGCCAGCCGCGAGACCGAGGAAGTCGTCTCGGAGTTCATTGCCGAGCAGGCGCCCAGCCTTCGCTACACCATCGTTAACGAAGCCGGCGCGTCGGTGTACTCCGCCTCCGAGCTCGCCAGCCAGGAATATCCCGACCTGGACGTCACCGTGCGTGGTGCCATGAGCCTGGGCCGTCGCCTGCAAGACCCGCTAGCAGAGCTCGTCAAGATTCCGCCCCAGTCTATCGGCGTGGGCCAGTACCAGCACGACCTTGACCAGGCCGAGCTCTCGCGCACTCTGGGCCACGTGGTGGAGGACGTCGTCAACCACGTAGGCGTCGACGTGAATACCGCGAGCGCGAGCCTACTGGGATACGTATCGGGCATCACGCCGAGCGTGGCCAAAAACATCGTGGCCTACCGCGAGGAAAACGGCGCCTTTACCGATCGCCGTCAGCTTAAGAAGGTCCCCAAGCTGGGACCCAAGGCATATCTCAACGCCGCGGGCTTTTTGCGCATCAGCGGTGGCAAGAACCCGCTCGACGCGACAAGCGTCCACCCCGAGAGCTACGAGGTGGCCACATCCGTCCTGGAGCGCGCCGGTGTGGCGGCCAGTGAACTCAGCCGCGGCGGCGTGCCCGACATCGAGCGCCGCCTGGGCAGTATCTCGGCGCTGGCAAGCGACCTGGACTGCGGCACCCTCACGCTCATCGACATCGTCAACGAGCTCAAAAAGCCCGGCCGCGACCCGCGAGACGACGCGCCCGAGGTGGTCTTTAGCCGCTCGGCGCTTTCCATCGATGACCTGGAGCCCGGCATGGAACTCAAGGGCACGGTGCGCAACGTTGTGGACTTTGGCGCCTTCGTCGACGTGGGCGTGCACCAGGACGGCCTCGTGCATATCTCAAAGCTAGCCAACCGCTTTGTCAAGCACCCGAGCGACGTGGTGCGCGTCGGTGACACGGTCAAGGTGTGGGTCGAAAAGGTCGATCGCGACCGCAAGAAGATCTCGCTCACCATGGTACAGGGGAAGTAAACCGCCAAAGCAGGGGTACCCCCTGTAGTGACGTGCAAAATCGCGAGTATTCTGCAAATTCCGCTGTTCCGGATGCCTCCCAGAGGCGAAAAAGCAAAAAACAGCCCCCGTTTTAGCGTCGTCAGAGCCAAAACGGGGGCTGTTCCGTACTTCACCCAACTGGTGAAAGCCTTTACCTTGCTGAATACTCTCAATTTTGCACGGCGCAGGCGGGGGTACCTTTGCCCACGGCAGGATATGGAAACCAAGCGCCAACTTGCTGGCAAGCTCGTGTCGGCAGCCCCGGCCTTTCCTTTGCCTAGCGCGACCCCCGCGAAGCGCGTGAGCGATAGGGAAAGGAAAGCCGGGGCGAGCAGCCCGCGGCGTAGTCAGTGTTCGCGCTACGGCAGGATATGGAAACCGAGCGCCGCGATATCCTTGGCAAAACCGCGCACGGTATCGAGCGAGACCTCGTACGGGTCGCGACCAATGTTCTTGCGCTTGGCCAGGATGCTGTTGGGCACCGTAATGATCTGGCAACCGCAGGCCTCGGCCTGGTAAATGTTGATGAGCTCGCGCGTGGACGCCCACAGGACCTCACAGTTGGGCTTGGCGGCGGCCTTCTTGACCGACTCCGTCATAAACGGAATGGGGTCGACGCCGGTATCGGCGATACGGCCGGCAAAGAGCGAGATGATGGACGGCGTCTCGGCGTCAACGGCTTCGACCATCTCATCGACCTGCGTAGGCGTAAAGATGGTAGTGACGTTGACCTTGATGCCGTCGGCGGAAAGCTTGCGGACCAGCTCGGCGGTGGACTCGCCCTTGGTGGTCACGCACGGAATTTTGACGTAGACGTTCTCGGCCCAGGTAGCGATCTCGCGGGCCTCGACCTCCATGGTCTCGACGTCGTCGGCAAAGACCTCAAACGAGACGGACACATCGGTGATGTGAGCCAGGACCTCTTTGGCAAACGCGCGGTAATCCATCACGCCGCCCTTCTTCATAAGGGACGGGTTGGTCGTGAAACCCTGAACGTTGCCGTTCTCGTACATGTCGAGCATGCCTTCGAGGTTTGCACCGTCAGCGAACACCTTGATTGCCATCTGCCTAATTCCTTTCGTTAGCATACGGCCGATAAACTGCTAAACACTTTACCTACGTTTATCAAAGCGTGAGCTGCGGTTTTTTATCTTCTCGGCGAACGGTATAAACACCTCAGTGTTTGGATTGATAAATCGATTGAGCATGCAAAAGCAAAGAGTCGCAGTTTGAGCAAACGTCAGAACGCGGGATTCATTAGATGAGGCCGAAATGCTGCATCGCTGTGACGGTGCCGTCGTGTGCGACGTCGTCGGTCACGTAGTCGGCGACCGCCTTGACCTCAGGCATGGCGTTGCCCATGGCGACAGCCGTCTCGACCGCAGCGAGCATGCCCAGGTCGTTACCCGAATCGCCGAAGCCAAAGGTGCGCGCGTTGCCGGTGCGACCCAGGTATTCCAGCGCTCGCGCCACGCCTACGCCCTTGTCGATGCCCTTGGGGCTCAGCTCGCGATTCTGACCACCGGTGTTGCACAGCTCAAACTCGCGATCGATAAAGCCATCATCGTTGGCTACGCGAGCCAGGTCGCTCGCGACGATGCCTACCTTGCCCACGCGCAGACGGCCGTCGACGCGCATTTCCTCGGTGCTGTGCACCACAGAAGTGCCGATCAGAGACGACTGCTCAACACCCGCGGGTTCCAGGGCAAAAGTAGCCACGTTGGTCTCGAAAAAGGCTTCAATCCCTGCCGCGGCCATACGGCGTGCAAGCTCCTCAACAATGTCTTCGTCAAAGCAGTCCTCATACACCACGCGGCCCTCGACCTCGAGCGTGGCGCCCGCCATGGCAACGACGCCCGCGGGGTCGAGCGCACGCAAGCTATCGGCGATGAGCCACAGGGGGCGACCCGTGCAGATAAACGCCTTGTGTCCCGCGTCGCGCAGACGATGAAACGCCTCGACGACCGCCTGCGAGGGGCGAACCGCCGAAAAGTCCTTGTCGGTCATGTTGTCGGGATCGAACGACGTCAGCGTGCCGTCCACGTCAAAAAAGAGCACGGCGGAATCGGGGCACGCATCAATCATATGGGTTCCTTTCGAGGATAAGGGCAAACGAAGCATCCATCATATAATGGAGCGACGCAACCAGAGAGGTCACCCATGGAATTTTACGCAAGCTGCCCCGAGGGCTTTGAGTCCGCACTCGCCGATGAGCTTAAACGCCTCGGGCTTTCGCATGTTCGCCGGCTGAAGGGCCGCGCCACGTTTGAGGGCGAGCTCGAAGAAGGCTACCGCGCCTGTCTGTGGTCGCGCCTGGCGAGCCGTGTGTTCGTGGTACTCGGGCGCTTTGAGGCACAGGACGCCGACGAGCTGTACGATAGCGTTTACGACATCGCCTGGGAGAACATCGTCCGCCCCGGCGCCACCATTGCCATCACCGCCCGCGGCGTGACCGAGCAGCTGCGCAACACGCGCTTCTCGGCCCTGCGCGCCAAGGACGCGCTGTGTGACCGCCTGGCCGAGAACACGGGCCGTCGCGCCGACGTCGATGCCGCCGACCCTGACGTTCACCTGCTGCTTTCGCTGCGTCAGCGTCGCGCGAGCATAAGCCTGGACCTTTCGGGCGACCCGCTGTTCAAGCGCCTGCCGCCCGCGGCGACCCGTGCCGGCGAGGGCGCGCACGTGTTGCGCCCCGACTACGCCGCCCTGGTGCTGGCGCAAGTCGGCTGGACCGCACTGTGCGAGCGCGAGCTGACGGCCGACGATTACGAGAATGAAGCCCTTCCCACGCTAATCGATGCCTCGTGCGCCGGCGGCGGCCTGTTGCTGGAAGCCGTGAACATTCTGACCGACCGCGCCCCGGGCGCCGCACGCGAGCGCTGGGGCTTTGAGGGCTGGCAGCTGCACGACGCCGCCCTGTGGGAGCAGCTGCTTGCCGAGGCGCGCGAGCGCGAGGCGGCAGCGCGCGAGCGCCAGGCGCGCATCGTGGCCGTAGACATCGACCCCGCCGCCCGCAAGACTGCCGAGCGCATGGCCAAGTGCGCCGGCTACAAGCGTTTTGTCGACTTTTGTGCCGCCAAGCCCGCCACCGTGCTGGACCATGTGGGCGCTGTCGCCGGTGCCGCCGTGGTCGCGGATGCGACCGAGACGCCGCTGTCGCTTATGCACGACGCTATGACGCTCATCGGCGAGCTGCACCGCGCGCCCGAGCTCGCTTCGGCGCCGGTCGCCGCGCTCACCCGCGATGGTCTTATGGCCCGCGCGCTCCATGCCGAGCCCGAGCGCTCGATCGCCATCATGCCCAATAACGAGGAGGCGGCTCTTGAGGTTTGGCCCTCGCTCGACCACGCCGCCGCGGCATTCGAGGCTGCGACCAGCGCAAACGCCGAGGAACAGACCGCAGACGCTCATGACGAAGCCGCCGATACTCCCACGCCCGAACCTGCCGCCACGCTCGACCTGGGCGACGGCAAGCCGCTGCCCGTGCTCATTCCCGAGTCTGAGCAGTTCGCCAACCGCCTGCGCAAGAATGCCCGCCTGCGCCGCAAGTGGGCCAAGCGCGAGGGCGTGAGCTGCTACCGCGTCTACGATGCCGACCTGCCCGACTACTCCGCCGCCATCGACCTGTACGAGGGCTGCCCGCAGACGCCGGGCCGCTGGCTCGTCATTGCCGAATACGCCGCACCCAAGACCATCGACCCCGCGCTTGCCCAGGCCCGCATGCTCGACATCTTGGCCATCGCGCCGCGCATCCTGGATGTTCCCGCCGAGCATGTGCACGCCAAGGCCCGCATGCGCTCACGTGGCGGCTCGCAGTACGGCAAGCAGGGCGCCGGCAAGGGCGCATCGGGCGAGCGCGCCAACATCGCACGCCGTCGCCTGCCACTCATCGAAGAGGGCGGGCTCACCTTTGCCGTCAACTTTGACGACTACCTGGATGTGGGCATCTTCCTGGATCACCGCGTCACCCGCAACCTGGTGCGCGAGCACGCCAAACAGGCGCGCCGCTTCCTCAACCTGTTCGCCTACACCGGCACCGCCACCTGCTATGCGGCCGACGGCGGCGTCGAGGAAACCGTGACAGTCGACCTTTCCAACACCTACCTGGACTGGGCCGAGCGCAATATGCGCCAGAACGGCTTTGTTGGTCCGCAGCATCATTTTGTGCGCGACGACGTGCTCGCCTGGATTCGCGACCAGCGCCAGACGCGCAACCGCTGGGACCTGATTTTTGTCGATCCGCCCACGTTTTCGAACTCATCCAAGATGGGCCGCCGCACCTGGGATGTCCAGCGCGACCATGTTGAGCTTTTGGCCGGCGTATCGCGCCTGCTCGCACAGGGCGGCCACGCCATCTTTAGCTGCAACCTGCGCGGCTTCCGCCCCGAGACGCGCAAGCTCGCGCGCGCGGGCGTCGTGCTGGAGGACATTACGGCGCAGACCATCCCCGAGGATTTCGCGCGCAACCAGAAGGTGCACCACTGCTATATCGTGCGCCGCCTGCCCATTGAGGACGCCATGGCCGAGGTCGGCTTTAGCGCCGAGGAGATTGCCGAGCGCGTCGAGGAGCTGCGTAACCCCGAGGCCCGTAAGCCTCGCGCAACGGCGCCCGCGCACGCGCAGGCCGGCAACGGCAAGTCCAAAAAGAAGAAGTTCTACGCCAGCAAGCCCAAGGGCAAATAACAAAGTTGCGGTGGAATACGGACTGTTTTGCCTGGAATTAGGCAAATTTAGACCGTATTTCACCGCAACTCATAGTGGGATGGTGGTTGGCGATCTAGCCTTGGGTGACCAGGCGATAGCCGATACCCACGTGTGTCTGGATATAGCGCGGATGCGCGGGGTCGGACTCGATCTTCTTACGCAGCGTACCCATAAAGACGCGCAGGCTTGCCAGGTCACTCTTAGTTGCCGTGCCCCAAATCTCGTGCAGGATAAACTGGTGCGTCAGTACCTTGTCGGCGTTATGCGCCAGCAGGCACAGGAGCTTGTACTCAATCGGCGTCAGGTGCAACTCCTCGCCATCCATCGTGGCAATGCCGGCATCAAAATCGATATGCAGCTCACCGGTATCGAACGAGCCCTCGGAGACAACGCCGCCCGTTTGCGCATACGAAAGGCGCCTGAGCGTCGTGCGAATGCGCGCGAGCAGTTCCTCGACCGAAAACGGCTTGGTCAGATAGTCGTCGGCACCGGCATCGAGCGCGCGGATTTTGTCCGCATCTTCGCTGCGCGCCGAGACCACGATGATCGGCATGCCCGACCATGCGCGCACCGACTCCACCACCTTGACGCCGTCCATATCGGGCAGGCCCAGATCGAGCAGCACGATGCTCGGTGCCTGCGATGAGGCGGCGGCGATGGCGGCATGGGCGGTCTCCACAGCCATATGGCGCAAGCCGTGCGCCTCGAGCGCGGCAACGATAAGATTGCGAACGGCGGGGTCGTCCTCAACGACCAAGATGAGCGGTTTTACGGCAGAGTTCGGCACAGCGCTACTCCTTATCAAACGAAACGTCGGCGGCGGGAAGTTCAATCGTAAAGACCGAACCGTGCGGGTCCGCCGCGGCAACCTCTATGCTACCGCCATGTGCCAACGCAATGGAACGGCAGAGCGAAAGACCCAGGCCAACGCTGCGGTGGCTGTCGGCCAGACCATGGTTGGCGGTATAGAACGACTCGAAGATCCGCTCGCGATCCTCGGGTGCGATGCCCGGACCATCATCGGCCACCGAGCACGCCACGCGTCCATCGTCGACGCTAATCGAAATCATGATATGCGAGCCCGCGGGCGTATAGGTGATGGCGTTGTTCACCAGATTGACCACCAGCTGCACCATCAGGCGCGCATCGACGTTGACGAGCGCCGGCTCATCGCACGCCACCACCTTAAGGTCGTGCTCGCGCACGGCAGGGTTCACGTGGCGCAGCGCCTCCTCGACGATATCGTCCATGAGCTCGAGCGTGGTCGACAGGCGCATACCGCCACCCTCGAGCTTGGTGATGGCGAGCAGATTCTCGACGGTTGCGTTGAGCCACAGCGCATCCGAGCGAATGGATAGAAGCAGGCCGCGGCGCGTCTGGGCATCGAGCACCGCGGTGCCGGTCGAGCCCTGGTCGAGCAGCACGTCGGCATTACCCGAAATACTGGTGAGCGGCGTGCGCAGGTCGTGCGAGATGGAGCGCAGCAGGTTGGCGCGCAGCTGCTCATTTTTGGCAAGCACCGCCGCCTCCTCGCGGGCCTCCATGGCGCGGGCGCGATCGAGCGCCAGCTCGCCTTCGCTCACGATAGCATCGGCAAGTGTCCGCTCCTCGTGCGTCAGCACGTCGGGCTCGGCAACGATAGCCAGCACGCCCACCACCGAGGCGGGGTCGCCCGAGCGCGCGAAGCCGTCGCCTGTGCGAACCGTCAGGTAGATGCCATAAAACGCCGAGCCGCCGAACGTAGCATCGAGCGGCGTTCCCACATAGGCGGACGCCGAGAGCCGCGGTGGCATCTGCGGCGCCAGCTCGTGCACCGGCGCGGCATCGCCCACGGCCGTGTATGTCGCACGCGGCAGCAGGTCATCGCCCTCGGCGTCGGCGCTGTACCACACGACCGGACAGCCCGAAAGACGCGCCAGCTGCGTAGCCATGGCGTGAACGATCTGCTGCTCGTCGGCGCAGCGCTGCAACATGCGATTGGTCTCGAGCACCATATGCGTGCGGCGGTCGCTGGCGGCAGCCTGTGCCAAGGCGCGGCGCAGGGCCAACGCAATCGAGCTCGACACAAGCGAGACCACGAACATGATGAAGAACATGCCGGGATAGCCGCGGTCGATAAGCGACAGCGAGTAGCGCGGGTCGACAAACAAGAAGTTGTAGAGCGCCACGGCGGCAGCCGAGCTCAGCAAGCAATACAGGCGACTCCAGGTAAAGAATGCGCACAGCTGAACGGCGAACACATAGACGATCATGATGCTCGGCGCGAGACCCGGATGGTCGAGCAGCGCGCCCACAATCGTCGCCGCGACCAGCAGCCCCACCGACACGCAGATATCGTACAGGGGGCCGCGACGCGTCATCGTAGTGCGCCGCCACCAAAAGTTCTCGGCAATATCACCGTCCGTACGGACGTCCATCAGCGCCCCGCCCCTCTCTCAAAAACAAAAACCACCACAAAGGGACAGGCACCTTTGTGGTGGTTTCCCTTGTGGTGGTTCCAAGTGTATAGCCTTTGCAACCTGCGGTCGCTAGACAAACAGCACGTGCGCGAGCAGGGCACACACGCACACCGCTCCAAATACCAGTGCCACGATCGAAATTACGCGATCGGCCATATCCATGTTGGCACGATTCGTAAAGAACCGATCTTCGGCGGCGTCGACGCGCGCCTCACGCACCATTTCGACCACCGCCTCACGGCCATCGAGCGCCTTTGTATCCATGTTTACCTCCCCGGCCTCATGCTTATCCATCAAAAACCAACTCCGTGTAGCCGCCGACGTCTACGGCCGCTCGTTGGGGGCCAGGCGCTGCATCTTGTTCACGGCCTTGAACTTGGTGAACAGCGGCACGTACTCAAAGCTCACGTTGGAGTTCTCCAGGCCGTACCAACGCGCAGGCGTGCCGGCGGCGCGGCGGATGATGTACTTGAGCGTGATGGCCGTACGCTCGCTCGGCTCCACATCGCTTTCGGGCGCCAGAAGCTTACGGATCAGGACGAACTTGAACGTGCCGATGTTACCCGGATCCTTGTAGACCGAGTAGTCATGCGTCTGCGGCGGCAGCTCGCCGGTGGCAGCCAGGTCCTGAACAACCTGACGCAGGTAGGCATTGACGCGCTGGTTGATCTTGTAGCCCAGGTACAGGTGCACGCGGAACACGTAGTCGGTGCCGAACGTCTCGACCGAATAGGCAAAGGTGTGCGGTTCGTCCATGGTCTCGACATTCACGAACCACCAGGCGCGGGCACGCTTGGGATGCTTGTCCAAGATCGAATAGACGATATCGCGGTCGATGTAGTCGGTATGGGTGTCCTTGGTCAGGTACACGACGTTGTCGCTCATGCGCTCGTAACGGTCGTCGTCGCGCAGGCGCTTGAGCTGCGGCAGGTAGCTGCGCAGCGGCAGCAGCGTAAACTGGCGCTGCTCGACCGCCGTGCCGTTGTACCAGCACACCATAATGCCCATGATGAGTGCAGCCATGAGGATGGTGAAATAGCCGCCGTGGAAGAACTTGGTGAGCGAGCTCACGAAGAAGAAGCCTTCGAGCAAAAGGAAGAAGGCCGCGAAGATCCACGGAGCAACCTTGAGCTTGCGCTCCTCGTGCAGGTAGAAGAAGAGCAGCAGCGTGGTGCACATCATAGTCAGCGTAATGGCAAGGCCGTACGCGGCTTCCATATGCGCCGAGTTCTGGAACAGCAGCACCACGATGACGCAGCCGACAAGCATGACGTTGTTGACCATGGGGATGTAGAGCTGGCCCTTGGTCTCGGCAGGGTAGAAGACCTGCATGTGCGGCATGAGGTCCAGACGGCTGGCCTCGGACACCAGCGAGAATGCGCCGGTGATGAGCGCCTGCGAGGCAATGATGGCCGCAACGGTGGAAAGGCCTACGGCAAAGGGACGCAGGCCCGGGGCGAGCATCTGGTAGAACGGGTTGAGGTCGGCAATGCCCATGAGCTCGGGGTTGGCAGCGTTGTTCATAAGCCAAGCGCCCTGGCCCATATAGGAAAGCAGCAGGCAGCACTTAACGAACGGCCAGGTAGCGTAGATGTTGCCGCGGCCGACGTGGCCCATGTCGGAGTAGAGCGCCTCGGCACCGGTGGTGGCGAGGAAGCAACTGCCCAGAATCATGATGCCCGCGTGGTTGTTGGGGCTCAGCAAAAAGGCGATGCCGCGCACCGGGTTGAGGCACAGCAGCACGGCGGGGTGCTGGAAAACAAAGAACAGACCCGTGCCGCCCAGGAACAGGAACCACAGCGTCATGATGGGGCCAAAGGCGTGACCGATCTTGGCCGTACCGATGCGCTGTACCAAGAAGAGCACGATGATGATGGCGAGCGTAATGGCGACGACGCGACCCTGGTCATCGCCCAGCACGGCATGGACCGCCGGGATGGTGCGCAGGCCCTCGATGGCCGTGGTAACGGTAACGGCAGGTGTCAGGATGCCGTCGGCGAGCAGCGCGGCGCCACCCAGCATGGCGGGGATGATGAGCCACTTGCCGCAGCGCTTGACCAGGCTGTACAGGGCAAAGATGCCGCCCTCACCATGGTTATCGGCGCGCAGCGAGATGAGCACATACTTGATGGTGGTCAGCAGCGTGACCGTCCACACGACAAGGGAGAGCGCGCCGAGCACGAACTCCTCCGTGACGCTTCCGATGCCGCCGTTGCCGGCAACGAGCGCCTTGGTTACATACATAGGGCTGGTGCCGATATCGCCGTACACCACGCCCAGCGTGACGAGCATCGCCGAGATGCTCACAGGAATCGCAGCGTGCGAAGCTGCCTCCTTGGCCTTTTGTTCCATAAGCCGGTTTCCTCCCAACTTTAATGTTCGAAGGGATTATAGGTAATCGACCTGCGCTTGCACGGCATCGTTTTCCCAGCTAGATAAACATTTATACGGCCTTTAGGCCACCGCGGCGATATGGAATGCGACAAAGGGACTGTCCCTTTGCCTCATCTGTCATTTTCCGAGCCAGTTTTTGAACCACCACTCCATGGAGCGGCTCATCTCGGCCATAAAGGGACTCGTGTGCTTGCGGGTATAGATGTCCACGACGCGCTCCCCAACCTCGCGGGCATGCGGGCGAAACATCGCGTCCATCTCGGCCACCTGCGCGTCCATGGTCGCAGCATCGGCGCGGCAGTAGCGCTCCTCGTGCACCAGGTTCACCACGGGATGCGCAATGGCCGGACGCTCCTTACGGGGCGCGCCGATGATGAGCATCGACAGCGGCATGGTATAGGGCGGCAGATCGAGCAGCTCGGCAACTTCCTCGGCATTCTCGACGATATCACCGATATAGCAGCTCCCCAGACCCAGAGCCTCGGCGGCAACCACGGCGTTTTGCGCGGCGATCACGGCGTCCTGGGCCGCGATGGCAAAGTCGCCCAAACCCGGCGCGCGGCGGGGCGCCTTACCCGTGCGCTCGACAAACTCGGGCTCAAAGCAGCCCACGTGCTCAAACAGATCGATCCACTTGGCATAATCGACCACAAATATTAGTGCCCAGGGCGCCTTGGCGATCATGGGCTGGTGGTCGCACAGGTCGGCCAGACGATCCAGCGTAGCCTGCTCGCGGATGCTCACGATGGAATACATCATCATGGCGCCCGCCGACGGCGCACGGCTCGCCGCATGCAGAATCGCCGCCCGCTGCTCGTCGGTCACCGCCACGGGACGGTCGTCGTCATCACGCGCAAAGGCACGCGTGGAGGAACGGTGCTCCAACGTGTCCAGCACCGCATTGCCCGTCGTCTCGACCGGATAGCCGCCCGCGTCCACGTCACCCGTACTCGTCATACAAACCCGTTCGTTCATCGCCTCATCCTCGCCAATTCTTTAAGAAGCCTTTACGTTTCCGTGTAATTCCCGTCCATTATCGCGCAGGTCGCCACTACATTGCGCCACACCGCCACACGTGCGCGTTAATATGGCTGGTTGTTGTGCGCAGACACCAATATGCAGCGCATATTTAGGTAACAATCGGGTAAACCCCCGCTTTCGTAGGTTTTAAGTTTGTGAGGAGTCTCAGCATGTTCGCTGCCGCCATCTCGCTCGTCGGTCTTGCGGCGACCGTCTACCTTGTTTTGCGCGAGGCCAAGGCCATTCGCGCTCAGTCGGGCACCGTTGCCAAGGGCGCCTTCGCCTGGAGCGTCGCCTTCGGCCTGTTCCAGCTCTTTTTGACCATTTGGGGCGCTATTGGCCTCGTCGCGCAAAACGAGCCGCTCGCCTTTGTGATGCTCATCCTGACCAACGCCATCCTCACCGGCTGCGCTTGGGCCAGCATCGCCCGCGACCGCATCGCCCCGCGCGTCTTTGCGTTCGCCGGGCCCGACGCCCCCGCCCCCACCGGCAAGCTCGCCCGCCTGCGCGGCGCCTTTGTGGGCAAACCGCTCGTCGCCGCCGTCCTGTGCCTGCTGCTCGCCGGCGTCTTTGCGCTGCTGGGCATGGAGGTCTCGTCCAACCACGACTTTACCTGGGTCTACCCCCTGTGCATCCTGCTCGAGTGGGCCATCATCACCACGCTCATGGTCGGCCTGTTCTTCCTGTTCCAGCGCCACGGCGCAGCTCCCGCGGTCCTGGCCTTTGCCCTCTTTGTCCTGGGCATTGCCGAGTTCTTCGTCATCACGTTTAAATCCATGCCCATCCAGCCGGGCGACCTTTCGGCCATTTCCACCGCCGCCGCGGTCGCCGGCACCGGCTACACCTTCTCGATCTCGCTGTTCTGCGTGCTATCCATGGGCTTTACCGCCATCGCCATGCTGCTATGCGAGTACGCCGGCCTGGTGGCACCGCACCGTCAGAAAGGCGCCGCCAACGCCAAGCGCATGCTGCTCACCAACCTGCTCGTCGCCGTGCTGTGCCTGGGTGGCGTGACCGCGCATGTCACGCTCATCGACTACTACAACACTCTCGGCATCACCGTCTACACCTGGCGCCCGCTCGAGAGCTACTGGCGCGAGGGCTATCTGCCTGCCTTTATTAGTGCGGCGCAGTCCATCAAGCCGCCCAAACCCGCCGACTACTCCGTCGACGATGCCAAGGCCACGCTCAAAAAGTACGCCAAGGCCTACGACAAGTCCGATGCCGCCAAGAGTGACGAGCGCGCCGCCGCAAAGGAGCAATTCGACAGCGAGAAGCCCACGGTCATCGCCATCATGAACGAGACCTTCTCGGATCTTTCGATCTACCAGAACATGCGCGCCGGCTACGAAGGCCCGCAGTACTTTAAGAACCTGTCCAACTGCCTCAGCCGCGGCAAGCTCTACGTGAGCGCCTATGGCGGCGGCACGGCCAATACCGAGTTTGAGTTTATGACCGGCAACTCCATGGCCAACCTGGGCTCGGGCGTGTATCCGTACACCATTTACAACATGGAGACGACCGGGAATCTGGCAGAGCAGTTCAAGTCGCTCGGATATTCCACCACGGCCATGCACCCCAACCACGCCACCAACTGGAACCGCGAGAACGTCTACAAGGATTTTGGCTTTGACCGGTTCCTGTCCATCAACGATTTCCAGGGTGCCGATACCCTGCGCGGCATGGTGACCGACCAGGCTACCTATGACAAGATTCTTGAGCTGCTCGATCAGAACGCCGATCCGCAGTTTATCTTCGACGTGACCATGCAGAACCACTCGGGCTACGATACGGGTCTGCTGCCGGTCGATAAGCAGATGCACCTGAATATCGATACGACCGATCTGGATGCCAAGACCGTCGAGGACGGCACGCTCTCCGATGTCGACGAGTATGTCTCGTGCATCGAGCAGTCCGACCAGGCGCTTCGCTACTTCCTCAACGCCCTGAGCAAGCTCGACCGTAAGGTAGTCGTGGTGTTCTGGGGCGACCACCAGCCGTTCTTCCCGTCCAAGTTCAACGACAAGTGGTTTACCGGCGAGGACGATGCCATGCACCAGGAACGTCTGTGGCAGACCGACTACATCATCTGGGCCAACTACGACGTTGCCGGCTGCGACCAGACGAGCGAGGTCGACGACCTGTCCACCAACTACCTGTCCACGCAGCTTATGCAGCTGATCGGCGCACCGCTGACCGACTACCAGAAAGCGCACATGACGCTGCGCGAGTCGCTGCCCGCTATCAACTCCGTGGGCTACGAGGACGCCAGCCTGCGCTGGGCGCTCTCCTCCAACGTCACCGGCGACGACGACGCCGCAGCAGCCGCCACCAAGGCGCGCGAAGATTACGCCAAGATGCAGTACTATGAGATGTTCCGCGACGGCAAGAACGTGTACACCGAGCACTTCCAGACCGAGGCCAACGAAACCGACCCCAACCTGGCGCCGGGAACAACCAAGATCAAGTAGCGACACGTCTTAACTGGTTCGTCTGTCCGGCGGCGCGGAACGTAAGGTTCCCTGCTCGGACAGTCCTGCTCGCACGGAGAGCACATTAAGTGCTCTCCGGCTCGTGCGGAACTCGCGATGAACCTTACATTCCGCGTCGCCGGGCAGACGCCTCGGTGTTGAAACGCGGCTTGTCATGGAGACACCTGCTGAACATATATAAGTTGAAGGCCACGTCATGTGGCCTTTTTTGCATCCGGAAACCGTGTCCCAGAATTCTTGTCTGGAATGGGATGCAGTTTCCGCTTGGGACCCGATTGGGAAAGTGTGTCCCACTATTCAGCTGGATTCCGGGATATATTTTCCGGTTGAGGCTCGTTGGGAAAGTGCGTCCCACTTTGGGAGCTGATTCTGGGACGTGGTTTCCGGTTGGCTCTCATTGGGAAAGTTCATCCCATTTCTCGGCCTAATTATGGGACGCAGTTTCCCGTTGAGGACCCTTTGGGAAAGTGCGTCCCGGTCTGGGCGCTCAAACTGGGATGGATTTTCCGGATGAGGGCTTGACGGAAAATGTGTCCCGTTCCGGGCGCTAATTGTGGGATGCAGTTTCCGCTTGCGGAGTCTCCACTCAACAGAAAACCCGGGTGGCCTGTTTTTTGGCTACCCGGGTTTTTGGGTTGTCGATATGTTCGACTGGCTACTAGTGGGTCTTGCGGCGCTTGATCAGCATGATGAGGGCTATCACTACGAACGTTGCTCCCGCTGCTGCTGCGGTGGCGACTAGGGCGAATGTTTGGTCGCCGGTGTTTGCGAGGTTCTTCGCTGTGGTCGTAGTCTTGACCTTGGTGTCGATCTTAGCTCCGTTGTCGGACTTGGGCTTGTCCGGGTTCGTCGGGGTCTCAGGAGTCTCGGGGTCCTTTGAGCCTTCGGAATCGGTTGGGCCGGCGGTGTTTACCAGCGTATGGTCCAGGAACTTCTTGGCGCCCGCACTTGCCTGTGAGAACAGGCGGCGCGTGCGGATCGGGGTGGCGTTCACCGTTGTGGGCGCCGTCTCCTCGGCCTCGATATTCACGAGCGTCGTGCCGGTGTCGAGGCCCACGTCGTTGTATCCCACGTGGCAGTAATACTGCGCACCGTCATCGTCTGCGGTCAGGTCAATCTCGAGCTTTGAGGCCGTTCCAGCCGCGAGGTTGCCATCGGCACCCACGAGCTTAAACTCTGTCTCGCCGCGGCCCTTGCGGTACCACATATAGGTCGGTGCCAGCCCTGTTTCGCTATCGTCGGCACCGAGTTGCTTCACATGGCCAATCGCCGAGAGCGTCAGGTGGCTTCCCGCCGCGCGCTCAACCGAAGAGTCGTATCCAAGATCCGACCCCTCCGCAGCATCCGCCGCAGGTCCGCTCACGGTCATCGTCATGCCATCGGGCATGGTCTTGACCGTGATGATTGCCGAGCGAATACCTGTTTCGGTCGTGGATCCATTCTTAACGGCGGCGATGGCGAATCGATACTCCGTATTGGGCTGCAGCCCATCCCACTTGAGCGAGGTCTGCGTGTTGTCGGCAATCTTCCAGCTATTGACGACCGCATCCGCCGCATTGCTCTGCAGCATGCCCACGCCGTAGCTAAAGCCACTCTTGTTTGCGAGTACATCGTCCCAGCTAAACGTAACGCTGGTCGAATCGACGGCGTTTGCCGTAAAGCCCGTCACGGCCGGCGCGTCGGGCATCTCGACGTCCTTAACGTCATAGCCCACGATCCAGAACTGGTCGGTGTCCTTGGTGCCGAGCTTGTCGCCCGAGTCTGCCTCGAACTTGTCGACATCCACCGCGTTGACGCCCAGACGCCACACAAAACCGTACTTGCCCTGCGCGGCCTCGGGCAGGTTGTCGACGGTGCCGCCGTATTCGGTCGATTCACTCGAGGAGTTACCCGTAGTAAAGCCGGCGTTGGCACCAAAGCACAGGCCGCCAAACAACTCGTGCTTTGCGAGCTTCGCGCCCATGACAACGCTGCCGTTCAGCGTCAAGCCGAGCTCGAGCTCCTGCTCCTTGCCCTCCTCGACTTCGATGGTCTGCTCAATGCTCGCCCCCGACTGCGCGGCGGCGCCGTTAAACCCATCGTGCGTGTAGGCGCGCGTTACGCCAGGCTTGCCCAGGCCAAAGGAATCCCCAACGGGAGTCTCGCCGTTGAGCGTCGTTTGATAGGTTCCGGGTTCTCCCGACCGGTTGGTCAAAAAGTAGCTGAGCGGCGTCATATTGTGCTGTTTGGCAATGCGGTCATAGGCCTCGACATTAACGACCGAGGTCTGCGCGCCGAGCGACACGGGCGCCGCCATCACGCCCTTGCCACCAGTTTCCTCATTTTCGATCTCATACTCGTAATAGACCATCGGAATCGTGTAGAGCACGGCCTTGTCACCCTCGCCGGCATGCGACTCATAGCTTACGCTTGCGCTGACCGTGCGCTCGCTCCGGTAGTCATAGCATCCCTCGGCGGCAAAATCGACTGAAGCATTCATCGCGACCAGGGGCGGACCGGTCTGCACCTCGACGGCAACGCCCAACTCGGCGCCAATGGTATAGCCCTGGGATGTCCCCGTGCCCTTTTCCTCTCCGTATGACGTGCCGCCCAACACCAGATAGCCGTATGCCTGCTCCAGATCCTCAACATAGGGCGCATCCTGCAGCACGGCAAGCACGCGCGGGTTGGTATAGACCTTGTAGCGGTCCTTGTACGTGATCTTGACGCTGTCGTTGTCGACATCGGGCAGCGCGAGCGAGATAAATGTGCCGTAGGTAGTGCCGCGACGGTTGCTCTCGCTAATCACCTGCTCCTCGCCGCGGCGCACCTTTCCGTTCTCGTCGAGCGAAAAATGCGAGGCGGTCATCCAATAGTAGTCATCGTTCTTGCGCAGGTCCTCGTCGCGGTGCTTGCCCACCACGGCGATAAAGCTCTCGTTATAGCGGTCCGAACCCGAGACGCTGCCCGCCTTGACGTCGCTGATCCACACCTGTTCTATACCCTTGTGGTCATGCTTGTTGCTGCTGTTGTATTGCTGACCGCTCATGCTCATGGTTCCGACCATGGACCCCAAGCCCTGAGCCCCGCTCTGTGCCGTGTTGCAGGCAAAGTCGCGGAACACATCGCCGCCCACGAGCACCTCGTCAACCGCCAGCTGCTCGGACAGGCCGTCAAGGTTGGCAGTGGCAAGGGCAATAGGCGCCAAGGTGCACGGATAGCGCTTATCCTGAGCGCTATCCTTCCATGCGCTGTTGGGCACATGCATCAGCCCATAGGAGGCGAGGAGCCCGTCTCTGTATTCCTTACAATCGGAAAGCTTGAACTCGCCAGACTCCGAGTCAAAATACGCGTAGCGGTACAGCGCGCCGTACAGCCCCTTGCTGCCGTCAGAAGCGCCGTAATCAAAAGCGCTGCGTTGCCAGTCATAGCCCGCAAGAATAAGGCCCGTGACGGTTTCACCCGTCTTCTTTCCTTCTTCATCGTAGGCGGCAAACGTGCCGAACGTCGCATTCGCAGCGACCATGGTCTTGCCGTTCGCGGAGAGGGAGATTGCGCCCGCGTCGCCCAGAGCATCGACATGGACGAGCGCACCCTTGGATGCATCCCACGAAAACAGCTCGCAATGCGTCGACTTATCAATATTCTTCTTGCCGTAGGGTGCCGAGACCACGATGGCGAGGTCATCGCAAAAATCGCGATCGAGGTCGCCGGCCGCTAGCGAAACGACAGGAGCTGACTGAAGCTGCGTCCAGGAGTCGTTCCCGCCCTTGTTGTGCGTGGTGTAGTCCGCGGCGTTACCGGCATCGATCTTGACGACGCTTTGCTTCCAGTTGCCGCCCTCCAAGTCATACATGTCGACTACAGCCTTGCGCACGCCGTTCTCGTCGACATAGCAGCCCGCGTAGACAAAAAGCTCGTCGACGCCGTCGCCATCGACATCGCCCGCCTCGACATCAAAGACGGCGTCGTGCTCTTGCAGGTAACCGGCATCCAGGTACTTAAAACGGCTTCGTACATCATATTAGTGTTGACCGTCACCGGCAGGTGTGTGTCGAGAGTGCGCGTACGCCCGTTGCTAAACGAGTAGAGGACCAGCTCAACCTTTCCGGCGTATGACTTGCCGTCAATCGTCGTGGAGGAACTGTCGCCGTAGGCACGGAGCTCGGCAACGCGGCTCTTTTTGCCCGTGCTGGCGTCGCTGCAGAACTCAACACTCGTGGCGTGAATGCCCGAGAAACCGTTGTTGTCGTTGGCGAGTACTGTTGAGGACTCATTGTTGCTTAGGTACGACCAGGTGCCGCCACCGTAGTCGCTATGCTTGTAGAGATCGCTGTTCGTATCGAAGTTGTTGACGTTTTGCCAGAACTTTGCGGCGCCCCACACACTTCCATAGCCATCGGTGAGTTTGCTGCTGCCGCCAATGTCACCGCGCTCGACGTTCTCGAGCTTGTCGCGCAGAGTGTAGCGATTGCCATGGCTACCGTTAGCTGCCATATAGACCTCGCTGCGCGTGGCAAACGTCGTGGGGGTATCAGTGGAATAGGGGCCAACGGTATCGGCCGGAATGTCCTCGCTCGTGCCCAGACCCAGGGCTTGATAATCCTGCTCGGTCATATCGGTGATTGCGGGCGCGTCTGCCGCCTGGGCAACCTGGGGCGTGGCCGTGAAGCAGGCGACGCTCGTGGCGATCAACGCAGCAAGCGCCGCCGTCCCAACAAGCGGGATTTTCGACAGCCTACGGATACGGGGGTGTGGAACGTACATGAGGGACCTCGCTTTATTCGAGTGGAGTGGACTCATTTTTGGAAATGATACATCCGATGCCCGATATCACGTGTCTCATTTTCGCCAACGGCGTGTCTCATTTTTGAGAATCCGAGATGCCGCGGAAATCTTATCCCAGCTCAAAGGCCATTTCTGGGATGTATTTTCCGTCGAGTGCCTCATCGGGAAACTGCATCCCATTTCAAGCGTCGATTCTGGGACGCATTTTCCCCTTAGACCCTCAACCGGAAACCGCATCCCACTTTGAGCGCAAATTCCGGGATGCATTTTCCGCTTGAGCCTCATTGGGAAACGGCGTCCCACTTTGAGGGCTGATTGTGGGATGCATTTTCCGGTTTTGCTCTCATTGGGAAAATGCATCCCGTTTCTTGACCGAATAATGGGACGCAATTTCCCGTTGGAGCGCCTTTGGGAAAGTGTGTCCCACTTCGACCGCCCAGAGTGGGATGCACTTTCCGCAAAGCACCTCAACGGGAAACTACGTCCCATTCCAAAGGCAAATTCCGGGACGCATTTTTCGAAAGCCTGCCCATCCGGAAAGCCCGTCCCACTTTGGACGCATCCGGACACGGAACCATCGACCTATCAGGCCTCCCATCAATAAAGAGGCGTCCTCCCGGACGGCGGGGCACGAAGTTCATCGCGAGTTCCGCACGCAAAGAAGGCCACTTAATGTGGCCTTCGTCTTGCGCAGGACTGTAGAGCAGGGAACTTCGTGCCCCGACGCCCGGGAGGACGCTTCATTTAGAAAGATGGACCGACCGCCGTCAGCGATGGGAGCTACTCCCCCAGCACGGCCTTCTTGGCGGCTTCAGCCATGTTGTCCAGATCTTCCTTGGTGGGATGGTCCTTTGCGGCAACCCAGTTGTCGAGCAGCATCTTATAGCGCGCGTTTTCGGGTTCTTGCTCAAGCATCGCCTCATAGCGCTGCTTGACCGCGGGGCCCATCTTGCCCTGGCACATCGCCCAGCCCGCAAGCTCGGCATCCCCAGCCAAATTAGAAGTTACGCGATCAATAATCTGCTGGTAATAGCTCTGGTCGGCGCCAAAACCGCAGGTGCCAAACAGGAAGACGCGCTTGCCGTGCAAGGCGGAGAGCAACGTCGCGACCGAAGGCGTGCACGCGCCCTTGTCGCACCAAAAACCGACGAGCACCGTGTCGGCCGCGCAGGCGCCCTGCGCCTCGAGCGCAACCTGATCTGCATCCGCATCGTCGCTCAACGCCGCGGCATGGACAAACTCAACACCCGCAGCCTGCAGAGCGCGCTTGATCGCGCCCGAAACCATCCTGGTATTACCGCTCTTGCTGTTAACCACCAAAGAGCACGTCATAGTCACGTTGCCTCGTTTCCCCCAAAACTAAAGCCACTAATGCAATTTATTAGATGAATATCTTAGTACTAACGTGACAGATGTAAACCACCGTCTGTCGATTGATTAATTTGCCCCACGGGCTTGCTTACTGGGCGAATTGGCTGCGGTAGAGTTCGGCGTAGAAGCCGCCTGCCGCTAGCAGCTCGTCGTGCGTGCCGCGCTCGATAATCTGGCCGTCGCGCATCACCAAAATGCAGTCGGCGTTGCGGATGGTGCTCAGGCGATGCGCCACGACAAAGCTTGTGCGGCCAGCCATGAGCTCATCGAATGCCGCCTGCACCTGCAGCTCGGTGCGGGTATCGATGCTCGAGGTCGCCTCGTCCAGCAGCAAAATCGCCGGGTCGGTGAGCATGACGCGTGCGATGCACAGCAGCTGTTTTTGACCCTGGCTAAACGTGCCGCCGTCCTCGCCGATCACCGTATCGTAGCCGCCTGGCAGCTGCACGATAAACTTGTGCGCGTGCGCGCGCTTGGCCGCCTCGACAACCTGTTCGCGCGTGGCATCGGGACAACCGTAGGCGATGTTTTCCGCCACCGTGCCCTCGAACAGCCAAGTGTCCTGCAGCACCATGCCAAAGGCGCGGCGCAGGCTTGCGCGCGTGTAGTCACGCGAGGAACGGCCATCGACCGCAATGCGACCGGCATCGATATCGTAAAAACGCAGTAGCAAATTGATGAGCGTCGTCTTGCCACAGCCCGTAGGACCGACCAGGGCAAAGCGCATACCGGGCTTGGCATCGATGCAGATATCCTGCAGCAGCTTGCGGTCGGGCACGTAGCTAAAGTCCACGTGTTCAAAAGTCACCTCGCCCTGCGGGGCGACAAGCTCTACAGCGTCCGACGCGTCGGGCTCCTGCTCGCGCGCATCGAGCAGCGCAAACATGCGGCGCGCCGAGACGTACGCGGTCTGGATCTGCGTAATGACGTTGGTGACCTCGTTGAACGGCTTGGTGTACTGGTTGGCATAGGACAGGAAGATCTGCACGCCGCCCACCGTAAGCGCCGCGGGCACGCCCGTGATCACGCCCACGCAGCCGATCACAGCGACAACGGCATAGATGATGTTATTGATAAAACGCGTACCGGGGTTGGAGAGCGAACCCATAAACTGCGCGCGCTCGCCCGCGGTGTAGAGCTCGGCATTGAGGGCATCGAAGCGCTGCTGGGCGTTCGGGCCATAGGCAAAGGCGTCGACAAGCTTTTGCTCGCCTACGTACTCCTCGATATGACCACCGAGCTGCCCTTGAATACGCTGCTGTGCCGTAAAGCTTTTGTTGGAAAGCTTGGCGATGGCGCCGGCTGCAAAAATGGAAAGCGGCGTGACGAGTACCACCACAAGCGTCATGGTCAGGTTGATGGAAAGCATAAACGCGAGCGTGCCCACGATGGTAATAGCACCGGTGAAGAGCTGCGTGAAGCCCTGCAGCAGACCGTCGCCCACCTGGTCGACGTCGTTGACCACGCGGCTCATAAGGTCGCCGTGGGCATGGCTGTCGATAAAGCTGAGCGGCATACGGCTGAGCTTATCGCTCGCCTCCACGCGCATGTCGCGCACCGTTTCGTAGGACAGGCGGTTAACGCAATAGCCCTGTAGCCACTGGAAGGCCGCGGCCCCCACCACGACGAGCGCGAGTTTGGTAACAAGCGGCAGCAGCGCGTCGAAGTCCACCTGCCCGGCGGCGACGATAAGGTCGATGCCCTCGCCGATGAGAATGGGCGTATAGAGTTGCAAGATCACCGAGACGGCGGCACTCACAAACGACGCCACAAACGAAATGCGATGCGGGCGAACATAGCCCAGCAGGCGGCGGGTCACCGCACCCACGGGATAGCGCTCGGGATCGCCGGGCTGGCGCGGACCGTCGCCCAGGTCGTTGAGGTTATCGTTACCGGACACGTTGGCCGTCATCGTGGCGACCGAACCGGAGGAAGTGTACGGATTCATTTAGCAGCCCTCCTTTGCGCAAGTGGATGCCGGGGCAGCCGGGGCGGACGCGGGACTTGGGACGGACGTGGGCGCCGCACTCCCCTGCTGACCCTCGAGCTCCTCGCGGCGAAGCTGCGACTGGCAAATCTCGCGGTAGAGCTGGCAGGTCGTGTAGAGCTCATCGTGCGCGCCCAGGCCCGCGACCGAACCGTGGTCAAGTACGCAGATCATGTCGGCATCACGCACGGTCGAGACGCGCTGGCTTACGATGACGGTCGTGAGCGGCAGCCCGCCCTTGGCGGCACCGCGCATGCTGCGCTCGCGAATGGCATGGCGAAGCGCCGCGTCGGTCTTAAAGTCGAGCGCCGACGCGGAGTCATCCATGATCAATATCTGAGGCGAACCAACCAAGGCACGCGCGATAGTCAGGCGCTGACGCTGGCCACCGCTAAAGTTCTTGCCGCCCGCCTCGACCGGGGCGTCTAAGCCCTGCGGCTTGTTGCGCACGAACTCGCTGGCCTGCGCCATGTCGAGTGCCACCCAGAGCTCCTCGTCGGTCGCAGCTTCATCGCGCCAGGTCAGGTTGCTGCGGATGGAGCCGCTCACCAGCGATGCGCGCTGCGGAACGGTCGCGACCACACGGCGCAGCTGGTCGAGCGGCCAGGTGCGCACGTCGGCGCCCATCACGCTCACGCTGCCGGTGCTCGCATCGTACAGGCGCGGGATGAGCGAGACGAGCGTGGACTTGCCGCTACCCGTACCGCCGATAATGCCGAGCGTCTTGCCCAGCGGGAGTTCCAGCGTCACATCGTTGACAGCATTGGCCGCGCCAGCGCCAAACGAGAAGCTCGCATGGCTCAAGCTCAGCGCGGGAACTGAAGCGACATTGCCCGGCTTGGGCAGCGCGACCGGCTGGTTGCCCTCGTCGGTGATGCCCGGCACGCAATTGAGCACCTCGTTGATACGCGACGCGCTGGCGCTCGCCTTGGTAAAGACCACGACCAGGTTGGCGACGTACACGATGGAGGTCAGGGTCTGCGTCATGTAGTTCACAAACGCCATGACCTGGCCCTGCGTAAGCTCGCCCACGCTGACCTGGATGCCGCCCACCCACAGGATGGCGCACACGCCCAGGTTCATCACCAAAAACGTGACGGGGTTGAGAATCGACGAGAGCTTGCCCACCGCGATGGCAGTATTGGCCTGGTCGTCGGCGGCCTGCGCAAAGCGCTCGCGCTCGTGATCTTCGCGCACGAAGGCGCGAACCACGCGGGCGCCCGAAAGGCCCTCGCGGCAGATAAGCGCGATGCGGTCGAGCTTTGCCTGCAGCTGCTTGTAGTACGGAATGCAGCGCGCCATGACAACCCAGAACACCAGGCCAATGGCGGGCGTGCAGATCAAAAAGATGATGCCGAGCTTAAGGTCGATGGCAAGGGCCGCGCACATGGAGCCCACCGCTAGAAAGGGCCAGCGGATGAGCATGCGCACGCCCAGCGCCACAGCGAGCTGGACCTGGTTAACGTCGTTGGTAATGCGCGTGATGAGCGACGGCGTGCCAAAGCGGTCGAGCTCGGCATAGCTCAGCTTGTTGATGTGCTTGTAGAGCGCGCCGCGAATGTCGGTGCCCATGCCCTGCGATGTCAGCGCCGCCATCTTTTGGCAGACAAGCGTAAACGAGATGCCAATCACAGCCATGGCGCCAAGTACCATGCCGTAGTGGATAACGGCGCTGACATCGTGTGCGCCAATACCCTTATCGATCATCTGGGCAATCACGAGCGGTGTAAGCAGGTCAAAGATCACTTCGATCAGCTTGCACGCAGGGCCAATCACCATATAGCGGCGAAACTTGCCACCAAAACGCCTGAGCAGCTCAATCATGTATAGGCGCTCCCTATCATCATTCACACTCAATTCGAATCATGATAGTACGGTGAGCCCAAAAGAAGCGTAAACAACTCGTCATTTCTAATGGGATTCGGTTTCCAAAGAAGCGGAAAGGCACGCGCACACCCAGCCAGTGTCGGGTCGACCGCCTGATATACTTACATTAGTGCTACCAAGTTAGTCGCCGACCCTTGAAATGAGGTGCCGAGATGAACGACATTCTCGCAAGAAAAGCAAGACGAGCAACTGCGGGCATCGCCCTTTCCGCGGCACTTGTCGCGGGAATCGCCCCCGTAGCGGCGATCGCGGCAGAAACCAGTTCCCCCACCGATGCGGCCGTTTCGCAGACGAGCGCCACCAGCGGCAATTCGGGCGCCCCGCAGACAGAAGATGCGGCCGCCGCAAAAGAAAAAGCGTATGCAGCCATGCAGGAAGCGCTCAAAAAACTCGAGGCCGCAAAAAACGCCGCAAGTCCCGAGAAAATTGCGAGATTCAATGATGACATTGCCCGTTTTCAAGAGCTCCGCGACAAGATGGCGGCGCAAGCCGCCGAAGAGAGGGAACTCCTTCCCACCATGCAAGCGGACATCGATGCAGCCCAAGCCAAATACGACGGGGCCATCAACCGGGTAAGCGAGCTCCAGGCAGAATTAGACAAGAAACATGAGATGCTTAAGACACTCGAAGCACTCGGCTACGAGGAGTTTGTCGAAACTGTTAAACAGCAAATAAAGCAGTTGCACAGTGAGATGATATCGGCAAAAACGCAAGTAAACTCTTGCGAAGCGGAGCTCCGCGAGTTCCAGTACCGCCTCAGAAGAGAGGAAAGACGAGTTAATGACTGTGAACGTGCTGTAGAGAAATATAAAGCCGATATCGACCGGTTCACAGCCTGGCGAGATGCGCTCCTCGACAATTTGAAAAAAGCGCAAACGGCCTATGACGACGCCTGCAAGGCATACGAAGAGGCGAAAGCCGCGGCAGACAAGGCCACCTCGCCTGAGATAACGCAACCGACCGAGACGACGCCTCCCTCCAACTCGGCGCAACCGGCCGAGGCGACACAGCCCGTTGCCTCACCTGCAACCGGCAAAGACGCCCTACCAAGCTCCACCAAGCAGGCGAACTCGAGCAGCGGCAAGCAAGCAGATACGACCGCCGGCAAGCTCGCGAACACGGGCGATGCAGCGCCGAGCGCAATCGCACTCGCAGCAATCGCCGCCGCAGGCCTCGGAATAACCGCCACAGCCACACGCCGCATCAGGAACTCAAAATAGCTGCCAGCGGTTATTGTCTTCGCCAATCCACAAGCCAAGAGACAAAAAGAGGTCCGTTTCCCCAACCCAGGGAAACGGACCTCTTTACTTGAAAAAACAAATGGTAATGCCGCCGTCTCTTGAACCACGCAGCCATCAATGCCCAGACAACACCAGCAAGCCGCGTTCCTTAAGGGATAGATTTAATGGCTGTTAATCAAGGGGCATACGCGCACGCCCGATCAATGGCGGGCAAACCGCCTGATATACTTACATTAGTGCTACCAAGTTAGTCGCCGACCCTTGAAATGAGGTGCCGAGATGAACGACATTCTCGCAAGAAAAGCAAGACGAGCAACTGCGGGCATCGCCCTTTCCGCGGCACTTGTCGCGGGAATCGCCCCCGTAGCGGCGATCGCGGCAGAAACCAGCTCCCCCACCGGTGCAGTTGCCTTGCAGACGGAAGATGCGGCCGCCGCAAAAGAAAAAGCGTATGCAGCCATGCAGGAAGCGCTCAAAACCCTCGAGGCCGCAAAAGACGCCGCAAGTCCCGAGAAACTTGCGGAAATCGATGATGACATTGCCGCTTCTCAAGAGCTCTACGGCAAGATGATGGCGGAAGCCGCCAAATCTAGTGAACCCCTTCCCGCCATGCGAGCGAACGTCGCTGCAGCCCAAGCCGATTACGACAAGGCCAGCAACCGGGTAAGCGAGCTTAAAGCAAAAGTAGAAAAGGCGCTCGCCGACAGGGATTACGAAACTGTTTTGCAGTTGCGTATGGAGGTCAAAATGGCGGATTCGGAAAGAGAATCTTGTGGATATAAGCTTGACCACCACCGACGTACGCTCGAAAGTCAGGAAGAGCAGGTTAAGATTTTCGAAGATGGAGCGGAGAAAGCAAAGGCCAACATCGACGCATGCACAGCCAAGCGAAATGCGCTCCTCAGCGATTTGAATAAGGCGCAAGCGGCCTATGACGACGCCTGCAAGGCATACGAAGAGGCAAAGGCCGCGGCAGACAAGGCCACCTCGCCCGAGATAACGAAACCCGCCGAGACGACAAAACCCTCCAGCTCAACGCAACCGGCCGAGACGGCACAGCCCGTCAGCTCGCCCGCGACCGGCAAAGACGCTCCATCGAGCTCCACCAAGCAAGCAAATACGACCACCGGCAAGCTCGCAAACACAGGCGACACAGCGCCGAGCGCAATCACACTCGCAGGAATCGCCGCCATGGGACTCGGAATAACCGCCACAGCCACACGCCGCATCAAGAACTCAAAATAGCTGCCAGCGACTATTGTCTTTGCCAATCCACAAGCCCAGAGACAAAAAGAGGCTCGTTTCCCCAACCCAAGGAAACGGGCCTCTTTAACTGCAAAAATGCAAGCAACAGCACCGCCGCCTCTTGAACCACGTAGCCATCAATGCCCAGACAAAACCAGCAAGCCGCATTCCGCAAGGGATAGATTAAATTAGATAAACGCGCCTTTACGGGTGATTTTTGGACGACGGGGCCCGGTCGGCGGCGAGGTGTTTGGTAGTCGAGCGATTCCGCAGGCGAAGCCGAGGACCAGCGAGACACCAAACACCTCGCCGCCTCCTGACGCGTAGCCATCGATGTTTTGGCAAAGCCAGCGAGCGCCACCCAGAGCGAACAAGTTGGCATGAAAAAGGCAAGGCATAGACCTTCTGGTCATGCCTTGCCTTTTGAATGACAAATTGTCGCTCTGGGTGGCGCGCAGCGTCGAGCATTGCGCGGTTTGGTAAAACCGCGCAAAAAGAAAGCCCGTGCGCTCGATGGATTCGGATGCCCGACAGAGGCTCCTTATGGCTGCTTCCTTCCGGACCTGACCAGATTCGGAACATGTCGTCATCCGAACCCATCGAACGCGCTAGGCGCTCGGTATATCTTACCTGCTCCCGCCCGCCAGAGCAAGGTAGCTAATTTGGGACGGGGCTTTTTTGACTACTTTTTAACTGGTGGGGCATCAGGGTGGCGAAAGTAGTCAAGGAAGCCCCGTCCTAAATAGACTGATCTGGTGCTGTGCCACGAAAAGGGCCCATCTACTACGTTTGGGTCGCAGGGGTCGACCATAGCCGACTTTTTCGAAAATCGGCAAGCTCTCTACCTGCGGTTTTATTTTTTCAAATTCCGGGATGGTCGAGGATGGTCGGTTAAACGTAGCAGATAGCCGTGTTTCGTGGCAAACGGTCCGACCCAAGACCCAAGGCAGCCAACCTCGAATGGCCATTCTCGAAGTTGCGGTGGAATACGGACTGAATTGGCCCCTTAAAGGCAAAAACACTCCGTATTTCACCGCAACTTATCGAGGGGATGAGTTTTAGATACGGCCAAGGTCGTAGGATCGAGCGGCCGCTTCGCCGGCACAGATGAGGTTGGCAGTGGCTTCCCGTGGTTCGAGCGCCTGGTCGAGGGGCATGGGCTTGCGGCAGATCGGAAGCACCAAGTCGACGCCCTGCCCATACACCGCATCGAGGTTGTCAGCTCGACCGCCCACGACAGCAATCACCGGCTTGCCATATCGCTTCGCACGACGGGCTACACCCACCGGCGCCTTACCGGCGGCGGACTGCTCATCCATATTGCCCTCGCCCGTTATGACCAGGTCGACATCGCGCACGCGCTCGTCAAACCCCACGAGGTCGAACACGGTTTCTACGCCCGAGCGCAACTCGGCGCCGAGCGCCAACAGCGCTGCTCCCAGACCACCGGCGGCACCAGCGCCAGGCACGCCGAGCACCGAGCCAAATGTCCGTGCGCCCTCGGGCACACGTAGCAACCCCTGAGCCCGCGCCCTAGCAATCGCCACATCGAGCAGGCGACCATAGCCGACCATCCAGCTGTCGTACTTGCCCAAGGCCTCGGCATCCCCCATCGGCAGACCCTTCTGTCCGCCGAACACCGCAAGCGCGCCGCGACGCCCTACGAGCGGATTCTCGACATCGGAGAGCACAACGATGCGAGCGTCATCCAAAGCCTGCAGCGCCGGCGCCAAATCAACGCTCGCCACGTGTTCAAGGCCCGCAAGACCGGGGACGACATCGCAGCCCTGATCATCGACCACACGCGCGCCCAGCGCCTGCAGCATGCCGGCGCCACCGTCGTTGGTGGCGCTGCCGCCCAAGCCAATATAGATAGTCTTTGCCCCGGCACGAACCGCACGGAGCATCAGCTCGCCCACGCCATAGGTCGAAGCCGCCAACGCCGCCGACTCCGTACAGCTCGAATACCCAATGCCGGCCGCCTCGGCCATCTCGATGACCGCGGACTCGCGCTCGCCGTCCACCAGCATCCGGGCAGACACGCGGTCGCCCAAGGGGCCTGTCACCTCGCAGGTCACAAGCTCACCGCCGCACGCGGCAACGGCATCGAGCGTTCCCTCGCCACCATCCGCCAGCGGCAACGCGGCCACCTGGGCATCGGGCCAAACGCGGCGCACGCCTTCGGCAACCGCCGCCTCCGCCTGCGCGCTCGAAACGCTGCCCTTAAAGGAGTCGATCGCCAACAGCACACGGCGGGGTCGGCGGCACGCAGGACCAAAGTCAACCGCCGTGCCAGCATCCTCACCGGCACCTGCAAGCGCTGCGGCGTGAGCGGCGTGTGCTTCAAGATCGGCCCCACAACCGCAATCAGCGCCGCCCGCTCCGCGCAGACCGCCAAAATAGCTACTCAGCAGCTCGCGGCATTCATCCGCCAGTACGCCGGCGGTCACATTGAACCGATGATTCAGGCGCGAGTCGGCATTCAAATCGTATAGGGATCCCAACGCGCCCGCCTTGGCGTCGCTTACGCCATACACGCAGCGCCCCACGCGCGCGTTAACCATAAGGCCCGCGCACATGCAGCAGGGCTCGAGCGTCACATAGACCGTGCAATCGGAAAGGCGCCAGCGGCCGAGCGCCTGGGCAGCAGCGCACACAGCCGCAAACTCGGCATGAGCCGAAGGATCCTGGTCGAGCTCGCGCCGATTGTGCGCCCGCGCGACGATCTCGCCGTCGCGCACCACTACGGCTCCGATGGGCACCTCGCCCACCGCCGCGGCGGCTCGCGCCTCCGCCAGCGCCTCGCGCATGAACTTCTCGTCGATTTCGGTGATCGTCATCATTCGCCTTCCCTGTTGCAAATTCAAAACGATGCTATCATTACGACTCACGGAGAGATGGCAGAGCGGTTGAATGCGGCGGTCTTGAAAACCGTTGAGCGCGAGAGCGTTCCGGGGGTTCGAATCCCCCTCTCTCCGCCACTCCTAGTGATGCACCGGTGTCATGGTCCGCTCAAACAGCGCATCGACCACGTCGGCTATCTCAGGTCGACGCTCAAGATCGTGGCCTGATTCCCACCATATCGTGAAAAGACGAATAATACCGCCGGCGACAAACTCAGACGTCGTCTCGAGTGACACGGGGGCCAGGGCATCCTCGGCAAGCACGTTCATCACACGCTCGCGGATGGATCGGGCAATGCGGTCGCAAATAACGTTGGCCAACATGCCCGACATGCTGCTTGCCAAAATGTTATCCATGAGCCGCTCGTGCGCCAGAATCAAATCCATGGCATCGTCCAAAATCGCGTGCCGAAGCGCGCGCACGTCCTCGGCAGACACTGCGCCGGCCTCATCGGGCTGTTTTTGCGGCAAGCCCGACATGAGCTCATCGATATAAAAGGCAAAGTAATCGTTCTTGTCGCGAAAGTGCTTGTAGAACGTCGTGCGGCGAATCATGGCGCGGTCGCACAGCATGGCAACCGTCAGGTCCTCAAACCGATGCTCCTCGAGAAGCTCGGTGAAGGCATCGAACAGGGAGCGGTAGGTTTTCTTAATGCGAAGGTCCACTGGTATCGCCATCCTCAGGGCAAAGACAACACTCGTCAATCTGTCGCATATCTTACACCTGTACCTCGCGCGCTTTGCCCCGGTGCCGGCCCCGCCGAAAACACAACGCTTACCGGAAAGTTCGGCACGGCAAAACGTTGCGGGTATACTAGTAGCGTTATACCAACGGCAGCTGGCGCATGCCGCCGCGGCCATTCGAAACGGAGACATCATGATTACCGTCATCATCGGCATCGTTGTTGTCATTGTGATTGTCTGCGCCATCGCCGGCATCTACAACAACATGGTCACCAAGCGTAACCGCATCGATAACGCCTGGCAGAACATCGATACGCAGCTGCAGCGCCGCAACGACCTGATCCCCAACCTGGTCGAGACCGTCAAGGGCTACGCCAAGCACGAGCAGGAGACGCTCTCCGCCGTGATCAGCGCGCGTAACATCGCCGTCAAGGCAACCACGCCCGAGGCCAAGATGGAAGCCGACAACGTGCTGACCGGTGCGCTGCGCCAGCTCTTCGCCGTGGCCGAGGCCTATCCCGATCTTAAGGCAAACACCAACTTTACGCAGCTGCAGGCATCGCTCGAGGACACCGAGAACAAGATTAGCTATGCACGCCAGAGCTACAACGACTGCGTGCTCAGCTACAACAACGCCATTCAGACGTTCCCGGCTGTCATCTTTGCCGGCATCTTCCAGTTTAAGGAGCGCCAGGGCTTCGAGGCCGCCGAAGCAGCCCGCCAGGCCCCGACCGTCAAGTTCTAGTAGTTTGACAGCGCATCCTTAATCGGCCAAATGCATAAACCGCCCCGTCGAATGCATACTTCGACGGGGCGGTTTCCTTTTTCGCGAAGGTCCCCCTCTAAGCGTCGTGCATTTTTAGGAGTATTCAACATAACCAAGAGCTTCGGGCGCCACGGCAAATGCCAAAGACCGCGAATATCCCTGCAAATCAAACGCTGTCAGCCCGTAACCCCGCCCATCATTCGTAGAAAACATCGAGAAATCCCGATTTTTGCCCGAGGTCGGTATGCAGGGGCCTTCGATTGCAGAATACTCGCAAAAATGCACGTCGCCACCACCCCCACATGGCGCGAACCAAAACAAAAGCGCGGCCTTCCTTTCCGGCGCACTCCGCAGGACGCAAGAAGCCCTCGCCGCACGAAGTGCGCAGCGAGGGCTTCTTGCATGTCCGAGGACGCGCCGGGAGGGAACTTGTTCTCTGCCCGGACAGCTAAGACAGCTTACGCGACGGCGTAAACCCAGTTGTGCTTGTCCTCGACAGCACCAGACTGGATACCAGTCAGGGTCTCGCGGAGCTTCTTCATCACAGGGCCAATCTCGGTGTAGCCAGCCGGGAAGGTCACGGTCTCGTCGGCGCCGTAAACCTTGTTGTCGATCTCGCCAACCGGGGAGATGACGGCAGCGGTGCCGCACAGGCCGCACTCAACAAAGGTGCCGGCCTTGACCTCGGCCCACTCGACGGGACGCTGGTCGACGGTCATGCCCAGGTCCTCAGCGACCTGAACAAGCGAGCGACGGGTGATGGAGGGCAGGATGGAGTCGGTGTGCGACTGCGGGACGACAAGCGTGCCGCCCTCCTTCACGAACAGGACGTTGGCGCCACCGGTCTCCTCGACATAGGTGCGGGACTCGGAGTCGAGATACAGGTTCTCGGCATAGCCCTCGCGGTGAGCCTCCATCGTGGGCTTAAGGGACATGGCGTAGTTGAGGCCGGCCTTGATGTTGCCGGTGCCGTGCGGTGCGGCGCGGTCGTACTCGGAAACGCGCAGCTTGACAGGCTTGAGGCCACCCTTAAAGTACGGACCGACCGGGGTCACGAGAATGCGGAACGTGTACTCAGGAGCGGGAGCCACGCCGATAACGTCACCGGAGCCGATCATAAACGGACGCACATACAGGGTTGCGCCAGAGCCGAAGGGCGGAACCCATGCGGCGTTGGCAGAAACGACCTGCTTGACGGCCTCAACGAACTTGTCCTTGGGGAACGGGGGCATCTCGAGGCGCTGGGCAGAGTTGTACATACGATCGGCGTTCATATCGGGACGAAAGCAGACGATGCTGCCGTCCTCGGCGGTGTAGGCCTTCAGGCCTTCAAAGACCTCCTGGCAGTAGTGGAAGATGCCACCGCACTCGGAGACATGCAGGGTATGGTCGGTGGTCAGGCCGCCCTCGTCCCACTCGCCGTCCTTCCAATGGGCCTCATAGCTGTAATCGGTCTTCATGTAGCCAAAGCCGAGGCTACCCCAATCGATATCCTTCTTCTCGACAGTCATATGTCGCTCCTTACATACACGGTTGCATACTCGCGAACCCGCACGCAAGGACCGAAGCCGGCCGCGTCGCAACGTCGCATACCCGGAAGCGTAGAGCCGGGCCAGGACACGCGGGCAGCATCAAAGCCGATGGCACGTCGATTCGCATGCAGGTGATTGTACTCCCCGCACGCCTTGGATAAAACGCTTTTCTTTAACTAAGTAAAGTATTTTCATTTGCCTCCAACACAAAAGGCCCGCCATCGAATCCTGAACTGCCTCCCATTTCTTGGACATGAGAAATGGGAGGCTTTCTTTATGCGCGT
>CABRFZ010000022.1 GCA_902470365.1 uncultured Collinsella sp. | reverse complement strand
ATACTCATGGAAAACCTCCCATTTCCCGATGTCCAAGAAATGGGAGGCAGTTCACTGTCCCCTTTGTGGTGGTTTTGCTTGGCTGTGGCTAGGCCAGCAGGTCGATGACGTTAAAGCTGGCGTTGCTCTTGGCGATGACGTCTCGGCCGCCAAAGACGCAGGTGGGCGACGCGGCTGCGATGCGCGTCACATCGGCGCCGAGTGCGCGCAGCTCAGCGGGTGTGGCGGCGAGCATCTGGGCGCGACGCTCCTCGCGCGCATGCGGATCGAGCCCGGCCAGGTAGGTCGTGTTGCGGCGCTTGGTGAGTGCGTACGGCTTCACCGGCGCGTCCATGCCGCTCACGCAGCTCACGATAAAGCCCTCAAAGGCGGCCTCGTCGGGCTCAAAGCTGCCGAGCCATTCGCCTGCGCGTGCCATGCGTTCAATCGAAGGATCGATCGCCGGGTCGCGGTAGGTGTAGAACGCCGTCTGGCGCTCGCCGGCTGCGCGGAATCCGCAGCCGTACGCACCGCCCTTCACGCGAATCTCGTTCCACAGGTAATCGTAGGAGAGCGCGTTGGCAGCCACGGCCCAAGCGCCTGTCACGTCAATGCCCAGGCGACGCGGATCGCACGCACGCGCGGCAAAGCAGATGTCGCTGGGGATCACGAAAGCCTCGTGGCGGTCGCGTGGCGTCGGCACCGCGAGCGCGCCGCGGCCGGCACCATCGCCCGCACCCAGCCCCAGGTCGCCCGCGGCATCCCAGTACGCGTCAAAGTCCTCGTCGCTGCCGGTAAAGCTCGCCATGCAGCCATCGGCCACAAAGATGCGGCCTGCCAGCTCGGCAAGCTTGGTACGCAGCCCGTCCACGCGCTCGTCAAAGTGGTCGAGCAGATCGCGCAGGAACAGGTAGAAGTCCACGCCCGAGAGCTGCTCACGCACCACGGCCGAAGGCGAGCTGTAGCTCATCGCGCGACCGAGCGCCGCCGAGTGGCCGTTGTTGATAAAGCCCTGCTCAAGCCCAATGCGAATCTGCGTGAGCACGTCTCGCACGCGGTCGGCGTCGGCGTCTGCCAAAAGCGTGCTCGACAACACCTCGCGCGGCAGGCTTGCCAGCGCATCGATTTTCTCGGACAGGGCGCCGGCACTCACCAGCAGGTAGGGGCGCACGCCGTCCACGTCGGGTTGGGTCATGACCTCGGTCGTAAAGCTCAAAAAGCCCAGCTTGCCGGCGAGCAAGTTGTCGAGCTCCTCGGCCGAGTGCTCGCTCGTGGGTAGCTGCTTAAGCAGGCGGCAGAGCAGTGTCACATAGGGTAGGTCCTCAAACGCGACGCAGTTCAGGTCGAAATACTGCATGGCGTAGGCCAGACGGTTGGTGGGGATGCCGTGGCGCAGGCAGGGGATGGGCGCGGTCGTGTCCACGATCAGTGGCGGCTCGGGGCGCGCCTCGCCAATGTCGGACACGCGCAGGCGCGGCAGCGTGGCCTTGGCCTCGGGTGTGTCTTCCGCCTCCTGCGCGGCACGCAGCGCGGCCGTGCGCTCGACCACGTCGGCCAGCTCGGCATCGGTCATGGCATCGCGCTTGGCTGCCAGCTCGGCGGCCTCGGCACCCTCCGAACCCTCGGCGGCGTCCACCGGCACCAGCTCGACCAGTGCCATGTGATTGTTCTGCAGCACCAGCTCGCGCAGCAGGTCCTCAAAATAGCTGCCGTTCAGCTCGCTACGCAGCTCCTCGTACACCGGGCCGTACTTGAGCGCCAGCGTCGCGGCGTCGTCATCGTAGAGCCACGTGCTCAGCGCGTCGCACGCAATGGCCACGCCGTCGGCGATACCGTAGTCGCGCTGGCGCAGGTCGTATTCGTTGCTGCTGATGATGGCTTCCAGGCGCTCGCGCGGAACGCCATGCTCGCATAAGTCGCGGCAGGCGTCCTGGAACACGCGGCGCAGCTCGCGCGCCACGCCGGGCTGTGCGTTTTGCAGCATGATGAGCTCGTAGGGCTGCAGGCTCTCGGCCGCCGTGTAGCTCACCACGTTGCCGCCCAGGTCGGCGGACAGAATGGCCTTCTTAACCGGCGCTTCGTTGGAGCCCAGCAGTGCTTCAAACAGGATATCCGCCGCGATCGTGCGTTTGCGGTCGAGCGCGTTGCCCAGCACCAGGCCCAGGCCCACCAGGGCGTTCTCGGGTGTGGTGGCCATCTCGACGCGCTTGTACTCGCAGGTCACGGGCGCCTGCACGCCCAGCGGATTGGGCGCCATCGTGGACGGGTCCTCGCCGGCGGCGACGGCAGCGTCCATGCGGCGGCTCGCGGCACTCGGCTGCGACAGATAGCGCTCGTCCAAAAAGGCCAGGGCGCGGTCCACGTCCAGGTCGCCGTAGAGCGTTATATAAGAGTTGGAAGGATTGTAGTGGCGCGCGTGCGTGTCCAGGAACTGCTCGTAGGTGAGCGCGGGAATCGCGCGCGGGTCGCCACCGCTCTCGTGTGCATAGGCGGTGTCGGGGTAGAGCGCGGCGTTGACGGCGTCGTCCAGCACACTCATGGGGTCGGACAGCGCACCCTTCATCTCGTTGAACACCACGCCGTTATAGCGCAGCGTGCCCTCGCGCAGGCTCGCGGAGCCGCCGTCGCCCTCGCCCTCGACGCTCTCCGGCAGGTCCAGCTCGTAGTGCCAGCCCTCCTGCTCAAAAATGGTCGGCTTGGTATAGATGGCCGGGTTGAACACCGCGTCCAGGTACACGTCCATCAGGTTGTACAGATCCTGCTCGTTGGTGGTGGCAACGGGGTAGATGGTCTTGTCGGGGTAGGTCATGGCGTTGAGAAACGTCTGCATGGAGCTCTTGATCAGGTCGACAAACGGCTCCTTGACGGGGAACTTAGCCGATCCGCACAGCACCGAGTGCTCAAGAATATGGAACACGCCGGTGGAATCGGCCGGCGGCGTCTTAAAGCCAATGGCAAAGGCCTTGTTTTCGTCGTCGCACGCCAGGTACAGCAGGCGAGCGCCCGAGGCGGTGTGGCGCAGCACGTAAGCGTCCGAGTCGAGCTCGGGCACGGTCTCACAGCGCTCGACGGCAAAGCCGTGGCAGGTGGTGCCGGGTACCAGCAGCGCGGCGGCAGCGGCGCGCGGGTCGGTTGAGGTGGTGGGCATATGCAGTCTCCTTTGACGCCCCAGCGGGGGCGAATCGAGTCGAATCCTCGAGAGTATACCCATATGGGGCCGCGGCTCTGCGGCGAACTGAAGACGATGCCGGCGGAATGGGTAAAGGCCCCGCCTGACCGCCGCGCGAGCGTGGAAATTCGGACACACGCCAAACGAGAGTGGATATTCGGACGGACGAGCGAGGATTTCCGGACACCTATCGAACGAGAGTGGATATTTGGACGGAATCTGCCGCAAAAGCCCCAAAAACCGTCCAAATATCCACTCTCGATATCCGACCGTCCGAAAATCCTCGCTCGTCCATCACTCGCGTATCTCTCGTCTCTCATTCGTCTCTAATATGAGAGATGACAGGAAGATGAGAGAAAAATATGAGAGATAACTGAGCAGCAAAGAGGTAGGCAATCATGGTATTGTCTCAATACCGATTGTTCTACCAGCAAAAATATGTATAAATGAAGCAAATGGTAGACATTCCATCTCTATCTATCTCTTATCTCTAAGCCGAGAGATAGAGAGATAAATGAGAGATAATTACGAGAGATAACTGAGAGACGAAGGAAATCTATTCGTGGCGTTCTCCGCCGGACCGAGCGAAAGGACGTGCAGATGAACGAGAACGAGCTGATCGGTCTGCTCGAGTCTTTAAGGCGCATGGGCTCGGACGATCTTAACGTCGAGGTCAAGGAGAGCGCCACGACGCTTTCTCGCGACGTATGGGAAACGGTTAGCGCATTCGCGAATACCGCCGGCGGAATTATCGTGCTCGGCGTGAGCGAGCGCGCGGGCTTTGTCCCGGTTGAGGACTTTGAGACCGAGAAGGTGCTCAACCAATTCGTGGCGGGCATGGGCGATGCCGGCGGTCGCGGAAAGCTGGCCAATCCGCCCAAATACACCATTGAGCGCGTGGAGCTCCAGGGCACCGTGGTTCTGGTCATCACGATTGAGGAGCTCGACCCGTCGAGCAAGCCTTGTTATGTCATAGAGCGGGGCGCTCAAGGTGGCAGCTACAAACGCATCGATGACAAAGATGTCCCGCTTTCGTCGACCGAGGTTTTGGCACTGTCGTCATACGAACGGACGAGTCCTAGCGATCGCGATGCGGTGCCCGGCACGAGTGTGGACGATCTCGACGAGTCGCTGGTCGACCGCACGATAGAACGCGCCTATTCGTTGACGCCTCGAGCGATGCGTGGTGCGACGGACAAGAAGACAAAGATGGAGCGCCTGAATCTCCTCGACTTCCAGGGCAATGTTACCAAGGCCGGCCTCCTTGCCGCGGGCGTTTACCCTCAGCAGTTCTATCCTAAGCTCTTCATTGATGTGGCTGTCCATGCGGGAACTCAAAAGGGCGCTGCGGGACCGCTAAGATTTATGGACCGCACAGTCTGCGAGGGCACCCTGGGCGAGATGATTTCGGATACTGTCGCGGCTGTCGCCAAAAACCTGCGCCGTACCTCGACCGTCCAAGGCATCTCGCGTATCGACTCGCTGGAGATTCCCGAGGAGGTCCTGCGCGAGGCAGTCGCCAACGCGGTTATCCACAGGGAATACGGGGATCGGTTCTGTGGGCAATCGATCGCCGTCGACGTTTTTGACGACCGTATCGAGGTGACGAATCCCGGCGGCCTTTATGGAGGGAAGACTCGCGAGAGCTTGTTTGACGGCAGCTCCCGATGCCGTAACGCGACGCTCGTGAAACTCATGTCGATTGTCCCGCTGCCGGATGGCGCAGGTTCGCCGGCTGAGGGCAATGGCTCGGGCATCCCGATGATGATCGATGCCATGCGCGCGCATGGTCTGGCCGAGCCCCTGTTCTGCCCGGGGTTCGATCGGTTCAAGGTCGTACTTTACCGTTCAAAGATAGAGCCGGTCGATCATGGCGGGGACTTGATTATGACAGCACTCAAGCGCTACGGCGAATTGGGGACGCGCGAACTGGCGGAGCGCACGGGACTCACGGTTTCCCAGGTTAGGGCACGCGTCAATGCGCTCATCGAGCAGGGCGAGCTTGAGCCGACGGCGCCGTTGACAAGCCGCAACCGCAAGTATCGACTGTCAGAGCGCGTGGAATAAATGCGTTAGTGGACGAGGCGACCCAATAATCGACCCTCGATTGGCGCCCACTAAGGTTAAGCGGTTGTTGCCCAGTCGACGGTGATGCTAAAGACTCGGCTTACGCCGGCATGGCCGCGAACCCGTCCATCAAGAACAGCCTAAGAACCAGCTTGATGACATATCCCGGTTTGACTTCAGCCGCGTCAAAGACATGGCGCTCGGCGAGCTCGCTGCAGTATGTATAGATGTCGCGGATAAGGTCCGCGCCCGAAAGCGTAAACATGTAGCCTGCGTCCGAAAGCGCATTGGGCGCGGCGGGCAACTTGGCCATGTGGCAGAACGTTTGCAGGTCGGGCGCCATAACATTCTGGTAGTCGAGGTGGCCGCTGGCATCCTGTGCGGCAAGCTCCAATTGGCGCACAAAATCCAGCGCCGCTGCCAGCACAAAGCTCGGCGTAGGCGCGTTGACGTCCTGAGTGGTCGCCACGAGCCTGCCCGCCGCCTGCGTGACAAGCCAAGCGACCTCGCGCTGGCAACGCACGGCCTTGCGCGTAACCGGCTTGATGGACGAAGAAGAAACGCTCCCCTTAGGCGGATTCGAAGCAGCCATAAGACCCTCCCATGAACAATCCGGCCCAACAGGCCCGGACGAAACACGTGCTACATCAGTATACAGGGGAGTGGGGTGGCGGGGTACGAGCGCGCCAACGGCAAACCGAGAGCATCAACGATGTGCCGATCACGGAATGAGATCTCGTAATAATTGACTCTCGGTCATATTATTGAGGGGCATGACTCGCGTTCGTATGGTTGTAGGTGCTGGCGATGAACGACATTGACCTTGCTGTTCCGTTGATGAATGGACCAAGCTATGACCGTGCCTGCAGTCTTGTGCCTTCTGAATACGTTGAGGCATGGGAGTGGTTTCTGGGTGAGGAGCAGCGCGGCGGCGTTTGGACCAGCCTTCCGCACCACACCAAGGAAGATAGCCCTCAGTATCAGTATCGTTTGAGAATTGGCTCGGACTTCTTTCCCGTAACGCGGGATTCAGGGATCTTCTGGCCGGGCCAGGATCGGGTGAAGCAAGATCCCAATAAGATCTTTGCGCTCTCGGTCCATAACTCCAAAAAGAGCTTCTACACCGATGTGCCTCCGCTCTATTTGGACGATGGTACGTGGGTCATTAAGTACTCGGTTCAAGCGCCGGGTACCGTTGGTTTTCGAGACCAGAATTACAACCGTAAAATGCTCAACTGCATGGAATGTGGCGTCCCAGTCGGAGTCATATTTGCAACCGAGGTGGGCTATAAGGTGCTCGGCCTTGCGTTTGTTGAGCGGTTCGAGCCCGAAAACGGATGGTTTGTTCTGCACGGTCCTGTTCATAAAGGCGGACCGGACCCACGTTTTGCACCCGACATGAGTTATCTGAAGCGCATGCCCGTCGATATTGAGTTTGCCGGACAGGGTGCGACCGACGACGAAAAGGTCCGCTATGCGTTAAGGCGCGAGCGATTGGGGCAACAATGGTTCCGCAAGCAGCTCGTTGCCGCCTATGACGGCCGTTGTGCGGTGTCGGACTGCGGCGTCAGCGAAGCTCTGGAGGCTGCGCATATCGAGAATTACTCGGGACCCAAATCGCAGGTTGCCAGCAACGGCATTCTGCTTCGGCGCGACCTTCATTCCCTATTTGATGCTCACCTGATTTCGTTTGAGCCTGTTTGTGGTGAATATCGGCTGTGTGGATCGTACCTGCTGGATAAGACCGACTACGTTTCCTTTGCGGGTGCGACGCTAAGGCAGCCGAATGAGCATCAGTGGCGACCCAATACGGTGTTTCTTGAGGCCCATCGCATTGAGTTCGATCGCTCGGAAAAGAAGCGTGAAAAGGCGGGGCTTCTGCCGTATTAGCGTATTTGGTTTTGGCATTCTTTGACGATCGTGTCGTTTGATCGGATCGCGTGGCGATGCAATCTCGCGCACGCCCGTCGGTGCATGCTCTTCCTGATTTGTATAGCGAGAGGGGAGCGTGTATGAGCTGGCGAGGCGATGTCGCGATGGGGAAGTACGGAAAACTGCCGCGTGCCCTTATCGACAACAATATGTTTCCGAGCGTAGAGGTTGATTGCGGGTCGTTTGTCGTTGCCTGCCCTTGCTGCGGCTCGCAAATACCGTGTCTCGACATTCGGTTCATCGATGCGCACGACAAACTCAGTGACGAAGTGAGGAAACGCACGGGCGTTCATATGCCGGTGTATCCGGAGAAATGCTCTGTTTGTGGCCTCGATATCGTGTACGACGCCGGCGACGAGGGATAGGTGATGCGGAGGAGCTGGCTGTGAAGGCCTCTCCGTCTCTACAAATAAACCCCCTCACCGAGTTGCCTGTGGAACTCGGCGTGATGGTCGCGTGCCCAGGTAAAGAGCGCCTGGTCAAAGTCGGTGCGCGTGGCTGGGATGCCAAAGACGCCGGCAACTTCGACGCGAACAAACTCCAGTGCCGGCAGCTTGTTGATGGCGGTGAGGGCAAACGGGGACGAGGGCTCTTCGAGCAGATAGCGACTGCCTTGCAACGCGTCGCAACTGGTGCACGTGTTGCCGAGCGACGGGGCTTTGGAGGCTCGCGCGCCTACGGACTTGTAGCCGCAGCGCTTATGAAGGTAGTCGCGGATCTCGCCCGGCACGCAGCCAAGAGCGGGCACGATGGCGAGTGCGTTGGCGTTGGCCGTGTCGATGGCAATGTGCCCGGCTTCGTTGGGCGCGTGCGCGATGGCGACGCTCTCGTCGTTATCGGTTCGATAGGGAATGCCGAAGGCCGCGACCGAGGTCTCTTTGTGACACTTCCAGCACTCGCGCTTGCCCAGTACTAGATATATATACGGCGCTGAGGGGTCGGATCGGTCAACACCGGGCAGCCACTCGGCAAAGGGCTCGGGGTTGACGCCGCTGGGTACATACCAGATCTTTTTGGTCCGGTCCCATTTGGCGCCCAGCGCCTTGGCTTCTTCTTTGTGCGAAAAGGGGACATCGAGCTCGGTGCGCATGGCGGCTCCTTGGTGCTGCAGGTGCAAGTGGCTCAAGGATACCGCAGGGCGCAGACATCGCGGCGTTTTGCTGAGAAGTTGCGGTGCGGACTGATTGGTTATGCCGATGGATAGATCGGCAAGTAGATGGTCGGCTTTTGGCTAGTTGGACGGTTGGAACTGCCGGCGGATTTGGCGACATAAAACAAAACAGCCCAGAGGACATAGCCTCTGAGCTGCGAACATTTGGTGGGCGTTAGAAGATTTGAACTTCTGACCTCTTCCGTGTCAGGGAAGCGCTCTCCCCCTGAGCTAAACGCCCGATCAAGGGTGCGCAAGCGCGCAAGGGATAATATAACGGAGCCTGAACTCGGTGGCAAGAACATTTTTAAAAATCGCTTACATTGTGGAATTCGGGGCTTTGTCATATCCATCTCAAAAGAGCCTGCTGCCGCGATTTGGCTGTCGCATAATGCAAGGCCATTGCGGTATCGAGCTATGGAAAGACGCCTGCGGAATTGTCCTACCGATAAGCGGACAAGCCTCCAGCTGGTGACTTCGCCGTGGTAAGGTAAGCCGAATTGTTTCCAGGCTGTTTCGGGGGAGTGGAATGAGCAAAGAGCGTGTCGAGCAGGTCGAAGGCGCAGGGGCTTCGGTGCCGATGACCGATATATCGAACATTGATGTGCCCGAGGGCACCGACGAGCTCAGCCGCAGCACCCGTCGCGCATGGCGCGACCGCCTGAACAGCGCTTCGACGCGCAAGATGATCACGGGCGTCTTGGCTACGCTGGTGGGCGGTTCGTTTTGGGGCTTCTCGGGCACCAGCGCGAGTTTTTTGTTCGATACCTACCATGTCGATACGCTGTGGCTTATGAGCGTGCGTCAGATTCTCGCCGGCCTGCTCTTTATGGCTGTGGTTGTCACGCGCGATCGCGCACGCCTGGTCAAGCTTTGGACGACGCCCGCTGATCGCAAGCAGCTGCTGCTCTTTACCGCTTTTGGCCTGCTGTTCAACCAGTTTTGCTATCTTTCGGCCGTGCGCCTGACGAACGCCGGAACCGCGACGGTGCTCCAGTGCCTGCAGCTCGTTATCATCATGGGCTACGCCTGCGTGACCGATCGCCGTATGCCGCGTACTCGCGAAGTCATCGGCATTGGCCTGGCTCTGGGTGGAACCTTTTTAATCGCCACCGGCGGCGACCCCACCAGCCTGAATATCTCGCCGCTTGGCCTGGCAGCAGGTCTTATGTGTGCGGTCAGCGCCGCGTGTATGGCGGTGATTCCCGCCAAGATCCTGCCCGAATACGGCAGCCCCATCGTCACGGGCTCGGCAATGCTCACGGCGGGCGTGGTCTCGTGCGTCTTCGTGCAGCCCTGGGCGCATATGCCGGCGCTCGACGCTGCCGGCATCGAGGCGCTCGCGGTGTTCGTGGTTATCGGCTCGTTTTTTGCTTACATGCTTTATATGCAGGGCGTTAAGGACATCGGCTCGGTGCGCGCGAGCCTCATCGGAACTGTGGAGCCGGTTTCGGCGACCATCACCAGCGCCGTTATGCTGGGGACGGTGTTTTTGCCGACCGACCTTATCGGCTTTGTCATGATCATCGTGATGATGTTCCTCACGGTGTAGCTAGCGCCGCCGCCAAGACAGAAAAGGTGTTGTGCCGCATTTTCGCCAATTGATGTCCGTGTCTGGAGTTTAGCTGTCGATGCTCAAAATGCCATAAACTAGTAACGTTATGGACTTTTTCATTGCGACTCAATTGCGAGGATTTCTTTATGGCTGGTAATCACTTTAAGGGCAGCGATAGCGGCCGCCCTGCAGTTCCGCCGCGTCCGAACGGGGCTGGTAAGGCCGGCACGCCGGGCGGCGCTGGACAGGGCGGTTCCGGTAAGCGCGTGTCCCCGGGCGAGACGGCGATGTTTACCGCTCTGTACGAGCAGTCTCAAAAGGCAAAAAAGACCGGCCGTGCAAGAGGAAATGTCTTTGCGGGCGGTGCAACCTCTGCGTCGCAGCCGAGCGGGGCTCCTTCGGTACCTGCGAACAACGCAGGTGCTGCCAACGCCGCGAATGGCGCCGGCAACGTTAATGCCGGCAAGGCCGACAACAATACTTCCTCTGCCGGTGGCGCGGGGCTTACGGGTAACCTCGGCACGATTTACACCGGCGCCTCCGAGACAGGCACGTTCGCCCGCCTGGATGATAGCGGTACCGAGTTTGCGGGCTCGGGTTCCAAGGAAGATTATTACGATTTTGGCTTGAACTACGGTAGCGATGCTTCGTCGAGTTCGACCTCTGACGGTCTGGTCCGTCATCGCCATCGCAAGGGCGAGCGCAAAAAGCGTCACACCGGCGCCATTATTGCCGCTGTGGTCGCGGTGCTTCTCGTTGCGCTTGGCGCAAACGGCTTTATGCTGCTTAACTCGGCAAAGACCGTAAAGAGCGAAGCGAAGGAGGCTGTCGAGATCGTCGGTGGCCTTAAGGACAAGGTCACGTCGGGCGATTTTTCGACGCTGCCTGACGACGCGAAGAAGATCGATGAACTCTGCGACAGCATGAAGGCGGAGACTTCGAGCCCGCTGTGGACGGCGGCTTCGTTTATCCCGGTGTATGGCAGTGACATCAACGCAGCCCGCACCATGATTGATGCCCTGTCCGATGTCTCGAGCAACGCGCTGGTTCCCATGGCCGACAACCTTTCGCGGGCCACGCCCGGCAAGCTGTTCCAGGACGGCATGATTAACGTGTCCGCGCTGCAGGCGGTCGCCGATTCGCTTTCCAGCAGCTCGAAGGTGTTCAAGAGCGCCAACGAGAAGATCCAGGGCATTGGCGATACTCATATTTCCCAGGTGACCGAGCTGGTCGATAAGGCCAAGGACGGCTTTGCCACCCTCAACGGCGCGGTTGACGCGGCGGAGAAGGTCGCCCCCGTCCTCCCCCAGATGCTCGGCGCCAACGGCCAGACGCGCAACTACCTTATGTACGCCATGAACAACGTCGAGATTCGTGCTTGCGGCGGCTTTGGCGGTTCGCAGGGCCTGATTTCGGTCACTGACGGCCAGATGTCGATTGGCGAGTTTGTTCCCCGCATTGGACTCAGCGAGGATGAGGCAGTCGAGAGCGTCGACGAAGAGGATGAGGCGCTGTTCGGCAACCACAGTAACCTGTACAACTCGGGCAATACCTATTCGCCTGATTGGCCCCGCAACTCGCAGCGTGTCGCCGCGCTGTGGAAGTCCCAGTATGGACAGGACGTTGATGGCGTCATCGGTATCGACCCGGTGTTCCTGCAGTATCTGCTGGGCCTGGTCGGTAATGTCTCGCTGCCCGACGGAACGGTTGTCGACGGCACCAACGCCGCAAAGGTCCTCATGCACGATGTGTACTGGAACTATCCGGTCGAGGAGTCGGACGGCATCTTTGCATCCGTCGCCAGCGCTGCCTTCGACAAGATCCTTGGCGGTATCGGCGATGTCGATGTTACGAAGCTTGTCAGCGCCGTTGAGCGCGGTGCCGAAGAGGGCCGTCTGATCGCGTGGATGAGAAACGATGATGAGCAGAATGCCATCAAAGAGACGGGCATTGACGCTTCGCTGCCCGATCCGGATGACCCGAGTGCCGATCCTGTTGCCGGCGTTTACTTTAACAACCTGAGCTTCTCCAAGCTCGACTGGTACCTGAACGCCGATACGCAGATTGGCCAGGGCATCAAGAACGGTGACGGCACGTGCTCCTATCGCATCACCGTTACCCTGACGAACATCATGACGCAGGAGGAGGCTGGCAAGCTGCCCGACTACGTTGCGGCGAGCGCACCCGATGCCGCGCGTGACGACGAGCGTCTGAATGTCTCGTTGTTTGCCCCGACGGGCGGCAACATTACTGATCTGACCGTCGAGGGCACCCAGTTTGGTCTTGGCGCCGCCACGTGGCATGGAATCCCCTTCTATTCGGGCACCGTTGACCTGCATGCTGGCGAGACGACGACGATCACGTATACGCTGACCACGTCGGCCGAGGCGGGGGACAAGCCGCTTGCGCTGCGTCAGACTCCTACATGCCAGGCGGCTCGCGACAGCGCGTCGGCGTAGGGTTTTTCTGGTAGCGCAGATAATCGAGTACCATTTTGGGGCGGACAGGCAATCTGTTCGCCCCTATTTTGTAAGGAGAGCGCATGAAGTACTTTGGCACCGACGGCTTTCGCGGTGAGGCCAACGTTGGGCTGACGGTAGAGCACGCTTATAAGATCGGCCGTTTTGTGGGCTGGTATTACGGCGCCAACCGCGAGCGCAAGGCGCGCGTCATCGTGGGCAAGGACACACGTCGCTCGAGTTATATGTTCGAGGCGGCGCTGGTGAGCGGTCTGGTCGCGAGCGGTGCGGACGCCTATATGCTGCACGTGATCCCGACGCCGGGCGTGGCGCATCAGACCGTGGAGGGCTGCTTCGATTGCGGCATCATGATCAGCGCGAGCCACAACCCGTTTTGCGATAACGGCATTAAGCTCGTCAATAGCGACGGTTTTAAGATGGACGAGGACGTACTGGAGCTCATCGAGGACTACATCGATGGCAAGAGCGAAGTTCCGTTGGCCACGGGCAACCACATCGGTGCCACGGTGGACTACATGCAGGGCCGCAACCGCTACATTGCTTCGCTCATTGCAAGTGCGAACTTTTCGCTGCAGGGCGTCAAGATCGGTATCGACTGCGCCAACGGCTCGGCTTCTTCGGTGGCCAAGCCGGTGTTTGACGCGCTCGGTGCCGACGTGCGCGTGATCAACGCCGCGCCCGATGGCTTTAACATCAACGTCGACTGCGGCTCCACGCATATGGAGCGCCTGCAGCGCCATGTGGTGGAGCAGGGCCTGGACGTGGGTTTTGCCTACGATGGCGATGCCGACCGCTGCCTGGCCGTGGATGAGCGCGGTCGCGTGGTAGACGGCGACCAGATCCTGTACGTGTGCGGCGTGTATCTGAACAAACACGGTCGCCTTTCGGGCGGTACCGTGGTGCCGACGATCGCCAGCAACTTTGGCCTGATCAAGTCGTTGGAGCTTGCCGGTCTGAGCGCCGTGACCAGCGGCGTGGGCGACCGTCACGTGTATGCCAAGATGCGCGAGGGCGGCTACAGCCTGGGCGGCGAGCAGACGGGCCATACGATCTTTGGCGATATCGAGCGCACGGGCGACGGCATTATGACCTCGCTGCGCGTGATGGAAGTGATTCGTGCCGAGCGTGAGACGCTCTCGCAGCTCACGGCTCCGTGCAAGCTGCTGCCGCAGGCGCAGGTGGCCGTGCACGTGGCGGACAAGGACGCCGCGCTCGAGAACATGGGCGTGCAGAACGCCATCGCCGAGGCCGAGGCGTCGCTGGCGGGCGAGGGCCGCGTGCTCGTACGCAAGAGCGGAACCGAGTCGGTTATCCGCGTGCTGGCCGAGGCGCCCGACCAAGCATCCGCCGATGCCGCCATGAAGCGCATCGCCAACGCGCTCGAGGCCCTGTAGTTACGCGGTTTTACCAAACCGCGTAACTGCTCGACGCTGCAAACGGCCCCAAGCGGCAATCTGACGTTCAATTTCAAGGGCGCGACCAGAAGGTGAGCGCCCTTTCATTTCACGTCACCTTGCTCGCTTGGGGCCGTTTTCGCTGACGTTGCCAAGACATTAGCGTCAACGAACTAGTCATTGGGTACCTAGTTATTGGGTGAAAAAAGGGGACGCTGCGGATTGGTTTCGCGGCGTCCCCTTTGCGGTGGCGTGTCGGTTATGCCTTACAGCTCGTAGAGCGTGGTGAACTTGTCCTGCAGGTAGCTGCAGTAGTAGCGGGCATCGAACGCCATGCCGCACGCGCCCTTGATGAGCTCCGGCGCGTCCTTGGCGCGGCCCCACTGCCAAATGTGCTCGCCCAGCCAGGCGCGGACGGGTGTCAGGTCGCCGCTCGCACAGGCGCCGTTGAGGTCGACACCGTCGCGGCACATGGCCGGCACAAACATGGCATCGTAGGCACTGCCCAGCGCATACGTGGGGAAGTAGCCAAACGAGCCGCCGCTCCAGTGCGTATCCTGTAGACAGCCGTGCGTGTCGTCGGGAACGGGAATGCCCAGGTACTCATCCATGAAGCGGTTCCAAAGCGCGGGGATGTCCTTGGCCGTGGCCTCGCCGGCAAACAGCATGCGCTCGATCTCGTAGCGCACCATAATATGCAGCGGATAGGTGAGCTCGTCGGCCTCGGTGCGGATCAGCGAAGGCTGCGCGATGTTCACGGCGTGGTAGAGCGTGTCCTCGTCTACGTTGCCGTAGACCTCGGGTGCGTGGCGGCGCAGCACCTCGAGCAGCGGTCCCATAAAGGCACGGCTGCGGCCCACGGTGTTCTCAAAGAAGCGGCTCTGGCTCTCGTGGATGCCCATGGAGGTGCCGCCCTCCAGACAGGTGCGCGCATAGGCGGGATTGACGCCCAACTCGTACATAGTGTGCCCCGCCTCGTGGATGATGCTGTAGACGTTGGAGATGCAATCGTCCTCGTAGATGTGTGTCGCGATGCGCGCGTCACCTACGGCAAAGCCCTCGCTAAACGGGTGCTCGGTAAAGGCAAGCGTGGTGTCGTCCAGGTTCAGGCCGACGAGCTTCATCAGGTCGAAGCTCATGGCGCGCTGGGCGGCCTCGGGCACGCGGGCGTGCAAAAAGTCGGCATCGGGCTGCTGGCCGCGCTCGCCGATGGCGTGCACGAGCGGCACGACCGTGGCCTTGACCTCCTCGCAAAACGCGTCGAAGCTCTCGGCAGAAAGGCCGCGCTCGTACTGGTCGAGCCAAACGTCGTATGGGTCGCGCTTGGGGTCCATGAGTTCGGCCTGATGCTTAAGTTGGGCGACGATTCTATCCACATAGGGCTCAAAGCTCGCCCAGTCGTTGGCCGTCTTGGCCTTGTGCCACACGGCGTCGGCCTCGCAGGTGAGCCTGGTCCAGGCTTCGGCCTCCTCGGTAGGAATAACGCTTGCCTCGCGCTGGTCGCGGCCGAGCACGCGAATCTCGTCGAGCAGCTGCGGGTCGTCTACGTGTCCGCCTGCAACCGTCTCGCGCGCTAACGAGCGTACGAGCTCAACGGACTTCTCGCTGGTCAGCAGCTTGTGATGCTCGCCGGCAAGCGTGCCCATGGCGTCGGCACGGGCGGCAGCGCCGTTGGCAGGAGCAATCGTCGCTCCATCGAACTCGGCAATCTTGAGCAGGTACTCGCGAGTCCACAGCTTGCCCTCGAGTTTGCGGAACTTTTTGACGGCCTTGTCGACTTTAGCGGCCTTGACGCCCTTGGCGGCCTTTGCCACGGCGGCCTTGGCCTTCTTATCGAATTTCTTTCCCATACCGTATCCTTAATCTCGCAGGCCGAGCGCCGCAGGCGGGTGCGCGGCCAGTTTGCACAGCTACCTGCCTTGTACCCAGCGCGAACAAAACGGAACGCGGCGATGCGCTCGCGAAATGTGTTATCCTATAGCCCAATGCGTTGACGGAGAGGGTTTTGCCCGCCGCGTCGCCGGCAAGAGAGGGAGGGTCATGGGCTGCAAGCCTTCCTGCGGTGGCAAGGGCCAAGCGTTCACTCCCGAGCAGCGACCTCAACGGGCACGCGGCCAGTGGCAGCAAAGTCCCAGTAGGGAAGCCGTGAGCCTCGCGACAAGAGGCACAGAGTGGGCGCGGCGGGCCAGACATCCGCCGGGTCAAACAAGGTGGTACCGCGGAATTTAACCGTCCTTGGGCAATGCACATGCCCGAGGACGGTTTTTTGTTACCGAACCGGGCCGCGCATCCGCAGCATCGGGCAGCGTCAGCCGTCCCGGAGTGCGGATGCGCGAGAGACGAAAGGGAAGACATGAGTCTGATTGATGATCTGGTCAAACTCGAGGAAGAGGCCAAGGAGCTCGTCGCAGGCGCCGACGACGCTGCCAAGCTCGAGGCCGCGCGCGTTGAGCTGCTCGGCCGCAAGGGCCGTATCACCGGCCTGATGCGCATGATGGGCAAGCTCGCCCCCGAGGATCGTCCCATGATGGGCAAACGCGCCAACGAGATGCGCCAGCTGATCGAGGGCATGCTCGACGAGCGCACCACCGAGATGAAGGCCGCCGCTCTCAAGCACACACTCGAGCACGAGGCCGTCGACATCACGCTGCCGGGCATCCGTCCGCAGATCGGTCACCAGCACCTGATCAAGCAGATCATCGAGGAGGCCGAGGACATCTTCTGCGGCATCGGCTACACCGTCGAGTCCGGCCCCATGGTTGATACCTCCTACTACAACTTCACCGCGCTCAACGCCCCCATGGATCACCCGAGCCGCTCGGCCCGCGATACCTTCTACGTGGTCGACAACAACCCCGGCAGCGTCGCGCATCCCGAGGCTCACGCTCACGGCGAGTCCGACGTGCTGCTGCGCACCCAGACCTCGGGCGTGCAGATCCACACCATGGAGTCGCAGAAGCCGCCCATCTACATGATCTGCCCGGGCACCGTCTACCGTCCCGACACGGCCGACGCCTGCCACCTGCCGCAGTTCAACCAGATCGAGGGCCTGGTCGTCGACGAGGGTATCACCTTTGGCGATCTTAAGGGCACGCTCGACTACTTTGTTAAGTGCATGTTTGGCGAGGATCGCAAGACGCGCTATCGCCCGCACTTCTTCCCCTTCACCGAGCCTTCCTGCGAGGTGGACGTGAGCTGCCACGTGTGCGGCGGCAAGGGCTGCAACTTCTGCAAGCACAGCGGCTGGATCGAGATCCTGGGCTGCGGCATGGTCGACCCCAACGTCCTGATCAACTGCGGCATCGACCCCGAGAAGTACACCGGCTTCGCCTTTGGTATTGGCGCCGAGCGCGTCGCGGCACTGCGCTACGATCTGCCCGACCTGCGCACGTTGATGACTGGTGACATGAGGTTCTTGAACCAGTTCTAGAACGCTTTCTTCTTAGTTGCAGTTTCCGGCTCAAAGCCGCATTTATGAAAGGAGACCAGTTAGATGCGCGTTTCTTACGACTGGCTCAAGACCATGATCGATATTCCGGAGGATCCTAAGACCCTTTCGGACGAATACATCCGTACCGGCACTGAGGTCGAGGCGATCGACACCGTGGGCGAGTCCTTCGACCATGTGGTGACCGCCAAGGTGCTCACCAAGACCCCGCACCCCGATAGCGACCACATGTATGTGTGCTCGGTCGACGTGGGCGACAAGAATCTCGACGCCGACGGCAACCCCGCCCCGCTGCAGATCGTTTGCGGCGCGCAGAACTTTGAGGCTGGCGACCACATCGTCACGGCAATGATCGGCGCTGTGCTTCCCGGTGACGTCAAGATCAAGAAGAGCAAGCTTCGCGGCGTCGTGTCCATGGGCATGAACTGCTCTGCGCGCGAGCTCGGCCTGGGCGGCGACCACTCCGGCATCATGATCCTGCCCGAGGATACGCCCTGCGGCATGCCGTTTGCCGAGTACGTGGGCTCGAGCGACACCGTGCTCGACTGCGAGATCACGCCCAACCGCCCCGACTGCCTGTCCATGATCGGCATGGCCCGCGAAACCGGTGCCATCTTCGACCGCGATTTCCACGTTGAGCTGCCCGCCATCAAGGTCGAGACCGGCCGCGCGACCGACGACGAGCTTTCGGTCGAGATTGCCGACGAGGGCCTGTGCGACCGCTACGTCGCCCGCATCGTGCGCAACGTGAAGGTCGGCCCCTCGCCCGACTGGATGGTCAAGCGCCTCAACGCCCTGGGCGTGCGCCCACACAACAACATCGTCGACATCACCAACTACGTGATGATGCTCACCGGTCAGCCGCTGCACGCCTTTGACCTGGACACCTTTGCCGAGCGCGATGGCCATCGCCGCGTGGTGGTTCGCGCCGCCCAGCAGGATGAGAAGTTCACGACCCTCGACGGCGAGGAGCGCACGCTCGACGCCGGCATGGGCCTCATCACCGACGGCGAGCGTCCCGTGGCGCTGGCCGGTGTCATGGGCGGCATGGATTCCGAGATCGAGGACGATACCGTCGATGTGATGGTCGAGAGCGCCTGCTTCAACGCCGGTCGCACCTCGCACACCAGCCGCGATCTGTCGCTGATCTCCGACGCCTCCATTCGCTTTGAGCGCCAGGTTGACGAGACCGGCTGCGTGGATGTTGCCAACATTGCCTGCGCGCTGATTGAGGAGATCGCCGGCGGCGAGGTCGCCCCCGGCTATGTGGACGTGTTCCCCGCGCCCAAGACCATCGACAGCATCAAGCTGCGCCTGGCCCGCGTGCACGCCATCTGCGGTGCCGACATCGAGCCCGACTTTATCGAGCGCTCGCTCACCCGCCTGGGCTGCACCGTCGAGCGCGACGGCGAGGACTTTATGGTCACGCCGCCGAGCTTCCGTCCCGACCTGCCGCGTGAGATCGACCTGATCGAGGAGGTCCTGCGCCTATGGGGCATGGGCCGTGTGACGGCGACCATTCCGGCTGCCAAGAACCACATCGGCGGTCTGACGCGCGAGCAGAAGCTTACCCGCAAGGTCGGCGAGATCCTGCGCGCCTGTGGCCTCAACGAGACCACGACCTTTGGCTTTGCTGCCCCGGGCGACCTGGAGAAGATTGGCATGTCCACCGAGGGCCGCGGCTGCCCCGTAGTTCTCATGAACCCGCTGGTGGCCGAGCAGACCGAGATGCGCCGCTCGCTGCTGCCGGGTCTGCTGCAGTCTGTGGCCTACAACGAGGCCCACGGCACGCCCAACGTGCATCTGTACGAGGTCGGCAGTCTGTTCCACGGTCGCGAGAACGCCAGCCTGCCCAAGGAGACCAAGTCCGTGGCGGGCGTGCTCTCGGGCCAGTGGAGCGAGCAGTCTTGGAACATGAAGTACCGCAAGCTGCGTTTCTTCTTTGGCAAGGGCATCGTTGAGGAGCTGCTTGCCCAGCTGCGCATCGAGAAGGTTCGCTTCCGTCCCGTCGAGGGCGAGAGCTATGCCTTCCTGCAGCCGGGTCGTGCTGCCGAGGTGCTCTCGGGCGGTACCGTGCTGGGCTGGGTTGGCGAGATCCACCCCGAGGCGCGCGAGGCGATGGGCATCGACGAGGTCGTCGTTGCCTTTGAGCTCGATCTAGACAAGCTGATCAAGGGCGCCCGCAACCAGGAGAACTACCGCGAGTTCTCGCAGTACCCGGCTGTTGAGCACGACCTTGCTATCGTGGTCGACAACACTGTGACCTGCGAGGACCTTGAGCTCCGTATTACGAGTGCCGGCGGCAAGCTGCTCGAGGGCGTGCGTCTGTTCGACGTCTACCGCGATCCGGTCCGCATCGGCAAGGGCAAGAAATCCATGGCCTTTGCGCTTACGTATCGCTCCGACGACCACACGCTCACCAGCGAAGAGGTCGAGAAGGCGCACCAGAAGATCGTCACCAAGGTGTGCAAGGGCGTAAACGGCGAGGTCCGCGGCTAGGTTCTGCGCTGAGGTATGGGTTGGTGGCGACTGCTGCCGAATCCTACAAGACCGTTATGCTCGGTATAAGGCACTGCTGAGCCTGCATATATGACACGCGCATTACATAACGGCGTGCTGCTTTGTCGGCAGTGCGCCGTTTTGCTATGATAGCCCGCGGCGTGTTACGAATCTGACAATACGTAACACTGGCAAGGTGATTCAAGCGGCGTTGCAATTCCGTGCGCCGATAACCGGGAGGCGTACATGCACATTCCAGATAATTATCTGTCCCCGCAGACCGATGCCGTCATGGCGGTGGCGATGGTGCCCGTTTGGGTCCACTGCATCAAGAAGGTGCGCGCCACGCTCGATCGCGAGCATATGGCTTTCCTGGGCATCTGCGCCGCGTTCTCCTTCTTGCTCATGATGTTCAACGTGCCGCTGCCTGGCGGCACCACAGGCCACGCCGTCGGCGGCGCCCTCATTGCGCTGCTGCTAGGCCCCGAGGCCGCGGCTATCGCTGTCTCGGTCGCGCTGGCGCTGCAGGCGCTGCTGTTTGGCGACGGCGGCATCCTGTCCTTTGGCGCCAACTGCTTTAACATGGCCTTCGTGCTGCCGTTTGCCGCTGCTATCGTGTTTCGTGCGCTCAACAGCCGTTTGCATGGCAAGGGCTGGGGCACCTCGGTTTCGGCCGTCGTAAGCGGCTGGGTCGGCCTGTGCCTGGCGGCCCTGTGCGCGGCAATCGAGTTTGGTATTCAGCCGATGCTCTTTACCAACGCTTCGGGCGCGCCGCTGTACTGCCCCTTCCCGCTGTCCGTGGCTATTCCGGCCATGTTGATCCCGCATATGTTGGTTGCCGGCGTGATCGAGGGCGTGGCGACGGCCGCCATCTACGGTTTCATTAAGAAGACGGCGCCGAGCGTTATCGTCGGGCCCGAGGCCGTCGATGGCCAGCTTACTGTCGAGGGCGCTGCTGCCAAGAAGACCTCGCTGGTCCCCACGCTCATCTTGGTTGCCGTGCTTGTCGTGGCTACGCCGCTCGGCTTGCTTGCCACAGGTGACGCATGGGGCGAGTGGGACGCCGAGGGCGCCGCGACCGCCGTTCAGGAGGCTGGTGACGACAGCCTGCAGGCTTCGGTCGGCCTCGATACCCCGACCTTTGCCGACGCTCTGCCTACGGGTGATTACCTGCAGGCCTATTCCGAGGAGCAGGGTCTTGGCTTTGCCGGTCAGGCTGCCATGTATATCCTGTCCGGCGTGATTGGCGTGGCGGTGCTTACCATCGCATTCCGTCTGATCTCGCTGACGGTTAAGGAAAGCGGTGCTCATGGCAATAGCCGAGCTGCCTAGCTGGCTTGCGGTCGAGCAGCGTTACGAGCCCGTGGGGGCTCGGCATCGTGTGATGCAAAAGAATGTCCTGCACCTGGCGAGCCTGCTTGAGCGGGTTCGCCTGGGTGGAGGCGCGCACGAGGGCGGGTCGATGGTCGACCGCGCCCTTTCTTGCGTTTCGGCTCCGGTGCGCCTGGTGGGGATGTTCGTTTGCGTCCTGTGCGTGTGTCTGACGCAGAGCCCGCTGTACCTGATGCTGATGGCGGCTATCGCGCTGGTGCTGGTCGCGGTGCGCCCCGCGCGCGGGTTGCGCGCGACCTTTGTGCCGGCGCTTGGCGCCGCGGGGCTCGCAGTGGTTTTGGCGCTGCCTGCCCTGCTGCTGGGCGCTTCCGCTACGGGTGCCATGCTCAAAATTGCGCTTAAGACGTTTATTAACGTGTCGCTCGTGCTGGGTGTTTCGTGGACGCTCACCTGGAACCGCATGTCGGCGGCGCTCAAGACGCTACATCTGCCCGACGAGGTCATCTTTACGTTTGATATGGCGCTCAAGCACATCGAGGTGCTGGGCCGAACAGCGCACGATCTGACCGAATCGGTCATGCTGCGCAGTGTGGGTCGCGCGCCTGAGGGGTTTTCGCGCACCGACTCGGTCGCGGGTATCATGGGCATGACGTTTATCAAGGCGATGGAATGCAGCCATGCGATGGACGAGGCCATGCTCTGCCGTGGGTTTGCCGGTGTGTATCCGGCGCCCGCGCGCGCCGGGCTTGGCTGGCGCGATGCGGTCTATGCGGCCGGCGTGGCGTTGCTCGCCGTGTTGTGTGCGGTACTGTAGCGCGGGCGGTCTAGCCGTCGATGTGAGTAGGGAAGGGCGACGTTTTGACGATCGATATGAATAGTGCGGCGGGCACGAACGGTGCGGGCGGCGCCGAGGGCGCGCCGCTTATTGAGTTGCTCGACGTGGTGTTCTCCTATGCGGGGCATACGGTTGTCGATGGCGTGTCGCTGCAGGTCGATCGTGGTGAACTCGTTGCCCTGCTCGGTCCCAACGGCTGCGGTAAGACGACGATTATGCGTCTTATTAACGGCCTTGAACTCGCGGACGCAGGGGCATACCTGTTTGACGGGTGTATGGTCGATGCGGCATATCTCAAGGATTCCGCGACGGCCCAGCGGTTCCATCAGCGCGTGGGCTTTGTGTTCCAGAATGCCGACGCCCAGTTGTTCTGCGCTACGGTGGGTGAGGAAGTTGCTTTTGGTCCCGCGCAGATGGGGCTGCCGGCAGACGAGCTCGACCGTCGCGTGCACGATGCCATGGAATTGTTTCAAGTTGCCGACCTGGTCGATGCCTCGCCCTATCAGCTTTCGGGTGGGCAAAAGAAGCGTGTGGCGCTGGCTGCGGTGGTGTCGATGAACCCGGATATCTTGGTCCTCGACGAGCCTACCAATGGGCTCGACGAGGATTCATGCGACATCGTGGTCAACTTCTTGCTGGCCTACGTCGCGGCGGGTAAGACGGTCTTGATGAGCACACATCACCAGGATTTGGTGCGACGCCTGGGTGCCCGTGCAATCTATATCGATCGATATCACCATGTGGTCGAGGCGCCTTCGCCGTCGTATGGAACCAAAAGCGGTGCTACGGACTAGTTGCTGCGTAGAGCGTGCGTAGCCGCCCGCGCGGCTTTGCCGTGATGGTATAGTTATCCAGGTTTTTTATGGGGGTGGCTATGCCAAGCTGGAACATTCATATCGCTCAGACGGAGCGTTTGCTGGAGCGCACCGGTGCGCTTGCCAATAGCGTGCGCGACCGCAATGCCTTTTTGTTTGGCTGCGTGGTTCCGGATATCTTCGTGGGCTATATGGTCCCTGGCATCGCCGATCCCATCCCGTACCGCATTACGCACTTTGCCAAGCCTGAACCCATCCCTAAGCCTCGTGAGCATGAGTTCTGGGATACCTATGTGGCGCCGCTGCTTAACGGCGCACCCGCGGGCGAACCCGCCGAGGCTACCTCGATTGTCGAGGAGCGCGAGCGACTGAATCGCGTGCACTATCCCCAGCGCTACAGGGATGCCGAGCCGGTTGTCGGTCCCGGCGCTCGTGAGTTCTCGCTTGCGTCCGAGGACGTGGCGCAGTCGTTGCTCGATTTGACATTGGGTGTCTGGTCGCATCTGGTGGCCGATACCGTATGGAATACGCGCGTGAATCAGTACCTGGAGGCGCACGGCGGCAAGCCGTGCGAGGAGTTCCGCATTAAAAAGCAAGGCGACTTTGACTGGTTTGGCAAGACGCTCGGGATCGTTTCGATTCCGCGCGCGACCGATCGCCTGTATACTGCGGCGACGCGTTTTGGTCAGTATCCCATCCATAAGGAGTATGTGCTCAAGACCATTGGCGTTATGCACGAGATTGTACGCGAAAACCCCGGCGAGCCTGATCATCCGCCGTATCGCTTGCTAACCGAGGAGTTTTTCGATGCAACGTTTACCGAGGTCATCGAGCTGACCGAGGCGGGCTTTGCGGCTCGCGTTGCTGCTTCTGACGTTCCCGCAGTCCCCCTGATCGCTAGCTGCTAGCTGACCGGCCCGGCAGTGAACAACTCATCCCAATCGACAAGCAGCTCTTGCCGTAGGGTATCTTCGGTGGTGCGTTCCTGATCGGTCTTTGGGATGTAGGGGAGCCCCGCCTTTTTATGAATGAGCTCGGCGATGTTGTTAAAGCTCTTCGTGTCCTTGATCTGGCCGTAGGTTATCTGGATAACGTCATAACCCATGCTTGTGAGGGACGTGGTGCGTTCGGCATCGGAGAGGCTTGCGGCTTCGCTGTCATGGGCGGAGCGGCCTTGGCATTCCAGAATGACGCCCATGCTGTCGGTGCTGCTCTCTATGAGGATATCGGCGTAGCAGCAGGTTTTGTCATACAGTGAGCGCGCGGAGTCGCTGAGTGGGATGCGCACGTTGTTTGCGATGTCGATGCCCATGCCGCCCTCGTCGCGGGGGAGCGAGACAAGCATGGAGGTCTGTACTTCGAAGGGCGAGGCAGTTTGCCCCGTCATGTGCTCGGCCGCCCAGCGCAGTTGTTTAACGCCGCGCAGGCCTGCGGCCTGCTTGGCGAACGCGGCGATATCCGTTGCGGTAAGAAGCGGCGTGCGCTTCCACAAGTTGGTGTCATTGCCCTTGGTGTCGTAAACTCGCTCCCAGCCACAGTTGGGCGGAATGAGCTTAAGCGAAATAGCTTCATCAAGTTGTTGTTGCGTTCGCTCGCAGGGCTTAAACACTGCAAAGGAGCCGCACATCTCGTGGCACGCCATAAGTAGCTGTTTGCGGGAGACCTGCGTAGCAAGGTTGAGTAGCGTAAGCTCAGGCGACGTGACATCAAACCCATGTTCAGTCTGCCTAAACGACCCCGGAGGTGGTTCCTGGGTCAGGAGGTGCGACTTGAACAAGCTACGTGATCCGGATTGTGCCCGAGTGAATACAAGCCTGTGAAGCGGTTCGTGAAGCAGGTCTTTTACAACTGCATGACTTCCGAGGCCGCAACATCTGCGATCCATATTGCCAAGGCTAATGGCGGGGTAAAGGCCTAATACCTGCGGCGGGATGCGGAAGTAGTTAAAGGCGGATTGCCCACAAAGCGTCAGGTCCATAATGCCCTCCTGGCCGAAATCATCTCTTTGAAGCGAGTGATGCCAGCGTCAATCCGGAAGTATGCGGCAAAATCTGAACCCTATGAGCAGACCTGGCTTTTGAGGCTAGTTTATCAGGCATTTTGTTGCGAAAAAACAGGGTGTGCTCGGAGGTTCCAGAATTTGCCGCATACTTCCGAAAACGCGGTCGATTTGGACTTTGCTAAAACGATTTATCAGCCCTGCGTGAGGTGTGGGTTTGCCACCGGGCGAACACTTTTAGCGCTTGGGGCTTTATTTTTTGGCCTCGAAGGGTGGATTTCGCGCTTTTGGTAAAGAAATGAGTGCGTGTTTTGCCGCGCGCCGGCATTGACGCAAAGAAAAGGGTCCGGAAGGCGAAGCCTTCCGGACCCTTTGCAATGCAAATCTGCTTGCAAGTGCGATTTAGCGCACCTGAGCGACGTAAGCGACGTTGGTCGAGGAGACCTTGTCCTCGAGCTGGACGCTCATGCGGGGATCGCCGGCGGTAGCGACGGTCAAATCGCCAGTCTTGACGTAGCCGAGCTCCTTAGCGGTCTCGATCGCCTTGACGATCGTGCCGTTGACGGTGCCCTGGGTAATCTCGGCCTGGTGCGGGATAACGCCCCAGTACATGATCATCTGCTGGACGGCCCACTCGTGGCGGGAGAACGCGCAGATCGGCATGTTGGGACGGAAGTGCGAGATCAGGCGGGCAGTACGACCAGTGGTCGTCGGCACGGTGATGCACTTGGCGCCAACGGTGGTGGCCATGTTCACAGCGGACATACCCACAACGTTGTTGACAACGCGGGTGCCGTGAGCATCGGCCGGAACCTCGAGCGGAGCGTGAGCCGGGAGGTACTTCTCGGTCTCGAGAGCAATGCTGGCCTGCATCTTGACGGCCTCGACCGGGTACTTACCGGCAGCGGACTCGCCGGAAAGCATAACGGCGTCGGTGCCGTCGTAGATGGCGTTAGCGACGTCGGCAACCTCGGCGCGCGTCGGGCGCGGGTTCTGCTGCATGGAGTCGAGCATCTGCGTAGCGGTGATAACGGGCTTGTAGGCCGCGTTGCACTTGGCGATGATCTCCTTCTGGATGTGCGGAACGAGCTCGGGCTTGATCTCGATGCCCAGGTCGCCACGGGCGACCATGATGCCATCGGAAGCCTCGAGGATCTCGTCGAAGTTCTCGACGCCCAGGGCGCACTCGATCTTCGGGAAGATCGTCACGTGCTCGCCACCGTTCTCGCGGCAAAGCTTGCGGATGCCGCGGACGGACTCGCCGTCACGGATGAAGGAAGCGGCGATGTAGTCGATGTTCTCGGTCAGGCCAAAGAGGATGTCCTGACGATCGCGCTCGGTGATGGCGGGCAGAGAGATGTTGACGTTGGGCATGTTGACGCCCTTGCGCTCGCCGATCAGGCCGTCGTTCTTAACGACGCAGGTCATGTCCTGGCCGTCGACGGACTCGACCTCGAGGGCAACCAGGCCGTCATCGATCAGGATGAGGGAGCCCTTCTCGACCTCGGAGGGCAGAGCCAGGTAGTCGAGGGAGATGTGCTCAGCGGTGCCGTGGAAATCCTCGGACGTGGGCTGAGCGGTGACGACGATCTTGTCGCCGGTCTTGACGGCAACCTTCTTGCCGTCGACCAAAAGGCCGGTGCGGACCTCGGGGCCCTTGGTGTCGAGCAGGATGCCGACGGGCATACCGAGCTCCTTGGAAATACGACGGACGCGCTCGATGCGACCGTGGTGCTCGTCGTAGGATCCGTGCGAGAAGTTAAAACGGGCGACGTTCATGCCCGCCTTGATCATCTCGCGGATGGTCTCGTCGCTATCGCAGGCGGGACCCATGGTGCATACAATCTTGGTGCGCTTGTACATTCAGACCTCCATCTGACATCGTCTTGCGCTGATAGATAAACCATAAGAAATAAAACTGAGATGATTATAACGAAATGCCGACCGAATACCCCAAAAAATCGACCGTATGCCGAATTAGAAGTTCATTTTTTGCGGAAAAACGGTATATGCAAAAACTTTACCAACCGTTCTAACCGCTGCTATCTGGGCGATATTTCAGTTTGATGATGCGCCGAAGAAAAAACGTTTTATCAATGTTGAACATCACACTGTCTGCACCGTTGCGCCTGTGCCGTGTTTCCAGATGGAATGTTTTGGCTAGACGCGTCGCTTTGGGGTACCATAGCTCCACTATCAACTGCCGCTCAGCACGGCAGCCTTGATGAGCCCTTGCCCTTCTCCTGGGAATTATGATCGGGCATCAATCTGCTGAGTGGCCCGAATCCCAGGAGGGGACTCTATATGCAAAAGGAATACCTGTCCGCCGCGGCGGAGGTGCTCAGCGACCAAGGTGTCGATGAGAACCTCGGCCTGAGCAACGACGAGGCGTCGTCGCGCCTCGCCAAGACAGGCCCTAACAAGCTTGAGGAAGCCGAGAAGACGCCGCTATGGAAGCGCTTCTTTGAGCAGATGGCAGACCCTATGGTCATCATGCTGATCGTTGCCGCCGTCATCAGCGCGCTCACGGGCATGGTCAAGGGTGAGGCGGACTTTGCCGATGTCGCCATTATCATGTTCGTCGTTATCGTCAACTCGGTGCTGGGCGTGGTTCAGGAGGCTAAAAGCGAGGAGGCCCTCGAGGCCCTGCAGGAAATGAGCGCGGCGCAGTCCAAGGTGCTGCGCGACGGCAAGCTCGTGCACCTGCCGAGCGCCGAGCTCGTGCCCGGCGACGTGATCATGCTCGAGGCGGGCGACTCCGTCCCGGCCGACTGCCGCGTGCTCGAGAGCGCCACGATGAAGATCGAAGAGGCCGCACTCACCGGCGAGTCCGTGCCGGTCGAGAAGCACGCCAACGTGATTGAGCTTGCCGCGGGCACCGATGACGTGCCGCTCGGCGACCGCAAGAACATGTGCTACATGGGTTCCACCGTGGTGTACGGTCGCGGTCGCGCCGTCGTGGTCGGCACCGGCATGGACACCGAGATGGGCAAGATTGCCGGCGCTCTTGCCGAGGCCAAGGAAGAGCTCACGCCGCTGCAGGTGAAGCTCGCCGAGCTCAGCCGCATCCTTACCATCATGGTGATCGTCATCTGCGTCGTCATCTTTGGCGTTGACATCATCCGTCATGGCGTTGGTAACGTTCTCACCGACCCGACTGCCCTGCTCGACACCTTTATGGTCGCCGTCTCGCTCGCCGTCGCCGCCATCCCCGAGGGCCTGGTCGCCGTCGTGACCATCGTGCTTTCGCTCGGCGTGACCAAGATGGCCAAGCGCCAGGCAATTATCCGCAAGCTTTCTGCTGTCGAGACACTCGGCTGCACGCAGACCATCTGCTCGGACAAGACCGGCACGCTTACCCAGAACAAGATGACCGTCGTCAAGCACGAGCTCGCTGCGCCCAAGGAAAAGTTCTTGGCCGGCATGGCGCTGTGCTCCGATGCCCAGTGGGACGAGGAGCTGGGCGAGGCCGTGGGCGAGCCGACCGAGTGCGCACTCGTCAACGATGCCGGCAAGGCTGGTCTTACTGGCCTGACTGCCGAGCACCCGCGCGTGGGCGAGGCCCCGTTCGACTCGGGCCGCAAGATGATGTCCGTGGTTGTCGAGACCCTGGACGGCGAGTACGAGCAGTACACCAAGGGCGCGCCCGACGTGGTGATCGGCCTGTGCACCCATATCTACGAGGGCGATAAGGTCGTTCCCCTGACCGAGGAGCGCCGCGCCGAGCTCATGGCAGCCAACAAGGCCATGGCCGACGAGGCCCTGCGCGTGCTGGCGCTGGCGAGCCGCACCTACACCGAGGTTCCCGTCGACTGCAGCCCCGCTGCGCTCGAGCACGACCTGGTCTTCTGCGGCCTGTCCGGCATGATCGACCCGGTCCGTCCCGAGGTGGCCGATGCTATCCGCGAGGCGCACGACGCCGGTATCCGCACCGTCATGATCACGGGCGACCACATCGACACCGCCGTGGCCATCGCCAAGCAGCTGGGCATCGTCGCCGATCGCAGCCAGGCCATCACCGGTGCCGACCTCGACCGCATGAGCGATGAGGAGCTCGACGCGCACATCGAGGACTACGGCGTGTACGCCCGCGTCCAGCCCGAGCACAAGACGCGCATCGTCGAGGCTTGGAAGTCGCGCGACCAGATCGTGGCCATGACGGGCGACGGCGTCAACGATGCCCCGTCCATCAAGCGCGCCGACATCGGCGTGGGCATGGGCATCACCGGCACCGACGTCACCAAGAACGTTGCCGACATGGTGCTTGCCGACGACAACTTCGCTACCATCATCGGTGCCTGCGAAGAGGGCCGTCGCATCTACGACAACATCCGCAAGGTCATCCAGTTCCTGCTTTCGGCCAACCTTGCCGAGGTCTTCTCGGTGTTCATCGCCACGCTCATCGGCTTTACCATCTTCCAGCCGGTGCAGCTGCTGTGGGTGAACCTGGTCACCGACTGCTTCCCCGCGCTCGCGCTGGGCATGGAGGATGCCGAGGGCGACATCATGAAGCGCAAGCCGCGCAACGCCAAGGACGGCGTCTTTGCCGGTCACATGGGCCTGGACTGCGTGGTCCAGGGCCTGATCATCACCGTGCTGGTGCTGGCGAGCTTCTTTGTGGGCGTGTACTTTGACATGGGCTACATCCACATCGCCGATATGATCGCCGGCAATGCCGACGAGGAAGGCGTGATGATGGCATTCATCACGCTCAACATGGTCGAGATTTTCCACTGCTTCAATATGCGCAGCCGTCGTGCGTCGCTGTTCACCATGAAGAAGCAGAACAAGTGGCTGTGGGCTTCCGCCGCGCTGGCGCTGGTGCTGACGGTTATCGTGACCGTGCAGCCGACGCTTGCCGAGATGTTCTTTGGCCCTGTGACGCTTGAGCTCAAGGGCGTTCTTGCCGCGCTGGGCCTGGCCTTCCTGATCATCCCGCTGATGGAGATCTACAAGGCGATCATGCGCGCGGTCGAGAAGGAGTAACGTACCTGTCCGGGCCCGACCGCCTGCGGGGTTTCCACGGGCACGTCCTCGTCGCTTTGCGGCTGCGGGATGTGCCCTTAGGAAACCCCTCCCGGCGGGCGGGCCCTGCGGTATCCTTGCTGGCTTTTCTCCCGTGCGGATGAAAAGGGCTGAGGGAAAGTTTGTGAGCTGGTCGGGCTTTGCCCGGCCAGCTCTTTTTGATTTAAAATACCTGCTCAGTTGTGATTTGTGGTGCTGGGAGGCGCTTGTGGGCAAGGCTAAGGCTAAGGCGAAGAAAAAGAAGACGGGGGCGCGGGCTAAGCGCGATCGTCGTCGGAAGCTTGCGACCGAGGCCCCCGCGTCTGCCGAGGAGCTGCTGGCAAGCGTGCCGGGACTCGATGCGCTGCAGGATGTTCCGGCGTTCGATGACCTGCCGGTCGATGAAGCTCAGCAGGCGGCATTTGGCGGCTTTTGCGCACATGCTGAGGAGCCCGAGCAGATGCAGCTTGGCGCCGTGGTGCGCTTAGATCGCGGGTTTCCGCTGGTGGCGACGGCCGACGATACCTTTCGTGCCGAGCATGCCGTGGGGTTTGCCAAGTCGCGCGGCGAGGACGAGGTGCTGCTGCCCGCCGTGGGCGACCGTGTGGCGGTGCGCCGCGCTCCCGGGCACGATATGGGCGTGATTGAGTGCGTGCTGCCGCGCCGTACGAGCTTTGAGCGTTGGCGCGGCCGTGCCCGCGGAGAGCGTCAGGTGCTCTGCTCCAACGTGGATTGCGTGCTAATCGTGCAGGCGCTCGGTGCCGGTGAGGTGCTGCTCGACCGCGTGGCGCGCTCGCTGGTGTTGGCGCTCGACTGCGATGCCGAACCGGTGGTGGTGCTCACCAAAGCTGACCGCTGCGATGCCGAGGAGCTCGAGCGCGATCTGGACCGCGTGCGCCGCCTGGTAGGTCCGGACGTGCGCGTGATCGTGACGTCCTCTGCCGAGGGCCGCGGCCTGGACGGGGTCCGTGCCTGTGTGCCTGCCGGGAGCTGCGCCATGATTCTGGGCGAGTCGGGTGCCGGCAAGTCGACGCTGCTCAATGCGCTGCTGGGCCACGATGCGCTGGCCACTGGCGGCGTGCGCGAGCGTGATGACCAGGGTCGCCACACCACGGTTGCGCGCGTGATGGTGGCGCTGCCGGGCGACGCCGGCGTGATCGCCGATGCCCCGGGCCTGCGCAGCCTGCCGCTTGTGGGGCATGAGCGGGGTCTGGCGCGTGCCTTCCCCGAGATCGTCGAGGCGTCGCGTGCGTGCCGGTTTGGCGATTGCACGCACACTCACGAGCCGGGTTGCGCCGTTCGCGAGGCCGAAGATGCCGGACAGATCGACAGCCTGCGTCTGGAGACGTTCCAAAACCTGGCGTCATCCATGCGCGTGAGTGCCCAAATGCTCGACCCCGATGTCCATCTGTAATTGAATTTTCCTATGACAGCCGTCTCTTAACTGCTTGGGAGGCGGCTTTTTTGCTGCCAAAGCGCCTCGAAATATGCGTTTTGCCGACGTTCTGACCAAAACCTTGCCACGAGCTTGACGGGCTGGTCAGCTTTTGGTCAGCAATTGGTTTGACACCTAAAACCAAGGTCGCGATTGCGCCGCTTTGCGCCCTGGTCGCCCAGACAATGGTGGTACGGGCATGTGCCCGGTGCTACCTTGAGAGGAGCGGCCGTGAACAAGAGCAAGCGCATCGCCATCAGTCTGGTCGCGGGCGTGCTTGCCGCGGCGCTCTGCATGGTCTACGGCTCGTCGATCCGCTCGCAAGCCGAGCAGGCCCAGGCCGAGACGTTGGCAAAATACGGCGGCGACCGCGTTGAGGTGTGCGTCGCGGCGCGCGATATCGATGTGGGCGAGACCCTCGACGAGACTAATGTCATAACTCAGGAATGGCTGGCGAGTCTGTTGCCGCGTGATGCGGCGACCGAGCTGCGTCAGGTGCGCGGCGACGTGACGACCTCGCGCATTCCAAAAAATGCCGTGATTTGCAATGTCTACACCAAGGCCGAGAGCCACAAGCTCGAGGTGCCTAAAGGCAAGGTTGCCGTTTCGGTGGCGGTCGATGCCGAGCACTCGGTCGGCGGCGCCACGGGCGTGGGCAGCTATGTGGACGTGTACGTGCAAAAAGATGGCGTGACCGATCGGCTGTGCGGCGCGTACGTGATCGATACCAGCGAAGATGCCGGCACCACGCGTGAGGGCAAGATCGAGTGGGTGACGCTGGCGGCAGACCCCGAAGATGTCAAGGAATTGCTGGGAGCCTCGGGAAAGGGAACGGTCAGCTTGACGATTCCCGCCACGGCGCGCGGCAAAAAGAGCGGAGGCGACGAGTGATGAAGGCGATCTGGCTTGCGTGCTGCGCGTGCGGCGATTACGGGCTGCTACAGCAGGAAGTCGAGGGTCGCGATGTGGGCGCACAGGTGCTTCGCGTGGGGGATCTGGACGGGCTGGTATCCATGGCGCGGGCGTTTCCCTCGCGCCGCGGTGCCGCCATCATCGCGGCATCTCTGTTCGATACCGAAGACGTGCGGAAGACCGTTGCGCGCCTGACGGCCGAGGGCCGTGTGAGCCGCGTCGTCGTGTTGATCGAGACATTCGACCCGTCGGATATCGAGGGGCTGTTTCGCGCGGGGGCGACCGAGGTCATCGCTGCGCACAGTTTGTGCGGCAACGGGCGCGCGGGCGAGGGAACGGTTGATTCCGATCGGCGCATGACGATTGAGCCCGATGCTTTTGTTGATAGGGAACCCGGGGCGCCTCGCGCTACAAGAGGCCCGCGTGTTGATGAATATGGAAAAGCGGAAGCCGAGCATGGTCGGCGCCCCCGGGACCCCCTTGCATACGATGACGCTGGAAGGCCGGTACCGTATGGCGATGACGTTCTGGCTGAAGATATGGGATACGTGCATGGCGTAAATCTGGCCGATGAGCTCGACGAGGTCGAGGGTTTTGCCGGGGCTGACGAGCCGTGTGCCGCTGCGTCTTTGGCTTCGGAATCGCAGCCCGGGCAGCCTGCCATGCCGGCTTGGGCTCAGCGCGTGACCGCGGCGGGGGAGACGGGGATGTTATCGCCCGCGTCCGTGTCGCCGGCCCCCGCACCGTCGGCCCCCGCGCCGTCGGCGGACGCTTCGATTCCGTCGCGTCGGGCGCCGGTTGTCTGCACCGTTTCGGGTTCGGGCGGTTGCGGCAAGTCGACGATCGTTGCCACCATGGCGCATGCGGCGTCGCTGTTGGGTTTGCGTGCCGCTGTGCTCGACTTGGACCTCATGTTTGGAAACCTATACGATCTGCTGGGTGTCGATGCCCCACATGATATAGCGACGCTTATCGAGCCGTCGGCGGCGGGCGCACTTGCCGAGCCGGATATCGTGGCCGCATCGATGCGCGTCGCCCCGGGCGTTACGCTCTGGGGGCCTGTCGCGGCCCCCGAGAAGGCCGAGCTCATGGCACGTCCGGTGGAGCTATTGCTCGATGTTTTGCGTCGCGAATCCGACGTGGTCTTTGTTGACACCTCGGTCTTTTGGGGTGATGCCGTGGCCGCCGCGGTGGCGGCGAGCGACCGTTGCCTGGTCGTAGGCGATGCGGCGGTATCGTCCGCGACATCCGCTTCGCGCGTCATTGAGCTGGCGAGCCGCGTGGGCGTGCCACGCACGCGCATGAGCGCCGTGTTCAACCGGTTTGGTGCGCGCGGCGCCGACGAGGACGTCGCCATGCGCTTCGAGATTGCCTGCGCACTGAGCTCCAAGATTCGCATTGCCGATGGCGGTCAGGACTTGGCCGCGCTCATGGCATTCGGTCGCGCCGACGAGGCAGTGGGTCAGACGAGCGCTTTTGCGACCAGCGTGCGCGAGGCCACGCGCGAGATGCTCGTGGAGCTGGGCTGCGCCGTCGGTCCTTGGAGCGATATGGTCGCTGACCGCGCGACCCGCACCGAGCGCCCGCGCATCCGTCTTCCCTGGTCGCGTGAGGGTGATTCGCGATGAGTCTGCAGACGCGGATTAAAGCCGCTGGCGCGGCCGCCGCGGCTGCCCCCGTTGATGCGGGACGCCGCCGTGCCGTTAAACGCCGCACCAAGCGTGCGGTGATGGACCGCATGGGCTACGACGAGGTGGCGCGCATCAGCGCCTACGTCGACCCTGCCCTTGCCCGCTCTGAGCTACGTCCGGCGGTGGAAGCGGCGCTCAACGTGGAAGAGTCGACCGACTTGGCGACGCCTGAGCGTGAGACCATCATCGACGAGATTCTAGATGACGTGGTGGGCCTGGGACCGCTGCAGCCGCTCATCGAGGACGACACCGTTACCGAAATCATGATCAACGGCTGTCGCTCTGCCTTTTTTGAGCGCAGCGGCGTTTTGTATCCCATCGAGCACGCGTTTGAGGACGACGAGCAGATCCGTGTGCTCATCGACCGCATCATCTCGCCGCTCGGCCGTCGTATCGACGAGCGTAGCCCCATCGTCAACGCCCGCCTCAAGACGGGTTATCGCGTCAACGCGGTGATTCCACCCGTGGCGATCGACGGGCCAATCCTCACCATTCGTAAGTTCTCGGACCGTATCTGTTCGCTGGACGAGCTTGTGGGGCTGGGGTCGCTGCCGCTTTGGTATGCGCAGCTGCTGTCGTGCGCGGTGTCGCTGCGACAGGACCTGGCGGTTGCGGGAGGCACGGGATCTGGTAAGACCACCCTGCTCAACGCGTTGTCATGCGAGATTTCCACCGGCGAGCGCATCGTGACGATCGAGGACTCTGCCGAGCTCAAGTTTGCGCATCATCCGCACGTGGTGCGCCTAGAGGCGCGCGAGGCTTCAATTGAGGGTGAGGGTGCGGTGACGATTCGCGACCTAGTAACTAATGCCCTGCGCATGCGCCCCGACCGCATCGTGGTGGGCGAGGTGCGTGGTGCCGAGTGCTGCGACATGTTGCAGGCCATGAACACGGGCCACGACGGGTCGCTCACCACACTTCATGCGGGTTCAGAACAGGAGACCGTGGTGCGTCTGACGTTGCTTGCACGTTATGGCATCGATCTGCCGAGCGAGCTCATCGAGGAGCAGATTGCCATGGCGCTCGACGGCATCGTGATGTCCGAGCGCCACGCCGATGGCAGGCGTTTCGTCTCCTCGTATTCGGGGGTGCGTCGCGCCGCGTCGGGCGGCGTAGAGCTCGAGCGCTATGTGACTTTCGATGCCGCCGAGCGCACCTGGACGCTTGACCGCGAGCCGCCGTTTATCGCAGAAGGCCTGCGGTCGGGGACGCTCACACAAGAGGAGGTGGACGAATGGAGGTCGCTGTGCCCCTCGTCGTAGGGGGTTTGGCAGGGTTTTCTGTTGCGACGGCGTGCGGGGCGGAACCTCGTGTGCCGCAGGTGCCGCCGGCGGAGCTGGCGCGTCAGGCGCTCGAGACGGTGGCAGAGAGGCTGCCGCGTGAGCTGGTGGAAAACGATCTGCTGAAAAAGATCGCCCGTTCGTGGACATCGCTGGCTCCGGCGCATCGCCTTGGCCTCGTGATCGAAGATGCTTCGGGGCGTTTGGCGTTTCTACTGCTATCGAGCGGTGTCTGCTGCGTTTTACTAACGATGGTGTCGTTATCGCCCCTCGGGTTTGCCTTGGGACTTGTTGCTCCGATTGCCGCTGGCGCCGCTCGGGATGGCTTTGAGAGCCGGCGCGAGCAACACGATGCAGAAGAGGCCATGCCCGAGGCGTTTACCGCACTTTCCATGTCGCTTGCCTCGGGACATTCGCTGGCCCAGGGCATGCGCTTTGTGGGCGCTCATGCGCAAGAACCGGTGCATACCGAGTTTTTGCGGGTGGCGGCGGCGATCGATTGCGGTATCTCGGCGACCGACGCGCTCGATGACTTGCTCGTGCGCATCGACGCTCCCGGCCTTTCGCTTGTGACCTTGGCGCTTAAGGTGTCTCAGCGCACCGGTGCTCCGCTTGCCGACTTACTGTCCGAGGCGTCGAGCATGGTGGGGGAGCGCATTGAGCTCAAGCGCCGCCTGGATGTCAAGACGTCGCAGGCTCGCATGTCTGCGCATATGGTCGCGGCGATGCCGGCGGGCATGTGCGCGGTGTTGGCGCTGCTTTCGGCAGATTTTCGTCGCGGTCTTGCGACGCCTGCCGGCGTGGGCGCTGTGGTGCTGGGTCTTGCCCTCAATGCCGTTGCCCTGGTGGTTATCCGACGCATTATGCGGGTGGAGCTATGAGCGCCCCGGTTGCAGTTGCGGCTTGCCTGTGCGCCCTGAGTGTATTTGTCGCGACGGGTTTGGATCGGGCGGATGCACGCAAGATCGCAGGGGCCTGCAAGCGCGAGGCGGTGTTGGTCGCTGCCGCGGGTCGCTCAGTGGTCGATGCCCTGACCGCGCGAGTGAAGGGCGCGGTTGGAGTGGGCGGCCCGGCGCGAGTGCCGCTCGGCGAAGTGTCCGAGATGATCGATGTTGTGCGCTTGGGTCTTTCGGCCGGTCTTTCGTTTGATGCGGCGCTTGAGATTTTCTGCGCCAACCGCCGGTCAGTGCTGGCTCTTCGCCTTGAGCGGGCCTGCATGGCGTGGCAGGTGGGCGTGGGCACGCGTGAGGACGAGTTGTTGGCCGCCGCGCGCGACCTGGACGTGCGAGCGCTCGAGACCTTTGCCATCACGGTGGGGCAGGCGCTCGCCCTGGGTGCCCCACTTGCCGAGACGCTGGCCGCTCAAAGTCGCGAGATCCGTGCGGCTCATCGCGCTGCGGTCGAGCGCGAGATCGAGCGTGCGCCCGTCAAGCTGCTGATTCCCACCGGCACGCTCATCTTGCCGGCGTTGCTTCTGTCCATATTGGGCCCGCTGCTGGGAGCAGGCGGGATGATGTAGGGAGGAATACATGAACACGATGACTGACGCTGCTGGCAAGGTCCAGGGCTGGGCGTTTTGCCGGGCGGCACATGTTCATCAACGCGCCAAGGAGCTACTGCAGGAGGAGAGTGCACAGGGTACCACCGAGTATGCCATCTTGGTCGGCGTGCTCGTGGTGATCGCGATTATCGCCATCGTCGCATTTAAGGGCAAGGTTAAAGAGCTATGGGATGCGATCAGCGAGGGCATCAACAGCCTGTAGAGGGCGAGCGCCCCATCGGGGTGCTGCTGGTGTTTGCTTGCCTGACCGTGGCGATAGCGGCGGTGCTTTGGGGGCTTAACGCCGCGCGGCAGCAGCGTCCTGGGGCCGCCTTCGATTCGGGCTCAGATTCGGCGGTGGCGTCTCAAAAAGATGAGATGCGAGATGCGGACGATTCGGATGTCGCTGTCACGGCGCAAACCTTTCTGCGGACGCTCGACAAGCGGTCTGGCACTGCGACGGATTTGCCTGAGGACAACGCGATTGCGGTCCGGCTTGCATGGTCCGAGGACCGACCGATGACCGAGGCAGCAGCGGATATGTTACGCGCCTACCGCGAGGTGCCAACGGCCCAGCTCGCCCTGAGCGGCTATCTTGATATTAAGGGCAACGTATGGGGCGCCATCGTGCGCGATGGGCGCGGCTGGGTCGATATGGTGACGGTTGCCGCGGATACTGGCGATGCTTCGTGTCGTCTGCGCGCGGTGCGCCTGGCCCCGCAAACAATAAGCTCAAAGGAGGGGTCGTGAAATGCATGACGTCCTGCGCGAGGAATCTGCCCAGGCGACGGTCGAATACGCCATCGTCACGGTGGCGCTGTTATCGATCGTGCTGGCGATTGCGGGGCTTTGGCGTGCTGGCACCGATGGGCACTTGGCGGCGCTGGTTGAGCGGGCGGCATCCCATGGCGTTGCCTCGACGTCGGTTATCGACGCCGCTGCGGGCGCTAAGGACATCGCGTTGTATTGATATCGCGCGCGAGGACCGGGCGCAGTCTACGGTCGAGGCCGCTTTTTTGCTGCCGACGTTTCTGATGCTCATTCTTCTCGCACTGCAACCGGTGTGTTTGCTCTATACGCGCGCGGTCATGGAGTCTGCCGCTGCCGAGACCGCGCGGCTCATGACCACGACGACGGCGGAGGACGACGATCTTAAGGAGTTCACCCGCCGCCGGCTTGCCGCAGTGCCCAACGTTTCGATCTTTCATGCCGGCGGGCCGTTGTCGTGGGATATCGAGCTTGGCCGGGCCGGTGCGGGTGGTGTCTCGTCCGTGTCCGTTTCCGGCGAGGTCAAGCCGTTGCCTGTGATCGGTGCGTTTGCGCAGGCTATGGGTGGTACCGCCGAGGGCGGCTACGTTGAGCTCAAGGTCGATGTCTCGTATCAATCGCGTCCCGAATGGCTGGAGGGAGATTATGATTCGTGGATTGCTGCATGGGATTAAGCGTTTCTGGTCTAGATGCGTTTTGACGCGCCGTCCGAGCTGCCATCGCAAGCGAGGCGGCTTTATGGGCCGCGCCGGTATCGACCTGTTTATCGAAGACGGTGCCTACACCACGCTTTCTTCTGCCGTGGTCATCCTAGTGGTGCTCACGTTGTTGTTTTCGTCGACCGCGGCGATATGGAGCATGTCGCGTGCCGGGGATACCCAGGTGGCGGCCGATAGCGGCGCGCTGGCGGGTGCCAACGTGGTGTCGTCCTATCACACGGCTGCCACGGTGGTTGATGCGAGCATCTTGAGTCTGGGGCTAGCGGGGTTTGCCACAATCGGGACGGGCCTGGTTGCCATTCTCATCCCAGGTGCCGAACCAGTTGCCGGCAATATGGTCGACACCGGGATTGAGATCATTAAAACGCGCAACAAGTTTGCCAAAAGCGCATCGGAAGGCTTGCAGAAAATCGAGACGGCTCTGCCGTATCTGATTGCCGCGCGTGCCACGCAGGCGGTGTCGGCGCAGGATACCGATAGTGTGGCCTATACCGGTACGGCGCTTGCCGTGCCCAGGACATCCGAGTCGGACTTCGCTGCGCTCAGAGGGTCAGAGATCTCGACCGATACCATTAAAGACACATCAGATGATTTAGAGCGTGCGGCCGAGGAACTGCGGAAGGCTTCTGAGGACACGGCGAAGGCTAAAGAGCGCGCTTGGCTGGCGGATTGTGGCGGGTCTGACAAGGGCTCGGTCAGCAGCTGTTCTTGCATGTGGGAGCGTGTGAAAAGCCTAGCGGATCTCTCTGGTGCTCAAAATCCGCATTACGCTTCGAGCGTTACGTGGGAACCGCAAGTGGCGCTCGATCGCGCGAAGGCCTACTATCGCCAGCGCCTGGCAAATGAGAAACCGCTTGGCGAGGGTCCGGAAAAACAGGCAGATTCTGCTGCACGAAAGGTGTTCTTCGCTTATGCGGGCGAAGAAGTCGAGCGGGCATATATAACTGAAAAGGACGGCAAAGTTTCCGCCCGCATCCCTTTCCTTCCGCGAAATCCAGATGAGGCGCGGACGACTGAACTCTATACCGATGCGCGTTGGCCCACGAGTGAAGTAGATAAAGTTACCTATTTGCATTATGGGACTGACTGTCCAAATTACAAAAAAGGAAAGCCGGGTGGGCTGGCATCCGTCGCAGATTTTGACGGTCACGAAACGTGTAGCGAATGCCATTTCGGTGTGTCGTCTTTAGGGTACGTTGCGATTGCAACGACTTCTGTCGAAAGGGGCTTCGAGTACCACTTCGATAAGTTCAAAGAGGCTCTGGAAGACTACGTCGAATGCCGCAACAAAGAACTCGAACTTGAGCGTCAGACCGAGGATGAGGCCGACCGTGCGGGCAATGCGTTTGACCAGGCCATTAAAGCGCTTTCCGGCGAGCGCCCGCGTATCGCCCCACCTGGCCGCAACGGCGTGGTCGCCTTTGCAGTTTCGGGTGACATTACCAGCCCCGATCAACTTAACTCCTCGTTTAACGCGGCAGTCAGGCTTGGCGATCGCGGTGCTATCTCTGCCGCGGTGCTGGCGCCCGATGAGGCGACGGCGCAAAACAACGTGCTTTCGCGATTTTTCTCGACATTGAAGGAACGCTCGGGCGGCGTTGCCGGCGTGCTCGACGGCGTCATGGATGTTTGGGGACGGCTGCTCGTGGGATACGGTGATATCCAAGGTTCGGCCGACGAACTTATGGACGAGATGATTAAAGACCTAGGAGGGGGCAGCGGTGCGTTGGGCTCCATTGCATCGTGGCTCGGCGATACCGTTTCGGCGTCCGTGGCGGCGCTGGGTTTGGAACCGTGCGACTTGCGCCTGCGAAAGCCGGTGCTGACCGATTCCGCCAATGTCATTAAGAGCCCGGGGTCTGACATTGCGGGTCTTTCTCAAGCGCAAGACAAACTGCGAAGTATTCCGTTGGGCGTGACCGATCCCAAGGCGCTTTGCGAGGCGTTGGAATATCAAGTCGAACGCACCATTAGCGGTACGGTGTTCACACTTGCGGAGATTCCTCTGCCCGGCGGCGGCTCCATCCCGCTCACCGTCGATGTCGCCACGCTGGTTGGCGCTCTGGGCGGTGGGTCGTAATGAGTATCCGCATGCGTCTGCGCGAGGAGCGCGCCCAAGCGACGGTGGAGATGGCAGTGGTTACGCCCGTTTTGCTGGTGCTGGCACTCATCGTGTACAACGTCATGATCTTTGCCAGCGCTGTCGCGCGCTTCGACCGCGTGGTGCCCGACATCGTGCTAGCGCATGCCGTGGCGTCGGAGGGGGAGGGCGACGAAAGCTCTGCCGATGCCTCGGTGACGGTCCAGACTCAAATTCTGAATGCCATGGAAGGCTATGACTTACAGATCGAAGTGTCGAGCGAGCAAGGCGCGAAGGCATCGGATGGTGGCCTGCTCTCCCTATCCGGTACGTTTAGGACCTACACCTGCACCATGCACTATGAGCCGTGGCCGACTTCTCTCAGCATCGCTGGCGTTCCGCTGGGGGCGCCGACAACGTTGTCGCACGAGCGTGCGGTGACGGTCGATCCATGGCGTCCGGGGGTGGTCATGTGACCGCGGTCTC
>CABRFZ010000021.1 GCA_902470365.1 uncultured Collinsella sp. | reverse complement strand
TGAGCTCAAGCCCCGCGGCCATGAGTTTTGGGGCTGCTGCCCGTTTCATGGCGAAAAGACCCCATCGTTTCACATTATTCCTGCCACGCAGGTGTGGCACTGCTTTGGCTGCGGTGAGGGCGGCGACGTCTTTACCTATATCATGAAGCGCGAGAACCTGAGTTTTCCCGAGTCGATCCGCTACCTGGCCGACCGTGCGGGAATTGAACTGCACGATACCGGTGCGCAGCGCGATCGCGGCACCAAGCGTGCCCGCATCTACGACCTGTGCGCCGAGACGGCTCAGTTCTACCACACCATGCTTATGCGCGGTAAGGACAGCCGTCCGCGCGAGTACTTTGCCAGTCGTGGCATGGGCGGAGATGTCTGTCGCCGCTACTGCCTGGGCTTTGCGCCGGGTCACAACGCGCTGGTATCGCACCTGTCGCAGGCGGGCTTTACCCCGCAGGAGATGATCGATGCCAACGTGGCCGTGAGCCGCGGGCGCGGACAGCTCGCGGACCGCTTTTACGACCGCGTGATGTTTCCCATCTTTGATGAGCAGGGTCACAATATCGCCTTTGGCGGGCGCATCATGGGCGATGGTCAGCCCAAGTACCTCAACACGGCCGAGACGAGTGTGTTTCATAAAAAACGAAACCTCTATGGCTTTAACTGGGCCAAGGAGTTTATCGTCGCGCAGGATACCGCCATTGTGGTGGAGGGCTATACCGACTGCATCGCCTGCTGGGAGGCAGGGATCAAAAACGTCGTCGCCACGCTGGGCACAGCGCTGACGGAACATCACGTTAAGACACTCACCCGTTTTGCCAAGCGCATTGTATATATGTTCGATGGCGACGCTGCCGGTCAAAAGGCTGCCCGTCGCGCGATTCAGTTTATCGAGCAGGATTCGATGGACCTTCGTTGCGTGGTGCTTCCCGACGGCAACGACCCCATGGAGTTCATCACGGCGCATGGCGGCCAGGAACTTCAGGCGCGCATTGACGCGGCCGAGCCCCTCATGGACTTTGTCTATCGTTCGCTGCAGGAGTCGAGCGACATTACCACGCCGGGCGGTCGCGCCAAAGCGCTCGAGGACGCGCTGACGCTCATCTACCCGCTGCGTGACAGTTATATGATCGACACGTACTTTATCCAGATTGCCGATCTGCTGGGTTTGGACCTGGAGACCGTGCGTGCGAGCTCCGGCCGTGTGTTTCGCGATGTCGCCAAGCGAGAGGACGCCGAGCGCCGGCGTGAGCAGAGCTACGAGCGTCAACGCGCGCAAGCCGAGCGCGCGGGCGGTTCGCAGGGACGAAGTTCGGGCGGCGGTGCGGCCGGTGCGCGCAGTGCCGGTCGCGGTGCCTGGGCCGCGGGCGCGACGCCGCCGGTGTCCGCACCGGTCGAGGAGGACCCGTACGACTACGTTCCGCTTGATGCCTATGGGGCAGCGCCGGTGGAGGTCGACGAGGATCTGCCGCCAATCGATGTGCCAGCGGGGATGGAAAGCGCGGCACCCGTTGCCGATAGCTCAAGTGCGGCGGCAGCTCCGTCGATGCCGATTGTTTTGACCGATCTGGAGCGGAAATCCCTGGCGGGGGAGCGTGAGCTGCTGACGATGCTCACGAGCTACCCCGACCTGTTCCGCACGTATGCCGATCGCATTTGTTCTATCGAGTGGGTCGACCCGCGTCACGAGTCCATTGCGTGGGCCGTGCTGGCAACGCCGCCGGGAACCGATCCTGCGGCATGCATGGATGCGGCACGCGCGGTGTGTCCCGAGGCGGCATCGCTTGTCAGCGCCGGGCGCATCTCGGCAACGAGTAAGCACCCGACCGAGACGAACATCGTCTTTATGCTCGATACGCTCGAGCTCTACACCATCAAACGTCGCATGCGAGCCGCGCAGGCCAAGTTGCGTCAGGACCGTTCACTCGACGATGAGGCCCGTCGCGTGCTGACTATGCAGGCGGTGCAAGATTCACAGCGCCAGCGCGAGCTCCAAAAGTCGATTGGTGGCGTGGCCGACCCGTTCCGTTTGATCGGTTTGGAGACCGCAGGTGCCGATCAGGCCTAGATGTTGTGGTCAACCAGCGTATTCTCGCCTATATCCTGTCTTTATTTTGGGTATAGACGTCTTTGTGTGTGCTAAAGTATTGAGTCCTGTGGACTACGAAGGGAGAATCTGTGCCAAAAAAGACTGAGAGCACGGGTACTGGGCTGGAATCCTACGTTGCAAAGCTCATGGGCAACGGCTCAAACAGGACTTCGGTAACCGAGGACGAGATTCAGGTCGCCCTGAAGGATATCGATGTTTCTGACGAGCAGCTCACCGCGGTGTATTCCGCGCTGCGCAACAGCGGCATCCAGATTATCTCCGCGAGCGGTAACGACGACGCCCCCATGGACGTCGACGATGACAATACCGATTCTGATACCGACGATTTCGATGACGACGACGAGCACGATTCCGGCTCGCTCGACGATCACGAGCTCAAGATGGCCCGCCAGGCCGACGCCGAGATGGGTTCTTCCAAGAGCAAGAAGAAGCGCACCGTGCGCACGTCCCGTTCGCGTTCGCGCGTGCGCGGCATCGATGCCTCCACGGTGATGCTGACCGGCGATCCGGTTCGTATGTACCTCAAGGAGATCGGCAAGGTCGACCTGTTGACCGCCTCCGAAGAGGTCGATCTGGCTATGAAGATCGAGGCGGGTCTCGAGGCCACCGAGAAGCTCGAGGCTGCCGATGCTGGTGAGCTCGAACTCACGCGTGCCGAGATGCGTCGTCTTACGCGTATTGAGAACGTGGGCCTCGAAGCCAAGCAGGCGCTCATCAGCGCAAACCTGCGTCTGGTCGTCTCCATCGCCAAGCGCTATGTCGGTCGCGGCATGCTGTTCCTGGACCTGATCCAGGAGGGCAACCTCGGTCTGATCCGCGCCGTCGAGAAGTTCGACTACCAGAAGGGCTTTAAGTTCTCCACGTACGCCACGTGGTGGATCCGTCAGGCCATCACGCGCGCTATCGCCGACCAGGCCCGTACCATCCGTATTCCCGTGCACATGGTCGAGACTATCAACAAACTCGTCCGCGTGCAGCGTCAGCTCCTTCAGGACCTGGGCCGCGACCCGACCCCCGAAGAGATCGGTGCCGAGATGGACATGAGCGCCGACCGCGTCCGCGAGATCCAGAAGATCTCGCAGGAGCCCGTGTCGCTCGAGACCCCGATCGGCGAGGAAGAGGATTCCCAGCTGGGCGACTTCATCGAGGACTCCCAGGCCATCGTTCCGCCCGATGCCGCCAGTTTCTCCATGCTGCAGGAGCAGCTCACCCAGGTGCTCGACTCGCTTGCCGATCGCGAGCGCAAGGTTATCGAGCTGCGCTTTGGCCTTGTCGACGGACATCCCCGCACGCTCGAGGAAGTCGGCCGCGAGTTTGGCGTCACGCGCGAGCGTATCCGCCAGATCGAGTCCAAGACCCTGGCCAAGCTCCGCCACCCGAGCCGTTCCAGCAAGCTCAAGGACTACATCGAAAGCTAGTCAAGCAAGAAGCGCCCTCAAGCACATCTGCCTGGGGGCGCTTTCATGTAGTCGTTGGGGACGTTCTTAAACGACTAGTCATTGGGGACGTTCTTGAATGACTAGTCGTTTAAGAACGTCCCCAATGACTGGGTCGGAAAATTTCTTAAAAAAGTTCTTGCCCTGAGCTGATTCGTCCGTATAATAAACTTCGTTGCTTGAGAGCATGCACCTATTCCTCGGTAGCTCAATGGTAGAGCACGCGGCTGTTAACCGCGCTGTTGTAGGTTCGAGTCCTACCCGGGGAGCCAGAATTTTCCAGCCCTTTCCGTTGGGCTTTAAATTCCTCGGTAGCTCAATGGTAGAGCACGCGGCTGTTAACCGCGCTGTTGTAGGTTCGAGTCCTACCCGGGGAGCCAGGTTGTAAAACCCGTCGCTTATGCGGCGGGTTTTTTCATGCCGCGATCGCCGTTCGCGAACGTTACCATATCAACATTTCGTGTCGAGGATGTAATCCCGAGGCCCGCCACCTCAACATGCCGCGGTCGTTGTAGAATATTGCAATGATTGCTCCCACGACATGGTGCCGCGAGCACCAAGAAAAGGAGATTCTTGTGTCTGAGACCATTAACGGCAGCCTGAGCGTCTCGAACGACGTTATTGCCGATATTGCCGGTTATGCCGCGATGACGTGCTATGGCGTTGTCGGTATGGCTGAGCAGCTCCAGGGCGCCGAGAGCGTGCGCCTGCTTGCCGGTCAGCGCCTCCGCAAGGGCGTGCTTGTCTCCGCCGACGAGAACGGCCTTACGGTCGATCTTCACGTCGTGCTCGAGAACGGCGTCAACATGAAGTCCGTCTGCCATAATCTTTCGAGCTCCGTTGCCTTCACTCTGCAGGAGATCGCCCAGATCGATCCCGCCAGCCTTAAGATCGGCATCCATATCGACGCGCTCAAGAGCCGTCTGAACTAGCATCCGAAAACGGAGATTCAAATACCCATGATTGCAAAGACCATTCGCACCTGTTTTCCGATCGCTGCGGCTGCCGTTTCCGACAAGGCCGAGGAGATCAACAAGCTCAACGTCTTCCCCGTACCCGATGGTGATACCGGCACCAACATGTCGCTCACGCTCGCCTCGGTGACCAAGGAGCTCTCTGCCCTTCCCGCCGATGCCGATATGGAGGCCATCGCCGGTGCCATCACCCACGGCTCTCTCATGGGCGCTCGCGGTAACTCCGGCGTTATTACCTCGCAGATTCTTCGCGGCGTGGCCGAGGGCCTTGTCTCTGCCGACGAGCCTATTACGTCCGCCAACATTGCCTTCGCCTTCCGTCGTGCCGTCAAGGTCGCCTTCCAGGCTGTCCGCAAGCCCATCGAGGGCACGATCCTCACGGTCCTGCGCGATGTCTCGACCAAGGCCGATGAGTGCGAGAAGAAGAAGTTCTCGGCCGAGGATGCGCTCGATGCTATCGTCGTCGAGGCGTACCAGTCCGTCGCCCGCACGCCCGACTTGCTGCCCGTCCTCAAAGAGAACGGCGTGGTCGACTCAGGCGCCTTCGGCTTTGCCATCTTCCTGGAGAACTTTGTTGCCGCCGCACTTGGCCGCAGCACCGTTGTCGAGGATTTCTCCGCCACGTTTGATTCCGCTGTCTCTGCCCGCGACGCGGCCCTTGGTCGCGTTGAGATCGAGGCCAACGACGATTGGGAGGGCTCGGAGTTCCGCTACTGCAACGAGTTCCTGTTTAAGGCCGACGCCCCGTTTGACGAGGACGAGTGCCTTAAGTTCCTGGGTTCCATGGGCGACTGCGAGCTTCTCGTGGGCGCCTATCCCGACTACAAGATCCATGTGCACTCCAACACCCCCAACCTGGTGCTCGAGCACATGCTGCAGCTCGGTCAGATCTATGAGGTCTTTATCCACAACATGGAGATGGAGGCCCACGACCGTACCGCCAAGATCCACGAGGATCAGGAAAAGGCCGCCGAGCCCGCCAAGGCGTTGGGCTTTGTCGCCGTTGCCGCCGGTTCCGGCGAGGCCGACATCCTCAAGTCCCTCGGCGTCGACGTGATCGTGTCCGGTGGCCAGACTATGAATCCCTCGACCGCCGACCTGCTGGGCGCGGTGGACCAGGTCAACGCGACCTCGGTCATCATCCTGCCCAACAACGGCAACATCCGCATGGCCGCTGAGGCTGCTGCTTCAGCCTGCACCGACAAGAAGGTCGCCGTCGTTCCCACCAAGACCGTCCCGCAGGCCTTCTCCGCGCTGTTCGCGGTCCTGCCCGATTCCGAGCTCGAGGATACCGTCGCCGCCATGGTCGACGCCATCAGCGAGGTCCGCGATGGCGAGGTCACCCGCGCCGTGCGCGACTCCAGTGCCTCTGACGGTTCTCCGATTCACTCCGGTGACGTCATGGGTATCATCGCCGGCTCCATCGACGTGGTCGGTTCCGACGTGAAGCAGGTCACGCTCGACTGCATCAACCGCATGCAGGAGGAAGAGGAGGGCGACGCGCTGACGATTCTGGCCGGCGAGGAGCTGTCCGATGAGGCCTTCCAGGAGATCGTCGACGCTATCGAGGAGGCTCAGCCCGATCTGGAGATTGACGCCCATCGTGGCGAGCAGCCGCTCTATCCCGTGATCTTCTCGATCGAGTAGGCAACTGCCCATGTCCGAGCTGTGCTCCGTGCCGCGCGTCTCGGAGCGCTTTGCCCAGAGCAATGCGCTCGACGAGGATATCGCGCGACTCAAATATGTTTCGGGTAAACGTGAGGAGGCCCTTCGCCGTCTGGGAATTCGGACGGTGGGGGACCTCCTTCTCCATATCCCTCATCGATACCTCGACTTTACCCGTTCTTGGTCTATCGAGATGGCGCCCATCGGTACCGTGTGCACCATCATCGCCACGGTCGACCGTATCGTCCAAAAGCAGCCGCGTCCGCGCATGCAGGTGACCGAGGTCTCGCTTGTTGACGAGACGGGCGTGCTGCAGGTCGCCTTTTTCCGCCAGCCCTGGATTGCCCAGCAGCTTAAGCAGGGCGACCGCCTGGCCGTGATGGGCAAGGTCGAGTTTGCCTACGGCTTTAAGCAGATGGCCTCGCCGCACTTTGAAAAGCTCGAGGACGGGCGTGCCGCAGGCACCATCCTGCCGGTCCATTACGTGAGTGATGGCGTGAGCCAGGCGTGGATGCGCCGCATCGTAAGCGGCGCGCTCGAGGTCGTCGGCAATCCGTTCGATCCGATTCCCGCGCCGCTGCGCGCAAAGCGGAAGCTCATGAGCAATGCCCGCGCGTTGCGTTCGATCCACTTTCCCTCGAGCATGGCTGAGCGCGACATCGCACGCCGGCGTCTTGCCTACGAGGAGTGCCTCTACCTGCAGCTGGCGCTGCGTCTGCGCAACGACGGCGGCCTGGTCGATGTGGTGCCCTATGCCCACACTGCGGGCGAGCATCTGGGCGCGCTTAAACAGGCCCTTCCGTTTTCGCTGAGCGACGAGCAGGAGGCCGCATTCCAAGACATCCTGCATGACATGTGCGATGGCGGGCGCGTGATGAACCGTCTGCTGCTGGGCGATGTCGGTACCGGTAAGACCGCCGTTGCCGCCTGCGCGCTGGCTGTGGCTGCCGATAGCGGCACGCAGGCCTGCGTTATGGCGCCCACGGGCGTGCTGGCGCGCCAATATGCCGATAAGACCGGCCCTCTGCTCTCGCAGGCCGGCATGTCCTGGGCACTTCTGACGGGTGCCACGCCGGCCGCAGAGCGCGAGCGCATCCATGCACAGCTGGAATCGGGCGAGCTTGACGTGCTCTTTGGCACCCACGCGGTTCTTTCGGATAACGTTGCGTTCAAGCATCTGTCGCTCGTGGTCATCGATGAACAGCACCGGTTTGGTGTGGGCCAACGCAACGCCCTACGCGCGAAGGGGCCGGGTGCCGATCTGCTCGTTATGACGGCGACGCCCATCCCGCGTACGCTGGCGCTTTCGGTCTACGGCGATCTGGACACGAGCATCATTCGCCATCGGCCCGTCCCTGGTGCTGGCGTGACGACACGCGTGCTCACCGAGTCGAGCCGTGACCTCGCCTATGGCGCCATCCGCGAGGCGCATGAAAAGGGTCAGCAGGCCTACGTGATTTGCCCGCTCGTGGAGCCGAGTGACTCGGCCGATGAGCTTGAAGACGTGCCCGGTATCGCCCGCGACGACGAGGGCCGCGTGACCGTGCCTGTGCCGCTGCACGATACGGCGACCGAGCTCGATCGCCTGCGTCTGGCGTTGCCGGGTCTTGCCATCGAGCGCCTTCACGGCCGTATGCCAGCGGGGGAGAAGGATCGCGTGATCGACGCCTTCAAGCGTGGCGAGATTGACGTGCTCGTCTCGACTACGGTGGTCGAGGTGGGCGTCGACGTGCCCAACGCCACCGTCATGGTCATCGAGAACGGTGAGCGGTTTGGCTTGGCGGCGCTGCATCAGCTACGCGGTCGCGTGGGCCGCGGCAGCGTGTCGGGCACGTGCCTGGTCATGACGCACTCCAAGGGCAATGGCGGCGCCTCGGCGGCACAAGACCGTCTCCAGTCGCTCGAAAAGACCTCGGATGGTTTTACGCTTGCCCAGATGGACCTGCGTCTGCGTCACGAGGGCGAAATCCTGGGGTACCGTCAGCACGGTGGCGTGACCCTGCGCTTTGTGGACCTGGATGCCGATGAGGACCTTATCGAATGGGCCCATTTGGACGCGGTCGAGCTCTTGCGGTATGCTTGCAACCTTGACTCTGTGGCGACGCGCCCCCTTCGCGATGCGGTCGCCATGCGTTATCGACATATCTTTAAGGAGGTCAGCGGAGGATGAGAATCATCGGCGGCGAATGGCGCGGTCGTAAGATCGAGGAGCCCCGTGGTCGCGATGTCACCCGCCCCACGACTGATCGCGTGCGCGAGGCGTGCGCATCTATGGTCATGTCGGCATTCGATTTCGATTTGGACGAGGTTCGTGTGCTGGACGCCTTTGGCGGCTCCGGTGCCTTAGGGTTAGAGATGCTCTCTCGTGGGGCCCGCTCGCTCACGACGTTTGAGATCGATCGCAACGCCGCGCGGCTCATTACCAAGAATATCGAGTCGCTCTGCCGTGACCGTGCGCGTTGGCGTGTGGTCACGGGCGACATGCTGGCAAGTGCCTCGCGCGGTCGTGTACCGGGCGGCCCCTTTGATTTGGTCCTGCTCGACCCGCCCTATGCTTTTGGTGCCGAGCCGGTCGAGGAACTGCTGCAAAATCTTTCTCAGCAGGGACTGCTGACGCCCGGGGCCTTTGCCCTGTTTGAGCATGCCGTCGCCGATGCGGGCGCGCATCCGGCAGGCTTTGAGACTGTACGTGAAAAGCGCTACGGCATTACCTCGGTCGACCTGCTTCGTTGGGTCGGCGATGACGACGGTGAGGGCGATAGCGCCGGCACCGATGCTGACAACAACGATGCCACGACGTTTCAGGAGGATGCTCATGAGTGACACCATCAACCGCGTGATCGTCCCGGGCACCTTCGATCCCATCACGTTTGGCCATATCGATGTGATCCGCCGCGCCCGCCGCATCTTTCCCAGCGTGATCGTCGCTGTTGCAGAGTCGCAGGGTAAAAACGGTGTGGGCACCACGTTTATGCTCGATGAGCGCGTGGCGCTAGCCCGCGAGGCGCTCGGTAATATCGACGGCGTCGAAGTCCTGCCCTTTACCGGCCTCTTGGTCGACTTCGCTCGTGAGCAGGGGGCGGGGGCCGTGGTCAAGGGCCTGCGCGCCATGACCGACTTTGAGTATGAGCTGCAGCAGGCCGACCTCAATTATCGCTTGGATAGCGAGCTGGAGTCCATCTTTGTCATGAGTGCTCCGCAGTACGGTTACATCTCGAGCTCGGTCGTTCGCCAGATCGCCTCGCTCGGCAGCGATGTATCGACGTTTGTGCCGCCCAACGTGGTCGAAGCGCTCAGACATCGCTTTTCGTGACGTTTTTTATTGCCTGGTGGCATGTGGTAAACTAGCACGATGATATGTTACCTATGAAAGGAGACCGGATGCCGGGCGAGAATTTTCCTGGCGATAGGATCGTCAGCTTGGTCGATGAGCTCGAAGGGCTGATCGAGGAAGCCAAGCCGCCTTTCGGCAAGAACGCTCAGTTCAAGGTCATCGACGCCGACGTGTTCTTCAATATCCTCGACGAGATCCGCATGAGCTATCCCGAGGAGTGGCAGAAGTCCCGCCGTATCCTTAAGGAGCGCGAGGAGCTTATGGCTTCCGCCGCCGCTCAGGCTGATTCCATCATCGCCGACGCTCAGCAGCAGGCCCTCACCATTGCCGGTGAGCAGGAGATCGTCCGCCTTGCGCAGCAGCAGGCCGACGACATCCGCGATCGTGCCCAGCAGTACGAGCGCGAGACGCGTTATGCTGCCGAGGACTACGCGGAGCAGGTCTTTACGCACCTGGAGGAGAACCTCAAGAGCCTGACTGGCACCGTTACCCGTTGCCGTCAGCAGCTCAACGAGGGTGCCGCCCAACAGAATGGTCAGTGGTAATGGCTGAGTTCCCGAGCGTTACCGTCGATCTTTCCGAGCAGCTCGAGTTTCCTGGAGATTCGTATCCGCTGACCGGTAAGGTCGATGTCGCCACCTACACGGTGGGCGAGAAGGAGTACCAGCTTCAGGACGGCATCGACTACGACGTTGTCTTTACCAATGCCGGTACCGGTGTCTTGCTCACGGGCATGGTCCGCGCGCACGCCACCGGCGAGTGCGACCGTTGCCTGGAGCCCGCCTCGTTTGATATCGCCGGCGAGATCGAGGAGTTCTACCTCTTTGAGGAGCCCGAGGATCCCGAGGCCTACGAGGACGGCTACGAGCTCCTGTGTGAGGACCGCATCGTCGATCTGGGTGAGCCCATCAACGACGCGGTCGTCATGGACACGCCGTTTGTGGTGCTCTGCAAGCCCGATTGCCGCGGTCTGTGCCCCACATGCGGTTGCAATCTCAACGTCGAGCAATGCGATTGCGCCGCCCAGGCAGAGGCAGAATGGGCCGCTGCCACGGAAAATCCATTTGCAGCATTGAAGAATCTCAAGCTTGATGAGTAAAACTGTGGTAGTATCGCTACTTGCGCGTAATCGCCACACTGGATAGTTCATAAGGAAGGTCACTATGCCCGTACCTAAACAAAAGCAGGGTCGTATCCGCACTCACACCCGTCGTTCCGCCAACATGAAGATCTCGGCTGCGGCTCAGTCCACGTGCCCCCGTTGCGGCGCTGTCAAGCTTCCGCACCACGTGTGCCCCAGCTGCGGTTTCTACAAGGACCGCGAGGTTATCGTTACCGAGTAACGGTATACTCTGGATGCGATGCCGTTCCAAATGGAACCACAATGGCCGGCTCAATGAGTCGGCCATTTTTGTATAAGGAGCATGTATATGAGTAACGTTCGCGTTTGTGTAGACGTTGTGGGCGGAGACGAGAAACCTCAGGTTGTTCTCGATGGTATCGAGGCTGCGCTTGCCGCCGATCCCGATATCGAGGTCTTGGCGGCTGGCCCGGCCGAAATCGTCAATCCCTTTGCAGCTTCCCATGCACGTGTTGAGGCCCTTGAGGCACCTGACGTTATCGCCATGGATGACGATCCCATTCGCGCCGTGATGACCAAGCGTAAGTCGTCGATCGTGCTTTCTTGCCGCGCCATTAAGAAGGGCAACGCGGATGCGTTCTTCTCCGCCGGCTCCACTGGCGCCATGACCGCCGCTGCCACCGCCTACGTGACGCCGTTTAGGTATCAGGCCGAAGGCAAAAAGCAGCCGGTGCGCCCCTGTCTGACCAATGCGCTGCCCAATCGCGCTGGCGGTCTGACGGTGCTGTGCGATATGGGCGCCAACCCCGATGTGGAGGTCGATGACATGGTGCGTTTTGCCCAGATGGGTAGCGCCTATGCCCGCGTCGTCCTGGGCATCGAGCATCCTCGCGTGGGCCTGCTTGCCAATGGCACCGAGGATGAGAAGGGCTCCAACTTTACCAAGGCCTGTTTCCCTGCTATGAAGGCCGCCGTTCCCGGCTTTGTTGGTAACTGCGAGGGCACCGACCTCACCTCAGGTAACTTCGATGTCGTCGTTGCCGATGGCATGTCGGGTAATATCGCTCTCAAAGCTACCGAGGGCGCTGCCAAGTTTTTGCTGCAGGAGCTCAAGGGCGCCTTTATGGCCTCGCTCGGCACCAAGATCGCCGCGCTGCTCATCAAAAAGCAGATGCGCGAGATTAAGGCCAAGCTCTCTGGCGACGCCAAGGGCGGCGCGATTCTTCTGGGCCTGCGCGGCGTGGTCCTGATCGGCCATGGCGCCACCTCGGTCGAGGCTGTCAAAAACGGTACGCTCGCGGCGGCCGAAGCCGTGCGCGCCGGGCTGGTCGAGAATGTCGCCAACTCTATGGACAGTATCGTTTTGTAAGAGCGAGTTAGAGCGCTGTTATGTGCTTCGCGGCGCACGTCGTGGGGTAGAATCAGAACCGTGTCTTGGTACCGCCCGGGCGGTACCATTCTTTTGGTATTCATGTACTATGAGAGGAAGCGCTATGGACCGCTCCGAAATCTTCGACAAGATCGCCGAGGTCGCTGCTGACGTTCTGGGCGTCGATGTTGCCGAAATTAGCGAGGAGACCACCTTTGACGACCTCGATGCCAACTCGCTCGAGCGCCTGCAGCTGGTTACGGCTATCGAGGACGAGTTCAACCTCGAGATCGATGACGAGACCCTGCTCTCGCTCAACTCTGTCGCCGACGCCGTCGACGCTATCGAAGCTGCCAAGGAGGCCTAAGTCTTGGCTTTATCCGAACGACTTACGCGCGCCCAGGAAATCCTGGGCCACGAGTTCAACAATAAGGTGCTGCTGCGCGCGGCCCTTACGCATCCCTCGGCAGTCGAGGGCCAGCCGGTTTCTGCCAGCTATGAGCGCCTTGAGTTCTTGGGCGATTCCATTTTGGGCGCTGTGGTCGCACGCTCCCTGTTTGAGTCCTATCCCGAGTTTGACGAGGGCAAGCTCACTCGCTTGAAGGTGTCGCTCGTCTCGGGCGCCACGCTATCCGAGGTTTCTCACGAGTTGGGCATCGACGACATCATTATCTTTGGTGCCTCCGAGACCGGTACCGGTGCGCGCGGCCTGCATTCGGCCCTCGAGAACGTCTATGAGTCGCTCGTGGGCGCGCTGTACCTGGATGCCGGCTGGGACGTTGCGGCGGAGTTCATTCACCGTACGCTTAAGCCGCATTTGGCTTCCGAGCGTGCCGAGCATCCTGCGAACCCCAAGTCGTTTTTGCAGGAGTGCGTGCAAGCCGACGGTCACGAGCCCCCGGCGTACAAGCTCGTTGGCTCCGAGGGCCCGGCGCATGCGCCCACCTTTACCGCTGTGGTTTTGATCGATGGTATTCGCCAGGGTCGCGGCTCCGGCTCCTCAAAGAAGGAAGCCGAGGGAGCTGCCGCGCTTGAAGCGCTCGACCGCATGGGTTACACCACCAACGGCGTGATTCTGAACAAGAAGCACGTGTAAGCGAGGAACCGTGTATCTCAAGTCCCTTACGCTCAAGGGGTTCAAGTCGTTTGCCGACCGCGCCCATATGACGTTTGAGCCGGGCCTGACCGTCATCGTCGGTCCAAACGGCTCGGGAAAATCGAACATCTCTGACTCGATTCTGTGGGTCCTGGGCGAGCAGAGCGCCAAGCAGCTGCGCGGCCAGGCCATGGAGGATGTCATCTTCTCGGGCTCGTCGGCGCGCAAGCCGGTGGGTGTCGCCGAGGTCACGCTGGTGCTCGATAACTCGGACCATATGTTGCCCGTCGACTTTGACGAGGTCGCCATCACCCGTCGCATGTATCGCTCGGGCGAAAGCGAGTACCTCATCAACTCGAGTCCGTGCCGCCTGATGGACATTCAGGACATCCTGCACGATTCGGGCCTGGGCAAGGATACGCATTCCATCATCAGCCAGGGCAAGCTCGACGCCATTTTGCAGAGCCGCCCCGAGGAGCGTCGCGCCCTCATCGAGGAGGCCGCCGGCATTTCCAAGCACAAGCGCCGCAAGGAGCGAGCGCTCAAAAAGATTAAGTCGATGGACGAGCACCTGATGCGTGCCCGCGACATCAATAAGGAAATCGCCCGTCAGCTGCGACCGCTGGAGCGTCAGGTCGATCGCGCGCGCAAGTACAAAGAGCTGTCCTCGCGCGCGAACGAGCTTACGCAGATGCTGGCTGTCGATGAGCTTCGTTCGCTGCAGTCGCAGTGGAACGACCTGGAGAGCCGCTCCAAGGAAGGTGCTGCCGAGCTGGAGCTTGCGCAGTACCGCATGAGCGAAAAGGAGCGCGAGCTCGAGAAGCTCCAGGTTATGCTTGAGGAAAAGGGCCTGTTTGTGGGCGACTTGGGCGAGCAGCGCCGCCATATGCAAGATGTGGTCGGCCGTATTAACTCCGACATGCGCCTGCTCGAGGAAAAGGGTCACAACATGGTGTCGCGCCTGTCTGACATGCGCGGGCAGATTTCGAGCTCCGAGCATCAGCGTCGTCGCGTGGTCGAGGAGCTCGAGGACGCGCGTGCGCAGCTTGAGGAAGTGACCGGCGCGCACATGCAGGCCCAGGAGGACGTTGACGCCGCTGGTCCTGCCGCCGCAGAGCTCCACGAGCGGCGCGTGGCGCTCGACAATCAGATTTCGCAGCTTACGCGTGAGCAACGCGATGTGCAGCGCGTGGCCGACAACGCCGCGCTCGAGCTCGCCAAGGTGAAGGACTCGCTGAGCAATGCCGAGGTCGAGGACAACATGTATGCCTCGCGCCTGGAGCAGATCGACGAGCAGCTCGAGGAGGTCATGGCTTCGCTCGAGAGCCGTCGCGACCGCGCCGAGGAGCTTGAGGGCGCTCTTGAGGAAGCGCGCCAGGCTCAGGTCGATGCGCGTGAGGCCACCGAGACGGCACGCGCGGCCCTGAAGGACCTGCGTGCCCGTGAGAGCGAGGCACGCAACAAGCTGTCCGAGGTGCGCTCGGAGCTTGCCAGCCAAAAGAAGTTTGATGCCCGCATGGCCGACAGCTCGCCGCTCGTGAGCCGTCTGGTGGGTGCGCTGGGCGACGATGTCTTGGGTCGTCTGGGCGACGTGCTGGAGGCCCCGCGCGAGCTTGAGGGCCTGGTTGAGCAATTGCTCGCCGGCGATATCGATGCGCTGCTGTTTGATGACGCCGCCACGCTTGAGCGTGCCGGTCGTGCGGCTCTGGACCAAAAGAAGGCCTCGGGCGAGGCACTGCTGGTGGCGCGCGGCGTGAGCGGCTCTACCGCCGCTGAGGGCGCCTCCGGTACCCGTCTGGTTGATCGTCTGTCCGTGCGCGCAGGCTACGGTCCCGTCGTCGAGGCGCTGCTCGGCGGCTATTACGTCGTTGACGATCTTGCTGCCGCGCTGTCGGCGCCGGTCGTTGAAGGCGTGACTTACGTGACCCCCGATGGCGCCCGCGTCGCCTGCGGCGGCCTGGTGCGCGTGGGGCTTGATGCCGGCGAGGCTTTGGGTGCCTTGGAGCGCAAGCGCCGCATCCGTGAGCTCGAGGGCCTGGAACCCGATCTGGCTGCCATCTTTGAGCATGCTTCGGACCAAGTCGTCGAGGCCAACGTTGCCGTCGAGGAGGCCCGTGCCGCCGAGGGCGATGCCGCCGGTGAGATCGCCCGTCTTGAGGGCGAGCGCCGCTCGCTGCTCTCCGAGATCGGCCGCTTGGAGCAAAGCGCCAACAATGCCGAGGTCGAGCGCGTGCGCATCTCCAAGCGCCGCGAGCAGGCTGCCGAGGCCGTTCGTGCCGCGCGCCCGCGCGTTGACGAGCTCACCCGTTCGCGTGACGAGGCGCGTGCACAGGCAAGCGACCTGGGTCTCCAGATTGCCGAGGCCAACGATGAGCTCGATCGCGTTCGCCGTGACGATTCCGAGGCCGCCGGTAAGCTCGCCGATGCCAAGGTGCGCCTGGCCCAGACGAGCGAGCGCCTGCGTTCGCTGAAGGGCCGCGTGCCCGACCTTGAGCATCGTCTTGAGGGCATCGACCGTCGTATCCGCGGAACACGCCAGGCTTCGCGCTCGCTCGAGCTGCTGCGCCTGCGCGTCGACCCCATGCACGAACGCTATTCTGCCCTGTTGGAACGCGCGTCGGATTGGGCAGCGCGCCTGCGTGACCAGGCCTCTCTGGAGGAGGCGGACTCCGCTTCGCTCAAGAAGACCATCGAGGATGCCAAGGCAGAGGTTGCCCGCGCTAAGGAGCGAGTCGATACCGCCTCCGCCGCGCAAAACGAGTTCAAGGTCGCGCGTGGCAAGCTCGAGGTGCAGGTCGAGGCTGCCATCAAGGCCATTACCGCCGATGGCACGACGGTGCTCGAGGAAGCGCTCATGCTTCCGGTGCCCACGGACCGCGATGCCGCCGAGCGCGAACTCAACCAGCTTGTGCGCCAGATCAACAACCTTGGTCCCGTTAACCAAGTTGCCATGGAGGAGTACGAGCAGCTCAAGCGCCGCGCCGACTACATCGAGGAGCAGCTGGCCGATCTGGAGAGCGCGCGCAAGGCGCTCACCAAGATCACGGTGGCCATTGATCGCAAGATGCGGAAGGCCTTCCTGGTGACGTTTGAGAAGGTCGACGCGAACTTCCGCGAGATCTTCGCTATGCTCTTCCCGGGCGGCCAGGCTCATCTGGAGATGACCGATCCCGAGCATCCTGCCGAGACGGGTATCGAGGTCGTGGCGCAGCCGCGCGGCAAGCGCATCACCAAGATGATGCTCATGTCGGGCGGCGAGAAGAGTCTGACGGCGCTCGCCCTGCTTTTTGCCGTGTACCGCACACGTACGGTTCCGTTCTATGTGCTGGACGAGGTCGAGGCGGCGCTTGATGACGCTAACCTGTCCAAGCTCATCGGAGCCCTCGATGTGCTGCGTTCCGATACGCAGCTCTTGGTTATCTCGCATCAGCGCCGTACTATGGAGGACGCTGACGTCCTCTATGGCGTCTCGATGCAAGCCGACGGCGTCAGTCGCGTCGTCTCGCAAAAACTCGATCGCGAAACCGGAAAGGTCGTGAATGCATAATGGGATTCTTCGATGCTCTCTCGCGCGGACTTGAGCGCAGCCGCGAGGCCCTCAACGAGGTCTTCTACTTTGGCGGTGAGGTCGACGAGGATTTTTGGGAGGACCTGGAGGACACCCTCGTCATGGGTGACATGGGCGCCGAGGTCGCTATCAAGGTCTCCGATGACCTGCGCGATGCCGCGGCCAAGAAGAACCTCAAGACCGCTCCGCAGCTTCGCCGCGCCCTGGCCGAGCAGCTTGAGCAGCACTTTGTGCCCATCGAGCGAGATCCGTTCTCCGATACGCCGAGCTGCGTGCTGTTTGTGGGCATTAACGGCGCCGGCAAGACCACCACGGTCGGCAAGATTGCGAGCGCCATGGCCGCCCGCGGCAAGAACGTGGTCATCGGTTCGGCCGACACCTTCCGCGCCGCCGCCATCGAGCAGCTCGATGTGTGGGGTCAGCGTGCCGGCGTACCGGTTATCAAGCGTGACCGCGGTTCCGATCCGGCGAGCGTGTGCTATGACGTGCTCGACGAGGCCGATAAGCGCGGCAGCGACCTGGTGCTCATTGATACCGCCGGTCGTCTGCACACGAGCCCCGAGCTCATGCGCGAGCTCGCCAAGGTGGTCAATGTGACCCGTAAACGCGCCGCCAATATGGCCGCCGGCCCCATGCCGGTCTCGGTCGTGCTTGTGATCGATGCCGCCACTGGTCAGAACGGTCTGAACCAGGCGCTCGAGTTTAACGAGGCGCTGGGTCTGGACGGTATTATCATGACTAAGCTCGACGGCACGGCTAAGGGCGGTATCGCCATGGCCGTGGCCGAGAAGCTCAAGCTCCCGATCCTGCGCATCGGCGTGGGCGAGCAGGTTGATGACCTGCAGGAGTTTAACGCCAAAGATTTCTGCCGCGCCCTGGTGGGCGAGTCCAACTAAGGAGTGACTAGTGTTTGATTCTCTGAGTGATCGCCTCAACGACACATTTGACCGCCTGCGCGGCAAGGGTAAGCTGACCGAGGCCGATATCTCTTCGGCCATGCGCGATATTCGCATGGCGCTGCTCGAGGCCGACGTTAACTTTAAGGTCGTCAAGGAGTTCGTCGCCAAGACCAAGGAGCGCTGCATGACCGCTGAGGTCATGGAGTCGCTGTCGCCGGCACAAAACGTCGTCAAGATCGTGCTCGACGAGCTCACCGAGATGCTCGGCTCAACCGAGAGCAAGCTCGTCTTTAGCAACCGCATTCCCAATGTCATCATGCTCGTGGGCCTGCAAGGCTCCGGTAAGACTACTGCGGCCGTAAAGCTGGCCTACCTGCTCAAGAAGCAGGGCCGCTCGCCGCTGCTCGCCGCGTGCGACGTCTACCGTCCCGCCGCTGCCGACCAGTTGGCCACGCTCGGTGGCGAGATCGGCGTGCCGGTCTTCCGCGGTGACGGCGCGCACCCGGTCGACATCGCCAAGGGTGCCATCCAGGAGGCCGTCGACCACCTGCGCGACGTGGTCATTGTTGATACCGCCGGTCGTCTTCAGATCGACGAGCAGATGATGCAGGAGGCCGTCGACATCAAGAAGGCCGTCAAGCCCGACCAGGTGCTGATGGTCGTCGATGCCATGACCGGCCAGGATATCGTCAACGTCGTCTCGACCTTCGCCGATCGCACCGACTTTGACGGTGTGATTATCTCCAAGCTCGACGGCGATGCCCGTGGCGGTGGCGCACTTTCGGTGCGTCAGGTGACCGGCAAGCCCATCAAGTTTGTGAGCATGGGCGAGAAACCCGATTCGCTGGAGCCGTTCTATCCTGATCGCATGGCCAAGCGCATCTTAGGCATGGGCGACGTCGTCGGTATTATCGAGAAGGCCCAGGAGGCAGCCGATGCAGAGCAGCTCGAGGCTGCCGAGCGTATGCTGCGCGAGGGCTTCACCATGAACGATATGCTCGACCAGATGAAAGCCGTCAAAAAGATGGGCGGCATGAAGGGCATTCTGGGTATGCTCCCCGGTGGCCAGCGCGCCCTCAACCAGATGGGCGGCAACCTGGACGAGGGCATCTTCGACAAGAATGAGGCCATCATCATGTCGATGACCAAGGAGGAGCGCCTGCGTCCCTCCATCATCAACGGCCAGCGCCGTGCCCGCATTGCCAAGGGCGCCGGTGTGACCCCCACTGAGGTAAACAGCCTTATGAAGCAGTGGGGCGAGATGAACAAGATGATGGGCCGCATGCGCACGATGGCCAATCAGGCACAGGCCGGCGGCAAAAAGGGCAAAAAGGGCAAAAAGGGCAAGAAGATGCGCATGCCCAACATCCCTGGCCTGGACGCTATGGGTCTGGGCGGCATGGGCGGCCTGGGCACGGGCGGTCCCAAGTCCGATATGGACCTGCTGCGCCAGATGGAAGCGCAGATGCGCAATAAATAATAGGGCTGTAATTCCAGCTTGATATGGCAAAGGCCACTCGGAAGCTACCGGGTGGCCTTTGTTGTTGGTTTTGATTGTTGGGTTGCGTGCAGCGTCGTGTCCCGAGCTCGCGGTACCGTGCCGTTAGTGGCAGCCGCAGCCCTCGTGGCCCTCGTGCTCGTGATGACCGTGGCAGCTGCAGGACTCGCCATGTTCGTGGGCGTGGTCGTGGCCATGACCGTGGCAGCCGCACGTGGCCTCGCCGTTCTGTGCGAGCGTGCCGGCGATAAGGGCCTCGACGCAAGCGTCGCAGCTGCCCTGGGTACCTGCGTATACCGTGATGCCGGCTTGGGCAAGCGCGTTGATGGCGCCACCGCCGATGCCGCCGCAGATGAGCGTGTCCACACCGCCGTTGGCGAGCAGGCCCGCCAGGGCACCGTGGCCGGTGCCGCCGGTGCCCACGACCTGCTCGTTGAGCACCTTGCCGTCCTGAATGTCGTAGATTTTGAACTGCTCGCTGCGGCCAAAGTGCATAAAGATGTTGCCGTTGTCGTACGTGGTTGCCACCCTCATGGTGTCGACCTCCTTTGCTGGCCATACGGCCGTCGTTGTGGTGATGGGGGAGTATGCGATATTACCGCCCTCGATACTGAGTGCCCGACCGTTGACCAGCGCGTTTGCCACCTTGCGATGCGCGCGGCTGCAGATGGCCGCCACGGTGGCACGAGCGATACCCATTTGCTGGGCGACGGCCTCCTGATTGAGGCCTTCCAGGTCGCACAGGCGCAACACCTCGAGTTCGTCGATCGTCATGTCGATGGCGTCTCCGCTGGCAAGGCCGTCGGGGGTAAAGCCGCGATATTCGGGGATGATCCCAACACGGCGCAATTTTTCGCGTCTTCCTGCCATGCGCACTCCTTATCTGACATATGTCAACAATAGAATAGCGAACGCGCAGATTTGCGCAATGAATTTCTGGCATATGTCAGAAATTGAGGGCTTATGTTTGGGCTGTGGGGCTGCGTGCGCCTGGGCTACAATGAATCTCGCTTGTAGGCGACTGACAGGAGGGTCAATGAGCAAAGCTGATCAACAGTTTGTAACCATGTGCCGCGATATCTTGGACCATGGCACCACGACCGAGGGCCAAAAGGTCCGCCCGGTGTGGGAGGACGGCACCCCTGCCTATACCATTAAAAACTTTGGTGTCACGGCGCGCTACGACCTGCGCGAGGAGTTCCCGGCGCTCACGTTGCGCCGTACGGCGCTCAAGTCTGCCATGGACGAGATCCTGTGGATCTATCAAAAGAAGTCCAATAACGTGCATGACCTCAACAGCCATATCTGGGATGAGTGGGCCGACGAGACCGGCTCCATCGGCAAAGCCTACGGGTACCAGATTGGCCAGAAGAGCCATTATGCCGAGGGCGACTTTGACCAGATGGACCGTGTGCTGTACGACCTCAAACACACGCCGTACAGCCGCCGCATTATGACGAACACCTATGTGTTTAGCGACCTGTCCGAGATGCACCTGTATCCGTGCGCCTACGGCGTGACGTATAACGTGACGCAGCGCCCGCAGGACGACAAACCGACGCTCAACATGATTCTCAACCAGCGCAGCCAGGATATTTTGGCCGCGAACAACTGGAATGTGTGCCAGTACGCCATTTTGCTGATGATGGTTGCGCAGTCGGTCGATATGATTCCCGGCGAGCTGCTGCACGTGATCGCCGATGCCCACATTTACGACCGTCATGTCGATATCGTCCGCGAGCTTATCGAGCGTCCGCAGTTTGCCGCGCCCAAGGTAACGCTCAACCCCGATGTGCATGACTTCTACGCGTTTACGACCGATGATCTGATCGTCGAGGGCTATGAGCACGGCCCGCAGGTCAAGAACATTCCCATTGCGGTGTAGGTGGCGCTCATGACGTGTAAGCTTTCTGCTATCGTCGCCGTGTGCGATGACTGGGGTATTGGGTGCGAGGGCGACATGGTGGTGTCCAACCGTGCCGACATGCGTCATTTTGTGGCGCGCACCAAAGGTTGCCCGGTCATTATGGGACGCAAGACGCTGTTGAGTTTTCCCGGCGGACGACCGCTCAAGAATCGCCGCAACATTGTGCTCACGCGCGACGAGGGCTTTGCCCCCGAGGGCGTTGACGTGGTGCATAGCGTTGACGAGGCCTTGGCCGCCGTGGCCGATGAGCCCGTTGCGTGGGTGATTGGCGGCGGCGAGGTGTATCGGCAGTTTTTGCCGTATTGCGCCGAGGCCGAGGTTACGCATAACCATTGCGTGCATGACGTGGATACGTACTTTCCCGATTTGGATGCCGATCCCGCGTGGGAGATTGCGCGGGCCAGCAAATCGGCGGTTGTCGCTGCCGGAGAGGGCGATGAGGGCCTCAAATATGAGTTCGTGACGTATCGTCGCGTTGATGCGTAAACCCGATTATCCCTTCGGTATTATCGGGTTGGAATGAGCGGCGGGGCAGCGCATGGCGTTGCCCCGATATTTGTATAGGTGCTGCAAAGAAAGGTGCGGGCTGGCTGCTATGACTGATGCCGTTGAGGTGCTGCGAATCGATTCGCTCGAGGACGAGCGGCTCGATGCCTACGTGCGACTGACCGAGCGTGAGCTTCGCTGCGTGCTGGAGCCGCAGAAGGGCATTTTTATCGCCGAGAGCGCCAAGGTTATCGAGCGCGCGGTTCGCGCCGGATACGAGCCGGTGAGCTTTCTTTTGGGCGAGCGCTGGCTTGACCAGATGATGCCGCTGTTTGAGCGCCTGGCGGTTCGCGAAGGTGCGGGTCCGGTTCCCGTGTTCGTTGCTTCGATGGAGCTCATGGAGCAACTGACGGGCTTTAATGTGACGCGCGGTGCGCTCGCGGCGTTCCGTCGCCCGCGTCAGATTCCGGTTGATGAGTTCTTGGGCGGCGTCGTCGAGGCGGCGGGGGGTCGTCCGGTGCGCGTGTGCGTGCTTGAGGGTATTGTCGATCACACCAATGTTGGCGCGATTTTCCGCTCGGCTGCCGCATTGAACGTTGACGGTATTTTGGTCAGCCCGACGTGCTGCGATCCACTGTATCGTCGCTCGGCCCGCGTGAGCATGGGCACCGTGTTTCAGGTGCCGTGGACGCGCATTGGCAGCGAGGCTCGTGTGTGGCCGCATGATGGTCTGAGCGCGTTGCACGATGCCGGTTTTTCGTGTGCCGCTATGGCGTTGACGGACGACTCTGTTTCGCTTGATGATCCTGTGCTGCAGAAGATTGATCGCTTGGCGATTTTTATGGGCACCGAGGGTGCCGGCTTGGGCGCCAAGACCATTGCCGGCTGTGACCACGCGGTGCGTATTCCGATGGCGCACGGGGTCGATTCACTCAACGTTGCCGCGGCGAGTGCCGTCGCCTTTTGGCAGCTGTGCCCGCACGTGAGCAATGAGTATCACTACCAGCCGGGTTTGTATCACTAGGCAGTTATTCCGCACTGCGCTCTAATTCGGGGTGTTTCGGTCGCTGCCAGTCGGTGCTAAGCTGGTTTTGGCTTTGGTTTTAAATTGCTGTTTTGCTGATTGACATATGCGTGTGGGGAGGGCGTGTGGCTAAGAAATCTACGGCTATCGATGTAACGCAAGGAGTCATTTGGCAGCAATTGCTGTCGCTGTGCGTTCCCATCTTTTTTAGTTCGTTTTTTCAGCAGGCCTACACGCTTATCGGTACGTATATCGTTGGCCAGTTTGGCGGCAAGCTCGCGCTGGGTGGCATTCAAGCCACGATGGTGCTCACCGAGCTCTGCATTGGCTTTTGCGTTGGCGTCGGCGCCGGCTGCGCGGTCATTACCGGTCAGTATTTTGGCCAGCACGATGATGAGCGACTGAGTCGTTCGGTCCATACAGCCATGACGCTCGCGCTGGTGGGCGGTATCGTTTTCTCGATTCTTGGCATAGTGTTCGTTGAGCCCATGCTGGTGCTTATGAACACGCCGCATGAACTATTGGCCGAGGGCGTGGCCTATGCTCGTTGTTATTTTGCCGCCATGGTTGCAGCGCTGCTGCTCAATATGGGAACGGCACTGCTGCGCGCCGTGGGCGACACGCGCGGGCCTGCCGTGATCATTGCCTCTGGCTGCCTGGTTAACGTGGTGCTGGATATCATTTTTGTCGCTGTGTTGCATATGGAGGCGCTGGGCTGCGGCATCGCAGTGGCGCTGACCATATGCTCCAATGCAACGATGATCGTGTTGCGCATGATGCGCGCTCCGGGTGCATGGCGTCTTTCGCTGTCTAAGCTCGGCATCGATCGCGGTATTTGCAAGAGTATGATCTCGTGTGGTCTGCCACTCGGTTTTCAATCGGCTGCCTATTCGATCTCGAACGTGCTGATCCAGGTGTCGGTTAATTCTTTTGGCGCCGATGTCACGACTGCTTGGGGTCTATCTGGGCGCCTGGATGGCATTATCTGGATGGTGACCGAGGCGCTCGGCGTATCGATCACTACGTTCTCGGCGCAGAACTTTGGCGCGCGCAATTACGAGCGCATGCGCAAGGGATATCACACGTCGCTCGTGCTTTCGTTTATGCTCATTGGCGGCCTGTCCGCCGTACTCCTGGTGTTCTCGGGTCCTCTGTCGCGTTTGTTTGTCGACGACGCTTCGATTTCGGCGTACACCACGACCATTCTTCATTTCATCGCGCCGTTCTACGCGATCTTCTCAATTATCGAAAACGCGTCGGGCTCCATTCGCGGTGCCGGCGTGAGCTTGCAGCCCATGCTGCTCACGATTTTTGGCACTGTCGTGCTCAGGGTGATCTGGGTGTTTGCGATTATGCCGTTCGATCCGTCGCTTGAGCACCTGCTGCTTGTCTACCCCGTAACCTGGGTAATCACCGCCATGATGTTCACCGTCTACCATCACAGCGGCAACTGGCTCGGCCGCGCCACCGCCTAGCCATTCGGGACGTCCCCAATGGCTAGTATTCGATACCTTGGCGGGCTAGGAGTCCTTCGTCGAAGTAGTGTTTGATGGGGCGCATTTCGGTGACAAGGTCGGCGAGGTTCGCGAGGGGGCAGCAAGCCCCGGCCGGTGAGCACGAGCTCCGTGGTGGCGGGCTTTATCGCAATCAGTTCCTCGACATCCTCTCGCGCCCCAACGCAGCCGTCGTCTTGCCCTTGCTGTCGCCCGTATAGATTTGAACCTTGCCGACTTCCAGTGATGCCATCTCTGTCTTTTCGTGCCCGGCGTCGGTTTATCGCCGTCCGGGTTGGGTATTCTAGAATGCATTATTAACCCCAGTAGATGGAGTTCAAGCAGATGGAGATGGATGACAACAAGCGTAGACGGAATATGATCCTCTACGTGCTCATCGCCTTCGTCGTCTACCTCGTGCTCTCGACCGTTCTGTTCCCCAACATCGGTCACACGCAGCAGATTACGAAGACCGATTACTCGACGTTTGTCAAAGCGCTCGATAAGAAGAGTGTCGACAAGGTCGAGTACAACACGGACGATTACTCGATTTATTACACCAAGAAGGGCGAGGACGAGAACATCGCCTATAAGACGACCGGTGTGCCGAACGATGCGGGCTTTACCGATCGCGTGCTTGAGTCTGGCGCTTCGCTGGAGTCGGTCGTTCCCGATAAAAACTCGGGTTTGATGACCTACTACCTGCTTACGCTCATCCTTCCCATGGCGATTTTCTTCCTGATCGGCTGGTGGCTCAACCGCCGCATGAAGAAGGCCATGGGTGATGACGGTCCTTCGATGAACTTTGGCGGCGGTGGCTTTGGCGGCGGTGGACTGGGCAAGTCCGGCGCGCGCGTGATCGCCTCCAAGGACGTGGGCGTGACCTTTAAGGATGTCGCCGGCCAGGAAGAGGCCAAGGAGTCCCTCAAGGAGGTCGTCGACTTTCTGGAGAAGCCCCAGCGCTACGAGGAGATTGGCGCCAAGCTGCCGCGCGGTGCTCTCCTTGTTGGCCCTCCGGGTACCGGTAAGACCCTGCTAGCCAAGGCTGTTGCCGGCGAGGCTGGTGTTCCGTTCTTTAGCATTTCGGGTTCTGAGTTCGTCGAGATGTTCGTCGGCCGTGGCGCCGCTAAGGTGCGCGACCTGTTTAAGCAGGCCAAGGAAAAGGCCCCGTGCATCGTCTTTATCGACGAGATCGATACGATCGGCAAAAAGCGTGACGGCGGCGGCTTTAGCGGCAACGACGAGCGCGAGCAGACGCTCAACCAGCTGTTGACCGAGATGGACGGCTTCGATAACCACAAGGGTATCGTCGTCCTCGCTGCCACCAACCGTCCCGACAGCCTTGACCCGGCCCTGCTGCGCCCCGGTCGTTTTGACCGCCGCATTCCCGTTGAGCTGCCCGATCTGACCGGCCGCAAGAACATTCTCGAGCTGCATGCCAAGAGCGTGAAGACGCAGCCGCCGATCGACCTGACCGCGATTGCCCGCGCCACGCCCGGTGCCTCGGGCGCTGACCTGGCCAATATCATCAACGAGGGCGCCCTGCGTGCCGTCCGTGAGGGCCGCAAGCGCGCTACGCAGGACGATTTTGAGGAGTCGGTGGAGGTCGTCATCGCCGGCCAGCAGCGTAAGTCCACGGTGCTGTCCGACCACGAGAAGCAGGTTGTTTCTTACCACGAGATCGGCCATGCCATCGTTGCCGCTCGCCAGAAGGGCTCCGCGCCGGTCACCAAGATCACCATCGTGCCGCGCACGAGCGGTGCTCTGGGCTACACCATGCAGGTCGAGGAGGACGAGCGCTTCCTGACGACGCGCCAGGAGGTTCTGGACAAGCTCGCTGTCTACTGCGGTGGTCGCGCGGCCGAGGAGCTCATCTTTGGCGAGATGACGACCGGTGCCGCCAACGATATCGAGCAGGCCACCAAGCTCGCCCGCAACATGGTGACGCGCTTTGGTATGTCCGACGAGTTTGGCATGATGGCGCTTGGTACCGTTCAGAATGCGTACCTCAACCAGGACACGTCGCTCACCTGCGCCCCCGGTACGGCCGAGCGCGTGGACGCGATTGTCGCCACGCTGATCGAGGATGCGCACGACCGCGCTCTGCAGATCCTCAAGGAGAACAAGTTCAAGCTCCATGAGCTGGCTCGTTATCTGTACAAGAAGGAGACCATCACGGGCGAGGAGTTTATGAATCTCCTTACGCGCGAGAATCCGCTGATGCCAAAGCAGCAGTAAAGCCGCGGCCGAGCCAGTAAACGCCGACGCCCCATTTGAGCAGCTTTCTCAAATGGGGCGTTTTGCTTGAGAGGGATGGAAATGAAGATCGTGGTGAGCGCCTGCTTGATGGGCGAGAGCTGCAAGTATAACGGGCTCGACAACTACCATCGCGAGTTGGTCGAGGCCTGCGAGCGTACAGGGACCGAGGTCCTCTTGGTGTGCCCTGAGGTCTTTGGGGGCCTGCCCACGCCGCGCAAGCCGTCCGAGATTGTGAACGGAGAGGTTCGTACCTGCGAGGGCATCTCGGTCGATCGCGAATTTCGCCTGGGTGCCCAACGAGCGCTCGATATGTGCGAGCAGGCGGGCGGGCCGGAAGAGATCGCCGCGTGCATCCTGCAGGACCGTAGTCCCTCGTGCGGCGCGGGTCGCATCTACGACGGAACATTCAGCGGCACCCTTACGGCGGGCAACGGCGTCTTCGTTGATTTACTGCTCCGCCACGGTTATCGCGTGATCCCGGCTAGCGAGTTCGACCCCAGCATGCTGGAGAAATAAAAAACCACCACAAAGGTACTGCTCCCTTGTGGTGGTTTTGGGTTAGAGCTAGAGGGTGTGGCCGTAGGCGTTGGCAGCCTTGATGGCGGCGGCGAATTTTTCGTCGGTGAAGGGCTCGGGGTTTCCCTGCTTCCACTCGTTGGTGGCGTGCGCGTATTCGCACAGGGCCGGGATATCTGCCTCGGTAAGGCCAACCTGCTCAAGCGTTACGGGCAGCCCCATCTGCTTGTTAAAGGCGGCGTAGCGCTCAAGGTTCTCGGTATCGCCCGTATAGGCGAACAGTACCAGCACGCCCAGGCTCACGACCTCGCCATGCAGGTAGGTGCCCTCACGCGGAATGCTGCAGGTAGCGTTGTAGAACGCGTGTGCCACGCTCGAGTTGTAGTAGTAATCGTTCTGGTTGGTCAGGTTCGAGACATAGCCCGTGTTGACCACGATGTCGAGCGCGATCTGCTTGACGGCCTCGCTCGACAGATTCTGGCGCACATCCTCAAGACCCTGGACGCCATAGGTAAACAGCGGCTCGGAGCAGGTGTGGGCGAGTGCCAGGCCAAGGCCTGCCGTGTGCTCTAGGTTGCCGGCGCTCGTGGCGTATTCGACCTCGGGCTGCTTAGACAGGGCATCGCCCACGCCGGCCCAGAAGTACTCTGCCGGTGCCTCGGCGATGATCCTGGGGCTGATGAAGATGTGCGCGGGTCGGTTGGGGTACGAATAGCCTTCGAGCGAGCCGTCGTCGTTGTAGACAACGGCAATGGCGGTCGCGGCGGAGCAGTTGGAACAGATCGTCGGTACCGTAAAGACGATCTTCTTGAGCTCGATGGCCGCCGTCTTGACGGTATCGAGCGCCTTGCCGCCGCCGCAAGCAATGAGCACATCGGCTTCCTGGCAGGCAGGGGAGTTTACAACCTTGGCGATATTTGCGCGCGTACTGTTGGTGCCGTAGACGCGCGTCTCCAAAATCTCGACGTCGGTACCCGCCAGCGCAGCTTCGATACCGGGAAGTGCTGCGGCCAGTGCCCGCTTGCCACCGATGATCGCGACCTTTGTCGCGCCGTACTCCGCCAGTGCGGCGGGCAGCTCGTCAAAGCAATCCTCGCCAACGGTGTAGTCGCTCATCCCAATCGTGCGCATAGCAACCTTCTTTCGTTCGATAGAGTGCTTTCAGGTATTTTGCTCCTAGAGCGGGGCTGTAATAGCGAGAAATTTCGAACGTATAAAACCAGTGTTGAGGGTTTTTCGCCGGCGCGGAACGTGCTAGCATACTCCGCATAAGCGTTGATGGGGACGAGTAGTCGGCCGTCCGCATGCTACAGAGAGCGGGGAGCGCTGAGATCCCGTGCATGCGACCGATGAAAATCACCCCGGAGCTGCGGTCCCAACGGACGTACCGCGCAGGTTCGTCTTAGTAGACATCGCCGAGATGGTCGTCGATACAGGCCAGCCGAGTAACGGATGCGAGCGCGCGAATACGCGGGCGAGGGCATCTAAGCTGGGTGGTTAAGCGAAGAGCTTTTGCGGGCGTGCAGCCCGTTTTGTGGCGCTTCGTCCCAGCTTGCAGGGACGGGCGCTTTTTTTGGTGCCCATCGGGCGTGCGCGCCCACGACATGAAAGGGGTACCGTGGCAAACGAGTACAAGCAGACGATGAATCTGCCCAAGACCGGTTTTCCCATGCGTGCCGGTCTTTCCAAGTCCGAGCCCAAGCGACTCAAGGACTGGCAGGACAACAAGGTCTACGAGCAGGTTCTGAAGAAGAACGAGGGTCACAAGAAGTTCGTGCTGCACGACGGTCCTCCGTACGCCAACGGTCCGATCCACATCGGCCATGCCATGAACAAGATCTCCAAGGACATGATCAACCGTTACTGGATGATGCAGGGCTGCGAAGTTCCCTATGTCCCCGGTTGGGACTGCCACGGTCAGCCGATCGAGCACAAGGTCGAGGAAAAGCTCGGCACCGAGAAGTTCAACCAGACCTCCACGGCCAAGATCCGCGAGCTTTGCAACGAGTTCGCTGTCGAGAACATCGAGCTCCAGAAGGCCGGCTTCCGTCGCTTGGGCGTGCTTGGCGACTGGGACAACCCGTATCTGACGCTCTATCACCAGCACGACGCCGCCGACATCGAGGTCTTCAAGGCCATGTTCGATAAGGGCATGATCTATCGCGGTCACAAGCCGGTTCACTGGTGCAAGCACTGCCACACCGCGCTGGCCGAGGCCGAGATCGAGTACTCCGACGAGACGAGCCCGTCCATTTTCGTGCGCTTCGAGATGACTTCCAAGCCCGCCGGCCTCGAGAACTTCGACGGCCCGGTTGACTTTATCATCTGGACGACCACGCCGTGGACCATCCCCTCCGACCAGGCCGTTTCCCTCAAGCCCGGCGCCGCCTACGTTGCCGTTGAGCACGATGCTCGTGCCGAGGTCATGCTCGAGGACCTGGCTCCCAAGTGCTGTGAGGAGTTTGGCTGGGAGTACACCCCGGTTATGGTCGACGGCAAGCCCTATGTGGTTCCCGCCGAGACCTTCCACCACATCCACTACAAGCAGCCAATCTTTGACGGTGTTGAGGGCGTGGCGCTGCTGGCCGATTACGTCGGTGTCGATGACGGTACCGGTATCGTCCACAACTCGCCCGGCCACGGCGTCGACGACTACTTTGCCTGCCTCAAGGAGGGCATCACCGACATCTGCATGCCGGTCGATGACGACGGCAAGTTCTACACCGGCGAGGAGTTTGGCACCGGTGGCCCCTTCAGCGGTATGGATACCGATGAGGCCAACCCGCACATCATCGAGTTCCTGCGCGAGCGCGGCACCCTGGTCCTCGAGAAGAAGATCACGCACAGCTATCCGCACTGCTGGCGCTGCAAGCACCCGGTGCTCTTCCGTGCTACTGACCAGTGGTTTGTCTCTATGGACAAGACCGGTTTGCGTGAGCAGGCTGGCAAGGAGGTTCGCGAGAACGTCAAGTGGTATCCGGCTCACGCCGCCAACCGCATCGGCGCCATGGTCGAGCAGCGTCCCGACTGGTGCATCAGCCGTCAGCGCAACTGGGGCGTGCCTATCCCCAGCTACACCTGTGCCGACTGCGGCGAGAAGGTCATGAACGACGCCACGCTCGACGCCGTCATCAAGCTCTTCCACGAGAAGGGCTCCGACGCCTGGTTCACCGACGCTCCCGAGAGCTACCTGGGCGAGGCCTGCGTCTGCCCCAAGTGCGGCGGCCATCACCTCAAGGCCGATAAGGACATCCTCGACGTGTGGTGGGATTCCGGCGTCTCCTGGAAGGCCGTCTGCGAGTACCGTCCCGAGCTGGAGTATCCGGCGGATGTGTACCTCGAGGGCTCCGACCAGCACCGCGGTTGGTTCCAGAGCTCGCTGCTCACCTCGGTGGGTGCCAACGGCCATGCTCCGTACAAGGCGGTCGTCTCTCAGGGCTTCACGCTCGATGGCCAGGGCCGCAAGATGTCCAAGTCGCTCGGCAACGTCATCGACCCCAACAAGGTCTGCGACGAGATGGGCGCCGACATCATCCGCCTGTGGGTTGCCTCCGTCGATACCAGCTCCGACGTGTCCATCGACCACGAGATTCTCGCTCGTACGTCCGATGCCTACCGTCGTTTCCGCAACACGCTGCGCTTCCTGCTCTCCGAGCTCGAGGGTCAGTTTGAGCCCGAGACCGACGGCGTCGCCTTTGCCGACTTGCTGCCGCTCGACAAGCTTATGGTTGCCCGTCTGACCCAGGTCCAGGCCGAGGTCGACGACGCCTACGCCAGCTATGAGTTCCCGCGCGCCTACCGTGCGCTCTACGACTTTGTGGTTACCGAGCTTTCCAACGTGTATCTCGACGCCCTGAAGGACCGTCTGTACTGCGACAAGCCCGGCTCGCTCGAGCGCCGCAGCGCCCAGACCGTGCTGGCCGAGCTCTTCTCGATGCTCATGCGCGACCTGCAGCCGATCCTGTCCTACACGGTCGATGAGGCCATGGCCTATGCGCCCGCCGGCTGCGTCGATCACCAGAAGTACGCCGCGCTGCTCGATTGGTACAAGTCGCCCATCACGGTCGACGAGGCCAATGATTTTGAGGGTGTGCTCGAGGCTTCGCTCGAACTCCGTAGCGCCGTGACCAAGTCCCTTGAGGATGCCCGCTCTGCCGGCACCTTCACCAAGAGCCAGCAGGTTCGCGTCAAGGCGGTCGTTCCCGCCGAGATGTACGCGCTGCTGACCGGCGACAAGGCCGTCGACCTGGCCGAGTTCTACATCGTCTCCGATGTTGAGCTGACCCAGGGCGAGGAGCTCTCCGTTGCCATCGAGGCAGCCGAGGGCGAGTGCTGCGACCGTTGCTGGAACTATCGCACCACCGTCGGCGAGTACAACGGCCACGCGCATATTTGCAAGCGCTGCGCCGATGCTTTGTAGGTTACGGCGTTCGTAGAACGCCGTAACCTACCGACGCTGCAAACGCCCCTAAGCGGCAATCTGACGTTCAATCGTCGGTCGCGTACCAAAGTACGCTTCTCTCCTCTTTCACGTCACCTTGCTCGCTTAGGGACGTTTTCGCTGTTGGTGACGATAACGCGGCGTTTCCATTGCTGGAGCTAGAGGCTTTCTTTCGACTTGCGTTTTTAGTCGAAAGCTATTAAGCGACATTCCGTTATTCGGAATGTCGCTTTCGTTTTTAGCTGGTTATTTCGCTTGCGTTGGTGGATATGTCGTGCGTTCTGCGTATGGCAATATAAGATAGTTCTTTGTATTAAACGTAATTCGATGTTCTTGAGGGTAGGGGATTGATTTGGGTCGTGCTGGGGATATGACGCCGCCTTTGCGTTGGCGGTTGGGTGTTGCTGGTGGGGTGGCGCTGGTTGTGCTGCTTGTTGACCAGTTGACCAAGCTTGCGGTTCGTGCCGTGGGCGATGCACTGCATGTGACCGTCATCCCCGGCGTGATCGACTTCCTGTTTGTCCGCAATATCGGCGCTGCCTTTAGCATGGGCGAGGGGCATGGCATCGCGTTTGCCGTGCTGGCGCTGGCGGTCATTGTCGCTATTGCCGTGTACCTCGTTCGTGCACCCCAGCTCGCCCATCTTGAGGTTGTGGGCATGGCGATGGTTGCGGGCGGTGCTATCGGCAACGCTATCGATCGTTTGGCCTTTGGCTTCGTGACCGATTTTATTGCCACCACCTTCATCGACTTTCCCGTCTTCAATGTGGCCGATATCGGCATTACGGTCGGTGTTGTGCTGGCGCTTATCGGTTACATGTTCTTGAGTCCCGCCGCTCGCGAGGTCGATGCGACTGCTGAGCTCAATGCCCGTGATGAGGCCTGCGCTAAGCGCAAAGCCAAGCAGCGTGGGGAGCGTGCCCGCAAGATTCGCGAAAGGAATGAGCGTTAATGGCCGACATCCATATTCTTGTTGCCGACGATTGCTCTGGCCAGCGTCTCGACGCCTTTCTGGGTGCCAACGACGGCTGCCCCACGCGCTCTGCCTGCGCGCATCTGATCGAGGGCGGCGCCGTAATCGTGAACGGCGAGACCTGTCTGTCAAAAAAGTATGCCGTACGCGCCGGTGACCGCATCTCGGTCGACCTGCCCGAGCCGCACGATCCCACCGATGTGATTCCCGAGGCCATCCCGCTCGACATTCGCTATGAGGACGACTATCTCATTGTGCTTTCCAAGCAGCGCGGGCTGGTGTGCCATCCCGCCCACGGCCACGAGAGCGGCACGCTTGCGAACGCCTTGGTCTACCACTGCGGTATCGATCATCTTGGTACCGTGCAGGGTGAGGACCGCCCCGGCATCGTGCATCGCCTGGATCGCGATACCTCGGGCCTTATGCTCGCGGCAAAAGACGACGACACCCAGCGCGCGCTTCAAAATCTCATTCGCACGCGTACGCTCGACCGCCGCTATATCACGCTTGTCCACGGGCACATCGCCATGGACGAGGGCACCATCAATACCGGTATCGCCCGTTCTACGCGCGACCGCGTCAAGATGGCGGTTTCGGACGACCCCTTTGCCCGTCAGGCCATTACGACCTTTAAAGTCCTCGAGCGCTTTGATTCCACGCGCTTTGACGATGGTTATACGCTCGTTGAGTGCCATCTGTTTACCGGTCGCACGCACCAGATTCGCGTGCATATGCGTCATATCAACCACGCCTGCGTGGGCGATCCACTTTACGGCAAGTGCGATACGCGCGCCGACCAGGGCCTGACCAGGCAGTTCCTTCATTCCTGGCGCGTGGCGTTCGACCATCCCGTGACGGGGGGGCGCATTGAGTGCCGCGACGAGTTGCCGTGGGATCTCGCTGCGGTTCTCGACGATCTGGCTCCGCGCTCGCTCGGTCGCACGGCCGCTGGAGATGAAATCGTTCCGCAGCTCGGTCTTCTCGAAGCCTAGCCAGTATTAGGTGGTTTCTTGAACTCGGTAAGCCTGCGGTAAGATATACGGTTGTTTACGTAACGCGTTCTCGGGAGCCTGCATGCTCGCCTTTTTACAAACCAACACACCCATCGTGGTCTTCAACCAGATTGTCGTCACGCTGCTCACGGTCTGCTTTCTGTACCAGGTGGTCTTCTTTGTCATTGGCGCTCTTCGTGGCGAGGTCGCGCCTCCCAAGGCCAAAAAACTCCATCGTTATGCCTTCTTTATCGCGGCGCATAATGAGGAGGCTGTGATCGCCAACCTCGTTCGCTCCATCAAGGACCAGGATTATCCGTCCGAGCTTATCGAGGTCTTCGTGGTCGCCGACGCCTGCACCGACAACACGGCACAGCTTGCGCGCGAGGCGGGCGCCATTGTCTATGAGCGCAACGACCTTGCCCGTAAGGGTAAGAGCTGGGTCATGGACTTTGGTTTCGACCGCATCCTTAACGAGTATCCCGACACGTTTGAAGGCTACTTTATCTTCGATGCTGATAACGTCATATCCCGCGATTATGTGTCCAAGATGAACGATGCCTTTGACCAGGGATTCCATGTGGTCACGAGCTATCGCAACTCCAAGAACTTTGGCAGCTCGTGGATCTCGGCAGCTAATGCTACCTGGTATTTGCGCGAGGCGCGCTTTCTCAACAACGCGCGCAACATCTGTAAGACTTCTTGCGCTGTCTCGGGTTCGGGCTACCTCATCTCCGCCAGTGTTATCGAGGGCATGCACGGCTGGCAGTTCCACACGCTGACCGAGGATATTCAGTTCACCACGTTCTGCGCCATTCACGGCATTCGCATTGGCTATGCGCCGGCGGAGTTCTTTGACGAACAGCCCGTGACGTTCAAGGCATCCTGGAAGCAGCGTTTGCGCTGGACTAAGGGCTTCTACCAGGTCTTTTTTACCTATGGCAAGCATCTTGTCAAATCGACGTTCCGTTATCATCGCTTTGCCGCCTACGACATGTTTATGACGATCGCGCCGGGCATGCTGCTGTCCCTGATCTCCATGCTCGCCAACGCGACCTTCCTCATCGTGGGCGGGCTCTCGCACGGCTTCTTGGCTACCGAAGTCGAGATGCAGGCGTGCGCCGCTTCGCTCATTATGACCTTCGCCATGATGTATCTGACCTTCTTTATCCTGGCGCTGCTCACGACTATCTTTGAGTACAAGCACATTCACTGCGCGCAAAAGTGGCGTCTGGTGACTAACCTGTTTACCTTCCCGATCTTTATGTTCAGCTATATCCCCATCACGGTGGCCGCGCTGTTCCTGAAGGTCGACTGGGTGCCGACGCAGCACGCCGTCAACGTTACCCTTGACGAGGTCATGCAAGGCGCCAAATAACCACCACCAAAACCACCGCAAAGGGGACAGGCACCTTTGTGGTGGTTTTTGCTTTTGCGATGCAGCTCGAGGAGGTGCTCGATGGTCTATATCCCGTTTTGGATTTGCGCCTTTGCTGGTGTGGCGATTGATGCCCGTGAGCGACGCTTTCCCAATGAGCTTGCCGGCGTGTGTGCGGTGGCGGCGTTGGCAGGCGTCTGGCTCGACAAGGGCGTTACCACGGCGCTTGACCACGCCGGTCTTGCGGTCATCGTCTACCTTGCCCTTGTACTCACTGAGTCGCTCTGGCGGCGCCTTCGCCACGCCCCCGGCATCGGCATGGGGGACGTCAAGGCGCTCTTCGCGCTTTGCACGCTCGACCCTCTGGGCGGCATCGTGGCATTTGCCGTCGCACTCCTGGTCCTTGCCCTCTCCTGCCTCTTCACAAAATCGCGCTCCCTGCCATTGCTCCCGTTTTTGGTGCCGATTTTTGCCATAATCGAGGTCGTGGGCTGCACGTTGTAACCGATTGCGCATCCTTCTTAAGGAGCATGCCATGGCAACTAATCAAGAAACGGCCGTCATTAAGGCGCGCATGGACCGTATTCCCTCGGCGTTGTCGCCCGAACTTGTCGAGCGCATTTCCGCCGATCGTGCTTCGGGTGCCGTCAACCCGTATCGTTGCAAGGACGACCAGGTCATTCGTCGTATTGATCGCGCTGCCGACAAAGGCACGCTCATGCGTCCGGCATTTATGCGCGATACCGAAAAAATTCTGCATTTGCCTGCATACACCCGTTATGCAGGCAAAACGCAGGTCTTTAGCTTCCGTAGTAACGACGACCTGTCTCGTCGCGGCCTGCACGTGCAGCTTGTCTCGCGCATTGCGCGCGATATCGGTCGCGCCCTTGGGCTCAACTGCGATCTGATCGAGGCGATTGGTCTGGGCCACGACTTGGGACACACGCCTTTCGGCCATGCTGGCGAGCGCTTCCTCAACGATATCTATCATGAGCGTACGGGGCGTTATTTTTTCCATAACGTGCAGTCGGTCCGCGTGCTCGATGCGCTGTATGGCCGCAACGTGTCGCTCCAGACGCTCGATGGCGTGTTGTGCCATAACGGCGAGTACGAGCAGCGTGTTTTTGAGCTTTCGGACATGGGCTCCTTTGACCAGTTCGACCGAACCGTCGAGGAATGCATTGCCAAGGGATATGGCGCAATTGAGCACCTACGTCCCATGACGCTCGAGGGCTGTGTGGTCCGCATCTCGGATATCCTTGCCTATGTTGGACGCGATCGCCAAGACGCCATTGCGGCGGGTCTGCTGTCGCCCGACGCGTTTGACGATGGCCTGGGTGGGGCATACAACAGCTGGATCCTTACGCATGCCTCCATCGATATCGTTGAGCACAGCTATGGCAAGCCGCGCATCGAGATGAGTGAGGAGCTGTTTGAGGAAATCCGCCGAGCCAAGCGCGAGAACTACGTAAAGATCTATAGCAAGGGCGGCATCGAAGGCGACTCCGAAGCGGAGCTGCGCGAGGCGTTCGAAAAGCTCTACGACCATTGCCTGCAGGATATAAATGAAGGCGACGAGTCCTCGTACATCTTTAAGCATCATATTTCTTGCATTGAGCAGCAGCTTTCCTACTACGATCGCGCCTATGCCTGGCAGGACGATAAAGATCAGACCGTAGTGGATTACATTTCGAGCATGACGGACGGTTATTTCTGTGAACTGACGAGCAAGCTGTTCCCTGGTCTGGAGTTTCCGCACCGTACCTATATTAACGAACGGTAGTTCGTATATATTCGGTATACTGTTAGTGGAAAACGTTTTTGATTGATGCACGGGATGGCTATGGACGACCTTTTTTCTGCCTCGACGCGCGAGCGTTCCTTTAAAAATGCGCCGCTCGCGGTGCGCATGCGCCCCAATTCGCTCGACGAGTACGTGGGTCAGCAAAAGGCCGTCGGTAAGGGCTCGTGGCTGCGTGCTGCGATTGAGCATGACGTGCTGTCGAGTGTGATTCTGTATGGGCCGGCCGGTACGGGCAAAACGACGCTGGCCCACATTATCGCCAACCATACCAAGAGCGAGTTTGTCGAGGTCAGCGCCGTGACGGGTACCGTGAAGGACCTGCGTCGCGTGATTGACGAGGCCAAGACGCGCCTGAATACCTACGACCGCCGCACTATTCTATTCATCGACGAGATTCATCGCTTCTCTAAGTCGCAGCAGGATGCCCTGCTGCATGCGGTTGAGAACCGCACCGTCATTATGATTGGCGCCACGACGGAGAATCCGTTCTTCGAGGTCAACTCGGCGTTGCTCTCGCGTGGTCGCGTGGTGGAGCTTGAGCACTTAAAGGACGAGGACATCGCGACGCTCATCGAGCGTGCGCTCGAGGCACCGCAGGGTCTGAACGGCAAGTTCTCGGTCGATGAGGATGTGGTTAAAACCATCTGCGCGCTGGCCGCGGGTGACGCTCGTTCGGCGCTCACGACGCTCGAGCTTGCGAGCGAGATTGCCGTCACGCGTCCCGATACGGACGGGACGCCAGCGCCGGCGGCGGGGGAGCGCTATCCCATCACCGTGGATGACGTTAAGATTGCCAACCCGCGTCGTGGCTTTTCGTATGACAAAAACGGCGACATGCACTACGACATCATCAGTGCGTTTATTAAGTCCATGCGTGGCAGCGATCCAGATGCCACGGTCTACTGGCTTGCGCGCATGATCGATGCAGGCGAGGATCCTAAGTTTATCGCCCGTCGCATTATGATTCATGCCTCTGAGGACGTTGGCAACGCTGACCCACAGGCGCTTTTGGTGGCACATGCCGCGTTTAAGTCTGCCGAGGTCATCGGCTATCCCGAGTGTCGAATTAACCTTGCTCAGGCTGCACTCTATGTGTGCTTGGCGCCAAAATCCAACGCGTGTGAGGCTTCGATCGATGCGGCGCTGGCCGATATCCATTCTAGTGGGCTTCGCGAGGTGCCGAGTTATCTGCGCGATCGCCATCGCCCGGGCAGCGATGAATACGGTGTGTATAAGTATCCACATGATTATCCCGAAGGCTGGGTCGATCAGCGCTATTTGCCCGAGGGACTGGAGCGCGGCGCGTTCTGGCAGCCTGCCGGCCGCGGTTGGGAAGAATGGCGCGTAGAGCAAAGTGAACGCGACCGCAGCGGGAATGCACCGAAGTAGCTGCTGATAATTTTGTCCCACGTTGCTGCTCTTGGCATGTTCGGTCCCCTTTGGGGTACCATGGAAACCGTCTGTATATCGATTCCTTTGGGAGGCTTGTATGAGTCCCATTCAAATCGCCCTGCTGTTGCTCGCCGTTGCCGGCGTGTGGGCCATCGTTGAGCTCGCGCTTACCCTGCGTAAGACCCGCACCGTTGTCGACTCGCTCGATAAGACCGTGAACGACCTCAACAACACCATCGCCGAGGCTCAGCCTGTGGTGGCAAAGCTCGATGGCGCTGTCGATGAGCTTACGCCGGCGCTTGCCCAGATGGAGCCGCTGCTTAAGTCGAGCAAGACGGCAGTTGATGCCCTTACCTCCAATCTCGTAGAGGTCGAAGCCGTGGTTCGCGACATTTCCGAGGTTACGGGCAGCATGGCCGAGGCCAGCAATGCTGTGTCGAGCGTGACCGACTCTGCTGCCGGTGCTGTGCAGAAGCTCTTCAATAAGGTGAAGGCTCCTGCAGCCGATGCCGATCGCAAGCTCGCCGCTGCCGCTGCGGAGGCCGAGCAGCCTACCGAGCGCGTCCTAATTGGCGAGGACGAGGCCGCCGATGGCGCGGATGCGGCTCAAAATTCTGTAGCCAAGCCGGCTCAGTATTACACCTATAAGCCCGCCGAAACCTCTGAGGAGTCCTGCGATGAGTAGCGAAGCAACCTGCCCCATCACGCTGACCGTTGCCGGTGACCCGCGTCTCGCTCGCCTTGTGCGCATGACTGCCGCCAACGTTGGTGCCCTGTGCTCTATGTCTGTCGATCGCATCGAGGACATCCGCATGGCTGCCGAGGAGGCTTTCATCTTTGGTTGTACCGCGGTCGACTGCGATGACATCACCATCAAATTCGATGTCGATGAGACCCACGTTGGCATGACTATTACCTTCGGGGACCAGGCTACCGTTGATGAGGATGACCAAGCTGCTGTGTATGCCGAGCTCATCCTCGCGAGCGTGTGTGACTCCTACGAAAAGACTGCGGCGCCCCTGACGCTTTCCCTCGACCTCAAGGCGGATATCTAATATGACCGAACGTTCCCGGAGCGGCAAGACCGCTTGGGACAAGGAGAAAACCCGCGAGCTGTTTCGTCGTTACAAGGAGACCGGTGATCCGGACGCCCGCGAGCAGCTCGTCATGTCCCATATGAATCTGGTAAGGTTTCTTGCCAACAAATTTAAGAATCGCGGCGAGCCGCTCGACGACCTCATGCAGGTCGGCTATCTGGGTTTGCTCAAGGCTATCGACCGCTTTGACCCTGAGCGCGGGCTCGAGTTCACAACGTTTGCCACACCTACCATTCTGGGTGAAATTAAGCGTCACTTCCGCGACAAAGGCTGGAGTGTGCGCGTGCCCCGTCGCTTGCAGGAGCTCTCTGCCACGGTCAATCAGGCTACCGACAAGCTCACTAACGAGCTTCAGCGTTCGCCCAAGGTTGAGGAAATCGCTGAGTATCTAGATGTGACTGTCGATGAGGTCCTCGAGGCTATGGAATCGTCTTCGGCCTATACCTCGGTGCCCATCGAGGCTCCTGGTGCGTCCGATTCCGACGATGCTCCCTCGATTCTCGACCGTTACGCCGACGACGACAACGAGCTCGACTTTACCGATGACCGCCTGGTGATCGAGGAAGCCATCCGCGATTTCTCGCCGCGCGAGCGCGAGGTGATCGAGCTGCGCTTTGTGAAGGGCATGACCCAGATCGAGATCGCCAAGAAGCTGGGCATCTCGCAGGTGCAGGTCTCGCGTCTGCTGCGCCGCACGCTTAAGAAGATTCAGGACAAGATCGACCCCGACGGAGTGATGATTCGTTCATGAGTGAGCACCCCCAACAAACCGATCGCGTGCTGCGCGACACCCGCGTTCTGACGCTGCGCATTTGGGCTGTTGTCGGCTGCATTGTTATTGCTGCTGTCATCTTTAACCTTATGGGCATCCTGGCACCGGTTATTGAGTTTCTTGCCGTTGGCTCCATCATTGCTTTTGTGATGTCCCCGATCACCAACTGGCTCGAGCACCATGGCGTGAATCGCGGCATCGGTTCGCTTATTGCGCTAATTGTTGTTGTTGCCGTGCTCGTCGGTGTCGTTTGCATCTTGTCGCCGATTCTCTTTGGTCAGATCATGGAAGTCCTGAGCCGCCTGCCCGAGCAGCTTCGTGTTGCGGGTGGCGATCTCAACGAGATGATCTCGCATGCCAAGACGCTCAACAACACGCCGCTCAAGGAGTATTTGGACGATAATCTTTCGTCGCTGGTTGCCGTGGCATCGAAGTATGTGTCTCAGATCGCTGCCGAGCTTGGCCGCGGTGTGTTCCCGCTCATCACCAATACGGCTTCGCAGTTGTTCGTTATCTTCCTTGGTCTGGTGCTTGCGTACTGGATGGCCTGCGACTACCCTCGCATGCACCACGAGATTTGCACCATCATCGGTCAGGAGAAGGAGACCTCGTACCGCTTTATGGTCGCCATCCTTTCTCGCTCTGTCGGCGGCTACATGCGCGGTATGGTCGTGACGTCCATCTGCGGTGGTTTCCTCGCCTTTATCGGTTTTATGATCATCGGCCATCCGTATGCGGCGCTCATGGCTATCTTTACCGGCATCATGCATTTGGTTCCGGTCGTCGGTCCTTGGGTGAGCGCAGCAATCGCCACGGTGCTCGGTTTCATGTTCAGCCCCATGTTGGCGTTATGGACGCTCATCGTGACGATGGTCGCGCAAAACGTCACCGACAACGTGATTTCTCCTAAGGTCATGCAGAGCTCGGTGCAGGTGCATCCCATCATGAGCCTCACGGCGCTCGTTATTGGCTCGGCACTCATGGGCCCCATCGGCATGATTATTGCCATCCCGCTTTGTGCGGCCCTCAAAGGTATCTTCGTGTACTACTTCGAGAATGAGACCGGCCGCCAGCTTGTGGCCTATGACGGCGCCGTGTTTAAGGGCACACCGTACCGCGATGCCGATGGAAACCCGGTCGCCGCCTACGACGCGCTCGGCGACGACACCTTCATTTACGAGTCCGAGCTCATCGGCAACGAGACTGCGCCCGAGGCCCAAGCGATGCCTAAGCCCGAGTTCGATAATCCCTGGATCAAGCTCTCGGGCCTGCAGCCCGATGCGACGGGCTTCTTCAAGAACCCCTTCGCTAAGGATGACGATTCCAACACGGATGACGACACTAAAACCGGCATCGACGGCTCCATGGACGATGATGACAACTAGTGGGGTAATTCGGGTTAACATTCATACCCGCTAACATGCAATTTCGCTGAAGGGCCGGCATTGTGCCGGCCCTCTTTTTTGCACTTACGCGGCGGGATGGTAATATCGTTACGTTTGAACTGTTTCGATGTGAAACCGAGGAGATTCC
>CABRFZ010000020.1 GCA_902470365.1 uncultured Collinsella sp. | reverse complement strand
TGGTCTCTATGTCGACACGAACCATGGAACACCTCCGGTACGTAGCGGTTAACACGCGGCAAGGTCGCCGCATTGAATAGCTATACTACCCAATCTTTCGCACAGCACACAAAACCAAAATGAGATTTATCGCAGACAAGAAAAAAGCCCCGAGGCAACGCCCCAGGGCTCTTCACAGTTTTGATGGTGGACCTGACAAGATTCGAACTTGTGACCTCCCGGTTATCAGCCGGACGCTCTAACCAACTGAGCTACAGGTCCATCATGGTGGAGGTTAGGGGGATCGAACCCCTGACCTCAGGCTTGCAAAGCCCGCGCTCTCCCAGCTGAGCTAAACCCCCACGGAGACAGTAATAAACACCCCAGCGGCGACTCGGCTCTCGCTGGGGTGTTTATTGCGAAAGAAAGTGGTGGACCTGACAAGATTCGAACTTGTGACCTCCCGGTTATCAGCCGGACGCTCTAACCAACTGAGCTACAGGTCCATCGCGCAAGGGATATATTAGACGAGTCGTTACGCGCGCGTCAACAACTTTTTTGAAAATCTTTGAGGGGTGTCGCCCCCGGCTGCCCGGCGGCATGCGAAGTCGCCTGCTCGGACAGTCCTGCTCGCACGGAGAGCACATTAAGTGCTCTCCTGCTCGTGCGGAACTCGCGATCGACTTCGCATGCCGCCGGGCAGCCGGGGGTGACGTGGGGTTCAAAGGTTTTCAAAAAAGCGGTCGGCGCGCAGTGCGCCGACCGCCGATATATGGGGTCTGATGATTTTTACCAGCTAGAGCCTCTTACTCGTCTAGGAGATCTTCTGGCATGTCGTTGCCATCGCCTAGATCGACTGGGGCTTCTTCGGGGGCAGAACCGTCTTCTGTTGCTTCGCCTTCGGGCTTCTCTTTGGCTGCCGTCATGCGGGCTACGGCGCATACGCGGTCGTTGTCGTCGACGGTCATCATCTTGACGCCCTGGGTGGCACGGCCGGTCTGGCTGATCTCGTCGGTCTTGACGCGAATGACCGTCGCGCCCTCCGTCACGATGAACAGCTCGTGCTGTGGGCCCACCGTCTTCATGGCCGCGAGGTTACCCTTACGCTCGGTCATTTGGATGGTGTAGACGCCCTGACCGCCGCGATTCTGCTCCGGATAGTCCGCGACCGGCGTGCGCTTGCCGTAGCCGCGCTCGGTGATGACGAACAGATCGCCGTTGCCGTTAGTGACTTCCATGCCCAGAACGCTCACACCGTCCTTCAGACCGATACCGCGAACGCCGCTGGTGTCGCGGCCGGTGGCGCGCACCTGCTCCTCGGAGAACATGATCGCCTTGCCCGCGGTGGTGGCCAGGATAATCTTGTCACCCTCGCGCACGCGGCGCACGTTCAGCAGTGCGTCGTCGTCGCGCAGGTTGATGGCAATGAGTCCATCACGGCGACTACGATCGTAAGCGCTCATCACGGTCTTCTTGACCATGCCACTCTTGGTGGCAAACATCAGGTACTCGTCGGCCGGGAAATCGCGGCAGCTGATGACGCTCGCGATCTTCTCGCCCTCCTCGAAGGGCAGCAGGTTGACGATCGCGGTACCGCGCGCCTGGCGCGTACCCACCGGCAGCTCGTGCACCTTCAGGCGATAGACCTTGCCCTTGCTCGAGAAGAACAGCACGTACTCGTGCGTGGACGCGATGAACATCTCATCGATAACGTCGTCCTCTTTGAGATTGACGCCCGACACGCCCTTGCCACCGCGCTTCTGGGCACGGTAGGCAGCCACCGGGATACGTTTAACGTAGCCGGTGTGGGTGATGGTCACGACCATATCCTCGTCGGCGATGAGGTCCTCGACATCCAGGTCCTTCTCAACCTGGCTGATCTCGGTGCGGCGTTTGTCGCCAAACTTCTTGGAGATCTCGCGCATCTCTTCTTTGATGACGCCCAGGATCTTCTCCTCATGCGCCAGCAAGTCCTCGTAGTAGGCGATGGCGCGGCGCAGGCCGTCCAACTCTTCTTGAATCTTGTCGCGCTCCAGGCCGGTCAGACGGCGCAGCTTCATCTCGAGGATGGCCGTGGTCTGCTCGGGCGTAAAGCCAAAGCGCTCGATCAGGCGGCTGCTGGCCTCGGAGTCGGTCTGCGAGGAGCGGATGATGCCAATGACCTCGTCGATATGGTCGAGAGCCATCAAGTAGCCCTCAAGGATATGCGCGCGGGCCTGGGCCTTCTTAAGGTCAAAACGGGTGCGGCGGGTGACGACGTCGACCTGGTGGTCGATGTAGTGCTGCAGCATCTCGCGCAGGCTCAGGCATTTGGGAACGCCGTTGACGAGCGCCAGGTTGTTGGCGCCAAAGGTCGTCTGCAGCGAGGTGTACTTATACAGGTTGTTGAGCACGACCTGCGGAATGACGCCCTTCTTGAGCTCGATGACCAGACGGATGCCCTTCTGGTTGGACTCATCGCGCATATCCGAGATGCCCTCAATGCGCTTGTCGTTGACGAGCTGGGCGATCTTCTCCTGCAGGGTGCCCTTGTTGACCATGTAGGGAATCTCGGTAAAGACCAGGCGGCTGCGGCCGGTCTTGGTGGACTCCACATGCGCCTTGGCACGCACGGTAATGGAGCCGCGGCCGGTCTCGTAGCTCTGCTTAATGCCGGCGCTGCCCATGATGATGGCGCCGGTGGGGAAGTCCGGACCGGGCATGATCTGCATGAGCTCGTCGACGGTGGCGTCGGGGTTGTCAATCAGGTAGCAGGTGGCCTCGATCGCCTCGGTGAGGTTATGCGGGGCGATGTTGGTGGCCATGCCGACGGCGATGCCCTGACTGCCGTTGACCAGCAGGTTGGGGAAGCGCGCAGGCAGCGCCACGGGCTCGGCGAGCGATTCGTCGTAGTTGGGCTGCCAGTCGACGGTATCCTTCTGCAAGTCACGCAACAGTTCCATGGCGGGCTTTGCCAGGCGGCTCTCGGTGTAACGCATGGCCGCCGCGCCGTCGCCGTCGATGTTGCCGAAGTTGCCGTGACCGTCGATGAGCGGCGTGCGCATGGAGAACCACTGCGCCAGGCGGACCATGGCCTCATAGACCGCGGAATCGCCGTGCGGGTGGTACTTACCGATAACTTCGCCGACCGTCCAGGCCGACTTCTTGTGCGGTCGGTTGGGGTAGATGCCGCTCTCGTTCATCGCGTACAGGATGCGGCGGTGCACCGGCTTTAAGCCGTCGCGCACGTCCGGCAGGGCGCGCGCCGTGATGACCGACATCGAATACTCGATGAACGACTGCTTCATCTCGCGGCCAAACTCCGAAATCTGGAGCTGGCCGCCGTTGATATCCTCGCCGGCCGAGGCGCCACGGTCGACTTCGCCAAAGCTCTCCTCGAGCTCGGCGTCGTCGTCTTCTTCCTCATCATCGGCATCGGGGTTATAGGCGTCCGGATCGCCGTCCTCGCCCTGCTCAGCACGGGCAAGCAGGCGCTTCAGATCATCGGGCATACCGGCATCGCCGGCCTCGTCCATACCCTCGTTATTGTTGATATCGTCTGCCACGTTACCTCCTCTTAAGCGTCAAGGAATCGTGCATCATGTGCATGCTTCTCGATGTACTCGCGGCGATAGCCGACCTCGGAACCCATCAGCTCGCGCACGGCGCGGTCCGCCACCACGGCATCCTCGATCGACACGCGCTGCAGAATGCGGGTCTTGGGGTCCATCGTCGTCGAGGCAAGCTGCTTGGGGTCCATCTCGCCCAGGCCCTTGTAGCGCTGGACGGTATAGCCCTTGCGCTTTTTGGTAATCTTGCCGTCCTTGGCCTTGCCGTCCTCGTCGTTATCGTCGGGGTTCAGGCCCAGACTCTGGATGGTGTCGCGCAGGATCTCGTCTTCGGGCTGGCGGCCGTTGGGATACACGTAGTGGATCTTGTTGCGCACCTTAATGCCAAAGATGGGCGGGCAGGCAACATAGACGTAGCCGGCATCGATCAGCGGACGCATGTACTTGTAGAAGAACGTCAGCAGCAGGATGCGGATATGCGCACCGTCGACGTCTGCATCGGTCATGATGATGATCTTGTGGTAGCGCGCCTTGGTGATATCGAAGTCGCCGCCGTCGCCGGCACTCGTCGTGACGCCGCAACCGATCGCGGTAATCAGCGACTGGATGGTGTCACTCGAGAACGCGCGATGGTCACCAACGCGTTCGACGTTCAAAATCTTGCCGCGCAGGGGCAGAATCGCCTGGATGTCTCGGCGACGGCCGTCCTTGGCCGAACCGCCTGCCGAGTCGCCCTCTACGATGAAGAGCTCGGTCAGCTCGGCATCGCGCACCGAGCAGTCAGCGAGCTTACCGGGCAGGGACGCCGTCTCGAGCAGGCTCTTGCGGCGGGTCGCCTCGCGCGCCTTGCGGGCGGCATTGCGCGCCTTGCAGGCCTGTTGCGCCTTCTTGACGATCTCGCGAGCGGGCTTGGGATGCTCCTCGAGGTAATCGACAAGGCCGTCGGTCACAATCTTGAGCGTGAGCGCTCGCATATAGGAGCTGCCGAGCTTTGCCTTGGTCTGGCCCTCAAACTGCGGATCGGGCAGCTTGACCGAGATAACGGCCGAAAGGCCCTCGCGCACATCGTCGCCGGTCAGGTTGGCGTCTTTTTCCTTGAGCAGGTTCTGCTTGCGCGCGTAATCGTTGATCACGCGGGTGAGCGCGGTGCGGAAGCCCTCAAGGTGCATGCCGCCCTCGGGGGTGTAGATGTCGTTGGCAAACGACATGACGTTCTCGCCGTAACCGCTATTCCACTGCAGAGAAACCTCGACCTCGCCCATCTTGGTCACAGGCGCGTCCGGGTCCGATTTGCCCTCGATGTAGATGGGCTCCTTAAAGGCCTCGGGGACGTCCTTGCCCTCGTTGAGGAACTTGACGAAGTCGATGATGCCGCCCTCGTAGCAAAACTCCTCCACGTGGGGAGTCGCCTCGCGCTCGTCGGTCAGCACGATTTTGAGGTTCTTATTGAGGAACGCCGTCTCCTGCAGACGGTTGTGCAGCGTATCGAAATCGTAGATGCAGGTCTCGAAGATCTCGTCGTCGGGCCAGAAGGTGACGGTGGTGCCCGTCGAATCCGAGGTGCCCACGACCTCCATCTTCTTGACGGTCTTGCCGCGCGAGAACTCCATCTCGTAGGTGTTGCCGTCGCGACGAACCTGAACGACCACGCGCTTGGACAGTGCGTTGACGACGGAGATGCCAACGCCGTGCAGGCCGCCCGAGACCTTATAGGCCGAGTTATCGAACTTACCGCCGGCGTGCAAGATCGTCATGACGACCTCGAGCGTCGGGATCTTTTTAACAGGGTGCTCGTCGACGGGGATGCCGCGCCCGTTGTCGACGACCGTGATGGAGTTGTCGGCGTGGACCGTCACCTGGATCTCGGTGCAGAAACCGGCCATGGCCTCGTCGACGGAGTTGTCAACGATCTCCCACACCAGGTGATGCAGACCGCTGGCGCTCGTCGAGCCGATATACATGCCCGGGCGCTTACGAACGGCCTCGAGACCTTCGAGAATCTTAATCTCGCCGCCATCGTAATCGTTTTCGTTTGCCACACGTCCTCCTTCAGTCAAGAAAATGTGTACAGCCTTACTAGTTTATCGTAAAAAAATACCCTCGGGAACGAGGGTATTTGGCTCTACAAGGCCACCAGATGCGATTTAAGGCTCTTTTTTGCTTTGCACGCCCTTGGCCCACTCGGCACTGGCTCTCATGGCATTCTCGAGGGCCTCGCGCAGTTTTTGGTCTTCGATGGGCGCCACTTGGCGCTCAATCTCGGTGCGCTCGGCCTCACTTAGGTCGGCGTGCGGAGCCGGCGGGCGCTCGGTCGTCGCCGGACGCAGGCGCTCCTTGGCGGCGGGCGGCGTGTGACCGGGCGCGGTGGTTTTGAACACCAGGCCGTCCACATGCGCACCGGCGCGCTCCATGCGCGCGCGGATGATCTCGCGCAACAGCGTCATTTCCTGCGTCCACGAGGGCGAGTCGAGATATACCAGCAGCTCATTGGACTCGGGCAGGTAGCGCAGGCCCGTCACATGGCGCCCCTCGCGCGTGCCCGAGCACACCGCATTCCAGGCGCGATAGACCGCACGAGATTCCTCTGCAGCCTCCATCTGCACGCGGCGCTCAGGCGTCGCGGCCGCCAGGATGCGCTGGCGCTCTGCGTTTAAAAATCCACTGAAGGCGACCGTTTCGCTCTCGCGCTCGTAATTAGCACGTCTCACCCATGCTCACCACCTTGGCTCGATCAAGCAGGTCATCGGTAAAATACCCCAGGTTGGTCGTGGTTATGACCGTCTGGATATCATCGCCGATCAGCCGCAGAAAAGCGCCGCGTCGGTCGCCGTCGAGCTCGCTCATCACGTCGTCCAAAAGCAGCAGTGGGGCGGTGCCCAGGACATCGCGAGCCACGGCCACCTCCGCCACCTTCCAGGCCAAAACCAACGTCCGCTGCTGACCTTGGCTGGCAAATGAACGGGCGGATCGACCCGCCACGGCAAACTCAATCTCATCGCGATGCGGTCCCACCAACGTCACGCCGCGGCGAATTTCCTCGTCGGCGTGCTCATCAAGGGCAGCCAGCATGCGCTCGTACGCCCAGTCCTTCAGCTCTTCGCGATCCTCGACCTGGGGCAAATCCCCCAGCGTGGACGCATAGGTCACGTTGGCGGCCTCGCCGGACGCCACTTGCCCGTAGGCAGTGTGCACATGGCCCGCCAGCCGGTCGAGCAGGGCCAACCGGTGCACGAGCAGGGCCGAGCCCGCGCGGGCAATCGAATCGTTCCACGCGCCGAGCATCTCGCGGCAGCACCAGGCCTCCTTGAGCAAGGCGTTACGCTGGGTCACGCAGCGCCCATAGGTGCTCGCAAGATCGGCATAGCGTGCGCTCAGTTGCATGCCAAAGTCATCGAGGGCGGCACGGCGCACACTGGCGCCTCGCTTAACCATGTCCAGATGGTCGGGGCAAAACAGCACGCTCGGCAGGACCCCGCGCACACCGGCGGCAGAGCATCTCTTGCCGTTGCGGCTAAACGAGCGCTTACCGTCCTCCGCGCTCAATCCCATATCAAGCACGCGGCCGTCGCCCTCGAGCCTCAGCTCAACCTTGCACGAGTCCGCGCCGTCATGGACGAGCTCGGCGGCGGTCGGATGCCTAAACGAGGCGCCGCTCGTCAGCAGCTGCAGCGCCTCTATGAGATTGGTCTTTCCCGCCGCGTTGGGTCCCGCAAGTATCGTCACGCCCTCGTCCAGGGCAAGGCGATAGCTATCGAAGCTGCGGTAGTGCGCGACGGAAAGATCGCGGGCGAACATGGTCATAGGGCGGTTGCTAGATGCGGACCGGCATGACCAGGTACAGGTAGTTGATCTTGTCGTAGGACTTGAAGATGCCCGCCTGCGAGTAGCTCTTGAGCTCCAGCGTGATCTCCTTCTCCTTGGACAGGGCATTGAGGCAGCCGAAGATGTAGTGGTAGTTGAAGGCGATGGTACCCGACTCGCCCTTGGCCTCGACATCGATCGTCTCCTGCGCCAGATCCTGGTCGTTGGAGATGGAAGACAGGCCCATCTGCCCGTTCTCGACGTCGATCTCGAACTTGACGGCGGGGTTGGCGCTCGCGATAACGGCAACACGCTTGAGGGCGGCATTGAAGGCGGCGACGTCGATCTTGACGCTCGTCACGCACGAATCGGGGATGAGCTGCTTGTAGTTGGGGTACACGCCCTCGATGCGGCGCGACACGTAGGTGGTGTTGCCGGCCTCGAAGACGACCTGGGTGTCGGTAGCCCCGATCATGATGGTCGCCTGGCTTGCCATGATGTTCAGCGCGTCGTTAAAGGCGTCAGCCGGAACGTTGAGCTCAAAGGAACCCTCGAGGGTCGAGGTCTCGACCTGCGTATCGCACACGGCCAAACGGAAGGAATCGGTCGCCACCAGGCGAACGGTGTTGTTCTCGACCTTCATGTGCACGCCGCCCAGGATGGGGCGGGCCTTGTCGGTCGAGGTGACGCGCCACACGCGGCTGACCATCTCGGACAAGATATCGGTCGGCAGCTCCACGGCACTCTCGATGGCATAGGCCGGAAACTCGGGGAAGTCATTGGCATCGAGCGTGTTCAGCCTAAAAGAGCTCTTCTCGCAACCAATCAGCACTTGGCGCTCGGACAGCTCAAAGGTGACCGGGGCATCGGGGAGGGTCTTGGTGATATTGGAGAGCATCTTACAGGGGATAACCATCTCGCCCTCTTCTTCGACATGCGCCGCGATGCGATGACGGATCGAGATGGTGTAGTTAGAGGTCTGGAATTCCAAGATGCCGTCTTGGACCTTAACGAGCACGCCCGACAGGATGGGAAGGGTGGATGCCGAAGCGACACCCTTCATAACGACGCCGATGGCTTGTGTAAGCGAGCTCTGGCTGACGGTGAACTTCATCTTTTAATACCTTTCTATAGATATAAATATCTTAATAATAGTAATAGCACTGACGAAACTGTTGATTACTCCCAAAGACGCAGGTCAGACCCAGAAAGAGAATCGACAGCAACCTGTGTGCAACAGGGGTGGTTTTCCACGTTCAAAACCTGCGCAAAACTTTTCATCACCGCGGATTGGGTTTTAGACACCTTATGCCCGTGGTTTCGACAAGTTTTCAACAGGTGTCTCTATTTCCCTACGAGCGCAGTGTAATTTTATCGCGCAGCGACTTGAGGTCTTCGGTGACGGTGCGGTCTTCCTGGATCATCTTCTGGACCTTTTTGTAACTCGTGCTGACGGTCGAGTGGTTGCGGTTGCCAAATTCGGCGCCTACCGCCGTGGTCGTCATCTCGCACATTTCGATGGCAAGGTAGATAGCGATATGGCGTGCTTTGGCGATATTGGCGTTGCGACGCGGGCCGATGAGCTCCTCGTGCGTCACGCCGTACTGCTCTTCGATGACGGACTGAACCGTCTGGACGTTGATCTTTTTGGCCGATGTGTCGAAGTACTGGCTGGCGATGGCGTCGATATCGTCAAAGGTGAGTTCCCCTCCCTCGCGCTCGCGGTCGCCCGCCTCGCCGGCGCAGCGCTCGCAAAAGCTCTCGAGTTCGCGGATGTTGGTGCCTGAGACCTCGGCCATGTGTTTAAAGTGCTCGTCGGTCAGGTGCCCGCCGTCGCCCCCATAGGCCGCCAGCAGCGAGTCGTCGCCTGCCTCGGGAGCGGCGACGATGGTGTTCTCGTAATAGCGCTGCAAGATCTTGTATTTCATCTCGTAGCTGGGCTCTGCGACCAGGCAGAGCATGCCGGCGTTGAAGCGGCTGGTCAGGCGCTCGTCCATGCTCAGGTCCTTGGGGGCGCGGTCTGCCGCGATGACGACCTTCTTGTTGTTGCGGATGAACTCGTCCATGAGCTGGAAAAAGTAGTCCACGCTCGCGCGCTTGCCGATGATGTTTTGGATGTCATCGATGATGAGCACGTCCACGCCGTGGTACGCCTGCATGATGGGGGCGTTGCTCTTCTTTTGGCGGTCGAACTCGGTCATCAGGTCGTCCAGATATGCCTGGGAGTTGGCATACTTGACCTTGATCTCGGGCGACTTCTCGGCGAGCTCGTTTTTGATGGCAAGCAGCAGGTGCGTCTTGCCCAGGCCCGATTTGCCGTAGATGAACAGTGATGTGCATGTGCCGCGCTCGTCCGCGAGGGCGGCAAACTTGAGTGCCGAGCGATAGGCATGGCTGTTTTCGGGGCCGTAGACAAAGTTCTCAAAGGTAAATTTTGAGTTCGCGGCGAGCGGGGCTCCATCCGTATTCTGCTCGGCCGGCACGGTCGGCGCCGGTATGGGTGAAGCGGGGGTCGCAGCTTGCGTGGATTTAGTCGGCGCTCCGCCCTTCATCTGGTTCATCATGCGACGAAAATCATCGGCCGAGAGCGTGTTCTTGATTGCAATGCCCGAATCCGCGCCCGCTGCTGCGTCGTGAGCGATAGGCATGTGCGTGACGGGTGCGTTCGTTGACGTCGCCGCCGCGGTCGGCAACGGTGCCATGGTTTCACGGGAAACATCGCTGTGCTGGTGCTCGATTGTCGGCACGTCGCCTGCGGAGGTCGGTGCCGCCGGGGAAGCGGCGGGAGCCGTGGCGGGCGCCGTCGCGGCAGCGGATTCCGTTGCGGCGCCTTGCGGTGCCACGATGTCGAGCGCGATCGGTGCAAAGGCGATTTCTTCCAGATAGGCCTCAATAGTCGGCTGATGCTTTTTGAGCTGCGCGATGGCAAAGCGCGAGGGGGCCTCGATCGTGAGCGTATCTTCGGTCAGGCTTATGGCCCGCGATTGCCCCAGCATGTTGATGAGGCGTGCATCTTGGCCGTCGCGCTGGCAAAAGGCGATGGCATCCCCCAGGATGATGCTTGCTTCCTCGTCCACTGTCTCTCCCGTTCTTTAGCTCTGAGCTCGCACGCGAGCGGCGCCGAGTTCGGTCAGATGGTATTTCTGGCCATGCTTGATGACCAAGCCGGCCTGCGCCAAGTCATTGAGCGTGCGTGACCAAGTGGGGGCCGAGTTTCCAAACGCCCTCGCCAGATCGGTTGCACCGCACGCTTGATTTTGCGCCAGATAGCCCAGCGCGGCGTTGCCGCGATCGCTTACGAACACGTCCGGTTGTGGCTGCGCATACTGATTTGCTGCATTAGGATACATCATTTGAGCTGCTGGTTGTTGAGAACTCTGCATCGGCGGCATTTGCTGTTGAAAACTTTGAGGCCACTGTTGGTAAGGCTGCAGAGGCATCTGTTGGGCCCAGGGGTTGTACTGCTGCTGCGGCATCTGCTGGTACGGCTGCTGATATCCCTGCTGGTACTGCTGCGGGAACTGCTGGCCATACCCCAGTGGCGGCATCTGCTGATATGGATATCCCCGTTGGTGCGGCTGATAGCCCATTTGCTGGCCACCCGGTGCCCCCGTCGCCTGCTGCATTGCTGCTGCATCCTGATCTGCCAGCGGCATGGCCTCTGGCATGTTTGGCGTCATCGACATAGATGCCGCCTGGGGCTCTTGTGTGGGAAGCATTCCGGGCTGCTGCATCTGCCCCACGGGGGGCTGCATCTGCTGCGTTGCCATGGGCTGCTGCGCAAAAGCTCCCGGCAGGGGATATGTGGGCTGCTCCGTCTCGGGCCGCACGGCAGCACCGCGTCCGCCGGCACGCTCGATTTCCTGCACGCGTTTAGGGTTCAGGCTTACCGTAACCACGGTGCCGTTGCCCATGTTGTCCTCGATGGATACGGCACCGCCGGCGTTTTCCAAATACTCCTGCACCATGGGAAACCCTGCTCCGGTTCCACGGATATAGCGCTTCATCTTGCTGTTTGCGCTGGTAACGCCAAAGTCGAAAGCGCGTTCCTTGTCGTCGATGCCGGGTCCTTGGTCAGCAAAGCGGATGGTGTCTCCGCCGTCCAGAATCGAGATGATGGGCTCTGCAAAGTGTGCGTGGATAAAGTTTTCGACAATCTCGCGGATGACCATGAGCGAGATATGGCCACCTTGTTCTTTCATGCACTGGTAGACGGTGTTGGTCGTCTCTTCCAAATACGTGCGGACATCTTGCGGATCAATGACGATCACACGCGGTGTCGACAGCATGTCGTCATAGACGGCGATGCGCGCGGCGTACATGGCTTTTGGCGCCTGCGTTGTCGTCTGTTCACCTTCGTCACGCTCTTCGCGCACGCCGGTGATGTGCTCGTTGTCGGGTGCCGGGTCTCCGGAATCGACCATGGTGTAAAAGTCGTCAGACATGCCGCTCGCAATCTTCCAAAAGGTTTCGAACAAATAGTAGCTCACCGTGCAATGTTTCTCATCTTTCGACAAACTTTCAAAACCTGTTGAAAACTTTGGAAAACGGACGAAAAGTTCTCAACATTGCCAACATGACCTGTTGAAAACTCGATGAAATATCGTGAAAAGTTGCCATGCACCGCTAAATCGAGCTTGGCTTATGGGGGAACCGTGTGAACTGCGCAACCTTTTACCTTTGATTTCTTGACATTTGAACATTGATTTCCCTACAATCTTCAAGCTCACGTGTCTATATCTGCGTCCGCGTCCCCGCGGACACTCGAAATGCAGCAGGAGGAACTTAAGATGAAGCGTACGTATCAGCCTAATAAGCGTAAGCGTGCCAAGACCCATGGCTTCCGTGCCCGTATGGCCACTAAGGGTGGTCGTGCCGTGCTCGCCCGTCGTCGCGCCAAGGGCCGCAAGCGTCTCACTGTCTAGCAGCGATACACACATCTCGCATGAAGACTATTAAGTCTCGGCAAGATTTCGAGCATGTGTTCAGTCAGGGGCGTCGTTTCAATCACCCTCTGATTCGAATGACCATATGTGAATCGGTTGGCGAAGGCGACTCCGGAAGGGTCGCCTTCGTTGGTGCTAAACGGCTCGGTTGTGCTGTCGTGCGCAACCGTTCTAAGCGTGTGATGCGCGAGGCCGCCCGCAGCTGTGGATTTCCCGTTGCGGGTTATGACATCATCTTGTTTGCAACTCCCAAGACGAGGGTTTCCTCGCCGCAGGAGATGGACAAGGCGTTGCGTTCGCTTATGAAGCGCGCCGGCGTTGCCGGGGAGGAGCGATGAGCAATCACGTTTTGCGACGTGTTGCCATCGCTCCTATTCGCATATATCAACAGGTTATTTCGCCCTTATTGCCTGACGCCTGCATTTATTACCCAACGTGCTCGCAATACGCCATCCAGGCGATTGAGAAGCACGGTGTTTTGAGAGGCTGCTGGCTTGCCGTGAGGCGCATCGCTCGCTGCAATCCCCTGCACGTCGGCGGTTATGACCCTGTGCCCTAGCGGGCACTCGCTATCGGAGGAAAACTTACATGTGGGATTGGATCGTTAACATCCTTTTCGAGCTGCTCAAGCTCATCCAGACCTTTGCGGTCGACTGGGGCCTGTCCATCATCATCCTGGTGGTCATCATCCGTCTGCTGCTGACGCCGCTCATGCTCAAGTCGACCAAGTCGACGGCTCGCATGCAGGTGCTGCAGCCCAAGATGCTCGAGATCCAGGAGCGCTATGCCGACGATCCCCAGCGTCAGGCCGAGGAGATGCAGAAGTTCTACAGCGAGAACAAGTTCAACCCCATGGCTGGCTGTCTGCCGCTGCTGATTCAGATGCCTATCCTGTTCGCCCTGTTTACATTGCTGCGCAACCTGCCGCAGTACTTTAACGACGGCACGTTCTCGTTTTTCAACATCCTGCCCGACCTGACCACCACGCCGAGCGCTTCCTTTGCCGATGGCTTTATGGTTGCACTGCCTGCGCTGGTTTGCCTGATCCTGTTCGCCGTCCTGACCCTGATTCCGCAGCTCTATATGTCGCGCAACCAGACCGGCCAGCAGGCTCAGAGCATGCGTATGATGGCCGTTGTCATGACGGTCATGATGCTTTGGATGGGCTGGAGCCTTCCCGTTGGTGTTCTGCTGTACTACGACGTCTCGTCTGCTTGGCAGGTTATCCAGCAGATTTTTGTGACGCAGAAGGTCATCGACAAGGCGAAGGCCGATGAGGAGGAGCGTCTTAAGAACGCTCCGCTGCAGGTTGAGGTCATTCGTCGAGAGAAGAAGCCGCGCCCGCACAAGAAGAAGTAACGGGATATCAATCTTATTTAGGTACCTAACTTTTGGAGTACGTTATGTCTGAAGAGATCATCGAGGATATGCTTGAGGAGGTTGCCCCGCAGGTCGCGGGCGATTATCCCGAGATTGCACAGCGCTACAAGGCTGGTGAAGAGCTGACCGATGAGGAGCTCGACACCATTGCCGATGTTGCGATTTCCATCCTGCGTTCCATCCTTTCGCACTTCGATGCCGCCAACTCTCCTATCGATGAGTATGAGGGCGACGAGGGTGAGCTGATTTTGGATGTAACGGCTCCCGACCTTGCTGTTCTCATTGGCCGTCATGGTCGCACCCTTGATGCCCTTCAGGTTATGTTCTCTTTGCTGGTGAGCCGCAAACTTGGCTTTAGGTATCCGGTTGTAGTGGACGTAGAGGGATACAAGAGTCGCCGTCAGGACAAGGTTGCTTCCATGGCTCAGTCTGCTGCCGAGCGCGCTATCCGTACTCATAAGAGTGTGTCGCTTCCGCCTATGAATGCCTATGAGCGTCGACTGGTTCATATTGCGCTTCGTGGTAATGATGCAGTCGATACTCACTCCGAGGGCTCTGACCCTGATCGCCATGTGGTAATTGTTGCTCGATAATCTACTCGAGCTTATGCTAAGGGGACGTGGTTTCCACGTCCCCTTTTTTTGTCAAAAGTTCTCGATACACTGATTTTTGTCAGAAAGGTGCTTCTGTTGTTTGTACTTACTGATCAGCAGGCTGAAGAGATGCTGAGCCGTCTAACTTACTATTGCAAAGAATATTCCTTGAGCGTAAATGATGCTGAGCTAAGGAAATGTATTCAGCATTTGGATTTGGTTCTGGAAACAAATAAGACAACCAATCTCACCCGTATTCTTAACGTAGAAGATGCTGCAGTACTTCATATTCTTGACTCGCTTGTTTTGCTTCCTTATATCAATAAGGCTCCTGAGGGGGCTTTGCTCGATATGGGAACAGGTGCGGGTTTCCCTGGTATTCCATTAACGATAACCACGCATCGTAAAGCTACTTATATTGACTCTGTTGGCAAGAAGGTTGATGCTTGCAATTCTTTTGTTCATGCTCTGGGATTGAAACATGCTCATGCGGTTCATGATCGTCTTGAAGAATATGCTCGAAGCCATAAGAAGCAGTTCTCTGTCGTAACCGCTCGCGCACTCGCCCCTCTACCGATTCTTGTTGAGTATGCGGCTCCGTACCTTAAGGATGGAGGGCTATTTGTTATCACGAAGGGCAATCCATCGGATGAGGAGCTTGCTTCCGGCATGTCAGCAGCTAAGATTTGCGGCTTCACTTTGCTTCTGAATGACGCAATCGATTTGCCTGAGGGCTTGGGCCATAGGGAGTTCATTGTTCTTAAGAAGAGTCATCCAGCATCCGTTTCATTGCCTCGTGCAAATGGCATGGCAAAGAAGAATCCGCTTGCTTAGATGTTTCACGTGAAACATAATGGATAGTAATTACTTGCCATGTTTCACGTGAAACATGGCAGTTGATATCGAATCGGAATGTTTCACGTGAAACATCCTCCGTTTGACGGCTTTAATACACACCAGGAGGGACCGTGGGATTTCGCGACGTTAAGCGTTCGAAGAGCGCTAAAGACACGCGTATTATTGCAATCATCAATCAAAAAGGCGGTGTCGGTAAGTCAACGACGGCTGTAAACCTTGCAGCAGCACTTGGTGAGCAGGGTCGTAAGACGCTCATTGTCGATTTTGATCCGCAGGGAAACAGCACAAGCGGATTTGGAATTGAAAAAGAAGACCTTGACCACTGCATCTATGATGCATTGTTGAATGATGTGCCCGCAGAATCGCTTGTTCTTGATACGAATTGCAAAAAGGTATTCGTAATTCCGGCAACAATTCAGCTTGCAGGCGCCGAAATTGAGCTCGTAAGCGCAATTGCTCGTGAAACTCGCCTCAAAGATTTGCTTGAACCTATTCAAGATGAGTTCGATTTTATATTCATTGACTGTCCGCCCTCGCTTGGTTTGCTGACTATTAACGCATTGACCGCCGCAGACAGCGTTCTTATTCCGATTCAGTGCGAGTATTATGCACTTGAGGGCGTTACGAAGCTACTTGAATCAATGAAGATGGTCAAATCGCGTCTAAATAAGGGCTTGGATACGTATGGCGTACTTATGACCATGTATGACTCGAGGACATCACTGTCGAATCAGGTTGTTGAAGAGGTTCAGTCGTACTTTGGTGATAAGGCCTTTAAGACGTTGATTCCCCGTACTGTTAAAATCTCTGAAGCTCCTTCTTTTGGAGAACCGGTTATTACTTATGCACCGCAAAATAAGGGTGCAAAAGCATATATGAATCTTGCAAAAGAGGTGATCAAGCGTGCCTAGCCCTAAAAAGCGCAGTGGATTAGGTCGTGGATTGAGCGCACTGGTTTCTGAAGCTGAATATGAAACCGGTGGTTCGTCTGCTGCAGCGACTTCTGAAACCAAGCTGCCCATCGAGGATATTGTTCCCAATCCGAATCAGCCTCGAATTCACTTCAATGAAACTGAACTTCGTGAGCTAAGCGAGTCTATCCAGGAACACGGTGTTTTACAGCCGCTCTTGGTTCGTAAACATGGCAACGGATATGAAATCATTGCTGGCGAGCGTCGCTATCAGGCATCCAAACTGGCAGGCCTTGAAGAGCTGCCAGTCATCATTAAAGAAGTTAATGATGAAGAAATGCTTGCTCTTGCACTTATTGAAAACCTTCAGCGTTCTGACCTAAATCCTGTAGAAGAGGCAAAAGGCTATCGTCAGCTCATTGATGCAAGTGGGATGACCCAGGAGGCTCTATCAAAGGCTGTCAGCAAGTCACGTTCTGCAATTACAAATTCGCTTCGCCTTCTGGATCTTCCTGAAGTCGTCCAGCAGATGATATTTGAAGGAAAGCTCACAGCAGGTCACGCTAGGGCAATCCTTGCCGTTCCATATGAGGATGCCAGAATTAGGCTTGCGGAGAAGGTTGTTGCAGAAGGTCTTTCGGTCCGTGCGACAGAAAATCTTGCTCCGTTATTTTCTGCCGGAGAGACACCAAAGACCTCTAGGCCTGCAACACCACAGTCGTTCAAGAAAGCCGCGCGCGTTCTTCGTCAGGTATTTAATACTAACGTGCGCGTGAAGAGTTCGCGTGGAAAGAACAAGATTGAAATTGAGTTCAAAGATGAGGAAGAGCTCTCTCGTATTCTTGGCGAAATGATTCAGTTTGATCAAGGAGGCCAAGATGAGGAATAAGATTTTAACAGCGATTGCATTGGTGACGACTGTCGCGGCTGGTGCCTTTGCTGGCTATAAGATCGCGACAGACGATGAACTTCGAGGTCGTTTGCTTCGTGGCGCGCAAGATATCGTCGATACTTCCAAAAAGAAAATGGATGTTATGACGGAAGATGTTGCCATGCGTACAGCTCAGGTAACGAAGAATCCCAAGATTAATCAGGGTTGGGTCAGCAACCAATGGGAAAATGTAGGCTATTAGGTACCTAACAATTACTCAGCATATTTTGAGGGGGTCCTTGTCTGATTCATGAGACAAGGACCCCTTATTTTGGTCGTAAAAAATGGGACAGGTAGCAGCTGATTCAAAATTAAGGTCAATAAATGAAACGACCCCGGTTGCATATTCTGTAACCGGGGTCGTTCGATGTTTCACATGAAACGTTTTGGGATGCGACTCCCCTATGCGTTTTTCTGAACTTTGAAGCGCTGCTTCAGCTGTCCGCAAGCGGCGTCAATATCGTTACCACGGGAGTTACGAATCGTGGTCTCGATGCCACGGGACTCAAGACGACGCTGAAGATCCTCAACCTTATGAATCGGCGACGGCTTGAGCGGGCTACCCTCGATGTCGTTAAGCTGAATGAGGTTAACGTGGCACAGCGTTCCCTCGCAGAAGTCGCAGAGCGCCTGCATTTCGGGATTCGTATCGTTGACGCCTTCGATCATGGCATACTCATAGGTCGGGCGGCGGCCGGTCTTCTCGGTGTAGAGCTGAAGCGCTTCGTGAAGGCGAAGCAGCGTGTACTTCTTAACACCGGGCATGAGCTTATTGCGCGTCGACTGGATGGCGGAATGCAGGGAAACGGCAAGCGTGAACTGCTCGGGGATGTCGGCAAATTTGCGAATACCGGGAATAACGCCGCTGGTAGAGACGGTGAGGTGACGAGCACCGATACCGATGCCATCGGGGTCGTTGAGGATTCGCAACGCCTTGAGAACCTCGTCGTAGTTGGCAAACGGCTCGCCCTGGCCCATGAAGACAACGCTCGTGACGCGCTCGCCAAAGTCGTTGGATACATGAAGTACCTGGTCGACGATCTCTTGAGCGGTCAGAGAGCGCTTGAGGCCGTTGAGACCGGTAGCGCAAAAGGCGCAGCCCATGCCACAGCCAGCCTGGGTGGAAACGCAGACGGAAAGCTTGTTACGACGGGGCATACCGACAGTCTCGACGGAAACGCCGTCGTGGTACTCGAGCAGATACTTGCGAGAGCCATCTTTGGAAACCTGCTTGGTTAGTTCAGTCGGCGTGTCAAAGGCAAAAGCCTCTTTAAGCTGCTCGCGGAAAGCCTTGGGAAGGTTGGTCATATCGTCAAACGAACAAACGTTCTTCTCAAAGACCCATTCGATGAGCTGCTTCGCGCGGAAGGCTGGCTGGCCAAGTTCGGCCACGAGCTCGCGAATATCGTTTTGGCTCAAGTCGCGAATGTCCTGAGATTTAGTCCTGGGATTCATGGAAGCCTTTCGATTTTGGGGAAACGTAGAGGGTATCGCTACAATATGGTATCAGCTGCAGAAATTATAGAGGAGGAGTCTGCCCATGCCGGGTAAAAGCCTAGAGAACATGCACGTAGCGGTCTTGGCGGGCGGTCATTCCGCCGAGCGCGAGATCTCGCTCAATTCGGGAAAGAACGTTGTGGTGGCACTGAAGGAAGCCGGCTACACCTCGGTGGAGCTGCTCGACACGGCCGCTGATGATTTTATGGTAACCATGGCGACCGGCGGCTTTGACGTGGCGTTTATCGCCATGCACGGTGCCGGCGGCGAGGATGGCGCCATGCAGGGTGCCATGGAGACCCTGGGTATCCCCTACACGGCCTCGGGCGTGCTTGCCAGCGCCTGCGGTGCCGACAAGGAGGTCTCTAAGCTCTTATACGCCAAGGCGGGCATCCCCATTGCCCCCGGCCTTGCGCTCGAGGTGGGCGATGAAGTCGATATCGATCATATCGTCGAGGTCTGTGGCGAGCGCTGCTTTGTGAAGCCGGCCGTCAACGGTTCCAGCTATGGCATTTCCCTGGTCCATGAGCCCTCCGAGCTGCCCGCGGCAATTGCCAAGGCGTTTGAGTACGGCGACAAAGTGCTGGTCGAGAAGTGCATCGAGGGTACCGAGATCACCGTCGGCGTGTACGGCGAGGACGACGTGCGCGCTCTGCCGATTGTCGAGATTCGTAAGCCCAAGGACTGCGAGTTCTACGATCTGGACGTGAAGTATGTCGACCCTACAGACATCCATCGCATTCCGGCGCAGATTTCGCCCGAGAATTACGCTCGTGCTCAGGAGCTTGCCTGTGCCGCTCACAAGGCTCTCGGTTGCCTGGGTATCTCGCGCAGCGACTTTATCGTGAGTGAGGACGGCCCCGTTATCCTCGAGACCAATACCATTCCCGGCATGACCGATACGTCGCTGTATCCGGATGAGATCCGCCACACCGACGACATAACGTTCCCGCAGGTCTGTGACAGCCTGATCCGTATGGGTCTTCGTCGAGCGGGCATTGCATGCTAATCGAGGACGCGGTTTCGTCAGGAACGCCGCAGTTTGTCATCGACTCCTATGCCACGCTTGCCGAACGCGCCAAAACGCAGTCCTTCGGCCTCATCGAGGAAGATGTGATTGTCCTCGATACCGAGACCACAGGTCTTTCGGTGCAGGACAATGAACTGATCGAGATCTCGGCGGCCCGTCTTTCGGGCCGCGAGATCGTCGGCCGTTTCGATACCTTCGTGCATCCCAAGCAGCTGATTCCCGCCGAGATTACCGAGCTCACGAGCATTACAAATGCCGATGTGGCAGATGCCCCGTCGGCCGTTGAGGCCGTCGCCGCTCTCGCCGATTTTGTCGGTGGTTGCCCGGTGATCGCACATAACGCCACGTTCGACCGCTCGTTTATCGAGTCGGTCAAAGGCGGCGTCAACGTGAGCGATATTTGGATCGATTCGCTGGCGCTGTCGCGCATCGCGCTTCCGCGCCTGGCCTCGCACAAGCTGTCTTTTATGGCCGATCTGTTTGGCTGTGACTCGGTATCACACCGTGCCAATGCCGACGTCGACGCCCTGTGTGGCGTATGGCGCGTGTTGCTTGTGGCACTCACCGACTTGCCCCAGGGCCTCATGGCGCGCCTAGCCGACATGCATCCGGACGTGCCTTGGTCCTATCGTCCTATCTTCTCATTCTTGGCAGGGCAGAACCCTGGTTCTATCTTCTCTCTCAGCGCCGCTCGTGCTGACGTTCTCAAGGCCGATCGCGCCGACGATCGGGTGGACGCCGACGAACTACCGGTCCTCAAGATGCCGAGTCGTGAGGAGATTGAGGCAGACTATGCGCCAGGTGGCCTGGTCAATCGCATGTATCCCACTTACGAGCCGCGTGATGAGCAGATCGCGATGGCGCTCGAGGTCCGCGATGCGCTGGTCACGGGCACTCATCGTGTAATTGAGGCGGGCACAGGCGTCGGCAAATCGATGGCCTATCTGGTGCCTTTTGCCGAGGCAGCACGCCGTAACAACATCACGGTTGGTATTGCGACCAAATCGAACAATCTAGCCGACCAGCTCATGTACCATGAGCTTCCAAAACTTGCCGAGCAACTGGAAGGTGGTCTGTCATTTTGCGCTCTCAAGGGGTATGACCACTATCCGTGCCTGCGCAAGCTTGAGCGCATGAGCCGCGGCCAGGTCGAGATTACCACCAAGCGCGATCCGGCGGACACGCTCACGGCGGTCGCGGTCATTATGGCGTACGTTTGCCAATCAGCCGATGGCGACCTCGACTCACTTGGCATTCGGTGGCGCAGCGTCAACCGCCCCGACTTTACGACGGCCTCGCGCGAGTGTGCTCGTCGCCTCTGCCCGTTTTTCCCTGATAAATGTTTGGTCCACGGCGCTCGCCGTCGTGCGGCGCATGCCGATGTGGTGGTCACCAACCATTCCCTGCTGTTCCGCAACGTTGCGGCCGAGGGCAGGATTTTGCCTCCGATTCGTCATTGGGTAATCGACGAGGCCCATTCTATCGAGCGCGAGGCGCGCCGTCAGTGGGCGCGCGTGGTGTCGGCGGACGAATCACGCGTTCTGTTTGAGCGCCTGGGTGGCTCGAGCACCGGTGCGCTAAGCCAGGTCTCCCGTGATTTGGCAACCTCTGAGGGCTCTACGCTCTATCTGGGCCTTACTGCCAAGGCGACGTCGACGGTTGCGCGCGCGAGCATGGCAATCGCCGACGTGTTCGATGGCGTTCGCGAGCTCGGCCGTCGTGCCCGTGGGGGTTATGACAATGCCAATCTATGGATTGGCCCCGAGCTGCGCGAATCTGACGACTGGCATGATTTCTTACAGTCGGCCTACACTGCCATCGACGCATTGGAACAAGCTGACAAGAGCGTCGATGCGCTGGTGCAAGCCGTCGCCGCCGACAAGCCCGAGGTTGTTGTCGACCTGGGTGATATCTCGCGCCGCCTGCACGAGCTGGCCGAGAACCTCAAACTCATCATTGATGGCACCGATGAACACTACGTGTATTCGCTGCAGGTCAATCGCAGGTTGCGCGCCGGCGGAGAGTCAATGACCGCAGAGCGCATCGACATTGGCGAGGCCTTGGCAACCGAGTGGCTGCCCGAGGTTCACACGGCTATCTTTGCCTCGGCGACCATGACGGTGTCCAAAAGCTTTGAACACTTTAACCACGCGGTCGGCCTCGATCGCATCGGTGCTTCAACATCCTCATCGTTGCACTTGGACTCGAGCTACGACTTCGATTCGAACATGGCTGTAGTCGTTGCGGGCGATATCCCCGATCCGCGCGATCGTGAGAGCTATCTTACGGCGCTCGAGCGCGTGCTGGTCGACGCCCATCTTGCCATGGGCGGATCGGTGCTCACACTGTTCACCAATCGGCGCGACATGGAAGACCTGTACGCCCGCGTTGAGCCCAAGATGGCCCGTGCGGGCCTGGAGCTCAACTGCCAGCAGCGCAACTCATCTCCTCGTCGCCTGCGCGACCGGTTTATCAACGAGCCGACCTCGTCGCTTTTTGCTCTTAAGGCCTTTTGGGAGGGATTCGACGCCAGCGGCGAGACGCTGCGCTGCGTCATCATTCCCAAACTGCCGTTCTCGAGCCCTACGGACCCGCTCTCGTGCGAGCGCAACCTGCGCGAAGACCGCGCTTGGGCGCGCTATTCGCTGCCCGAGGCGGTGCTCGAGGTCAAGCAGGCGGCCGGCCGCCTTATCCGCTCGTCGACCGATTGCGGCGTACTGATTCTGGCCGACCCGCGCCTGGTGACGAAGGGCTACGGAAAGAAGTTCTTAACGTCGCTGCCCACGAGCTCCTACCAGCGCATCGAATCGGCGCAGATCGGGCACTATCTGCAACTGTGGCGCGCACGCCACGAGCGGCGGCGCTAAAGCGGACAGACGAGGGTTTTTGCCATATCGCACAGACGCTTTGACAGGGCGGGGTCATCCAAGATGTGGATGGCTCCGCCCGCTGCAATTATCTGGCTCAGTAGCCAACGCTCGGAGCCGTAATGCACGGTTACCGTTGCCATGTCTGCTCCGCTGCGCTCGATTAGGGTGATGCCGGCCCAGTCCAGATGCTCCGCCATATCGAATGGCATCAAGAGCTTTGCACTACGCTGCGTCCGGGCAAGGGAATCGTGGAGGGATGCGACGTCCGGTGCGTGAGGCACGACGGAGTCTTCCGTCAAGGCGAGTCCCTCGATTTTATCCATGCGATAGGTGCGCTGCTCATCGACCGCGATGTCCCAGGCAATCAGGTATGTTTGGTCGCCGTTTGCCGTAATGCGCAAGGGGTCGACCAGACGCTCGCGTGGCCGTGCATCGTCCATCGAGCGATACGAGATGCGGCAGCGAACGCCGTCCTGAATGGCGCAGCTCAGCTGCTGCCAGTGCGACCCGTGGTTGACGGTGTCAAGGACGCGCTGGTTATAGCCGAGCTCTTCGGGTAGAAGGGCATGTCGAATCCGAGCTGCCGTCTGCGGCTCGATCCCCAACGATTCAAGTTCATGGTTGAGCACAGCGCCCTCGGCGGCACTCAGGCGCAGCGGTAGCACACGCCCGGCGTCACCGGTGAGGACCACACGCTCGCCGCGGCATTCGCAGATGATACGCGCGCCCGATTCTCGGTCCGCGAGCGTCGAGACGATCTCGAGAATCTCGTCGAGCGACACCCCCGTGATGCCAAAGCGACTGCAAATCTCGGTCCGTGTCATGCCGCTCTCGCCGGCGGCGTAGAGGGCCTCCATGATGTCGATGGCGCGCGAGAGTCTCTGCTCGCTGGTGAGTTTACGCACGGGCATACTCGTGCACCGTCCTTTCGATGAGGTGGTTCCACGCCTGCTTGAGCGATTTGGGGGCCATGGGCCTCATGCCGTCCATGGCGTGGGCCATGCAAAATGAGGCGGCGGCTTCAAGGTCGCGCACGTCAACGGTCCAGGTCCATCCTGCATCGGTGTGTGCGAGCTCACCTCGCCCACGCGTGAGGCCGTTGATCATATCGATCTGCGTCTGAGGGGCGAACGAGAACGTAGCTGCAACGGGCGGTCGGTCGGCAAAATCGAATTCAAAGAACAGATAGTCGTTGAGATTGAAGTCCGCAGGGATGGCGTAGGCCTTCGAAGGACGCCAAGCGCGAACGATACGGTCACAGCGGAATGTCCTGATGTCGTCGGTGGCATTGTCGAGGCCGCAGAAATACGCCACGCCCTCGCGCTCGAACATGCCGTAGACGCGGACGGTACGCTCTTTCTGCTCGCCGCGTCCGTTCTGATATAAAAATCGCAGCGCACAACGCTCGGCAAAGGCGCTCCAAACCGCATCGACGGTGGGAGAGCGGCTGATCGGCGCCTCGTCTACCGTCGTCCTGCCGGTGAGATAGGCAATCTTGGAGCGAATATCGGCAAGCGGTGCGGCAAAAGTGGATGAGCCGGCCGCTAGTGTCTGGTCGATGGCGTTGAGCAGGATATCGGCGTCGTCTGCGGTAATGAGGCCGCCTGCCGCAAACGTGTGCTCGCGGTCGATTGTCCACGAGCTTTCCTCGGTCTCCTGCGCGCCGGTGGGGCGAACCTCCTTGATTAAGATGCCGCGTTCGAGCAGCTTGTCACGATCGCGTCGAAACTTGCGCTTATCCGAGTCGATATTGCCCGAGCCATATCCCAGGTCAGAATCCAAGACGATCTGCTCGGTCGTCAGCGGTTCGGGGGAGCTATTGAGCACAAAGAAAAGATTGAGGATGCGCTGAGCCGTTTTATCGAAACTGGGCTCCGAATTTCCCTTTTTAATTGTCTCGGTCGTGTCGCTTGCCGTCATAGAGTCCTCGCATGAGAAGGTGGTTTGCTGCCATGATTTTAGTCCGATATGGAGATTAGGCTATATCCTTGTCCGCTCGGGGCGTTAAGATGGCCCGAATTCGGTCGTTTGCGCTCGCTCGGGGTATACTTTCGACTATATACGGTTCTAATGTGCATGCATTGGGCCTATTTGTCGGATTATGGATGTGGAGCGCACATGGCGAACACCCAGAACTATATTAACCACCTGCTGCAGAACACCGGCATTACGCCGGCATGCAGCGAAGAAGAGCGCTTGGCTGCCGAAGATATCGCTCAGATCTTCCGCAACCACGGCTTTGACCCCGAGGTTCAGGAGTTCAATGCCCCGGCGCCCAGTAGGTTGGCATTTGCCGTTACCGGTATTCTTGCGTTTGCCGGCGCCCTGCTGATGGGCATCGGCGGCGGTATCGGCTTGGTCGGCACCTTGCTGGCTATTGTCGGTGCCGTGCTCTACGTGCTCGAGCGCACAGGGCATCCCGTGGTTTCGCGCCTGGGCAAGACGGGCGTGAGCCAAAATGTCATCGCCTACCACAAGGCCTCGGGCCCGCTCGCGTCTCCGCGCAACCGCCCGGTGGTCGTTGTCGCACACTACGACTCTCCCCGTGCTGAGCTGTTCGCCCGCGAGCCCTATGCTTCGTATCGTGCGCTCATCGCCAAGCTGTTGCCCGTTGCCACGGTTGCCCCCGCTGCCGTTGCCATCCTGCGCATCCTGCCGCTCCCCGGCGCGCTCAAGGTTCTGCTGTGGATTGTCGCGATCCTCGCTTCCCTCGTTGCGCTTGCCAACGCGGCAAACATCATCTCTAACCGCCACATTCTTCCCTATACGTCCGGCGCGGTGTGCAACAAGTCTTCTGTCGCCGCTATGCTCGGCGTTATGGACAACGTTGCTCCCTTCCAGGGCGAAAACGAGTTTCCCGACGATGTTCCGTTCGATACCTATTTTGGGGAGCAGAAGCGTCGTGCCGAGGAAATGGCGCGCGCAGCGGCGGAATATGCCGCGGCCCAGCAGCAAAACGACTACGGCAACACCATCGAGTATGAAGAGCCTACCTACGCCGAGGACGAATTCGGTCAGCCGATTGCTCCCGACGCTCAGACCGAGCCCGAACAGGGTGAGGCTTTCGACGAGCAGATCGAGGGCTTTGAGGGTGCGTCTGCCGACGAGACGCTGATCGGCGCCATCGTGCCCGAGGATCAGAACCAGGCTGCCCAGGCTGAAGAGTTCAATGACGAGGTTTCCGCTGCCGAGCCGGTGGAGGAGCCTGTCGCGGCCGAGCCCGAGCCCAAGCTCTATCGCAATGCCGCCGGCAACATCCGCTTTGGTTCGGATGCCATCCGTGCGCTCGGAATGCTTCCCGAGTCCTGCACGCTCGATTACGAGGAGGGCGAGGAGCCGACGTTTGAGCCCGAGCCTGCCCCCGTCGTGACTGCGCCTGCGCCCGCTGTCACCGTGGATGATGAGTCTGCCGCGGTTGCCGCTGCCGTTGCCGAGCCCGAGGCGGTGTCCGCGATCGATCCCGCGGCAGGACTGGACATTTTGGCTCCCGCCGCGCCGGCACAAGACGTTGCGGACGAGTCTGACGACGATTACGTTGAACAGCCGAGGCGCGTGTCTTACGAGAGCGATACTGATTTCTCTGCCGAGATTCCCGCGGCAACGCCCCATGCCGACATTGCATCCGCGTTCTCGTCGATTGGCGCCAGCGCTTCCAACTTCTTTAAGGGTGCACTTGCAAAGGGCAAGAAATTTGTCGACGACTTCGAGGAGAAGCGCGCTGCCGCACGCGAGGCTGCCGAGCAGGAGGCTATCGCTCAGCAGCAGGCAGCCGCGGCGGCACGTGAGCACGCGGCGCAAGAGTTCGAGCAGAACGAGGCTATGCAGTCCGCGCCCGTCGACGCCGCCGAAGCTACAACGTCTTTCGAGGCTCAGCAGCACGTCGATAGCACCATGTCGTTTGATGCCGCGCAGTTCGATTCCACGATAACGTTTGAAAAGCAGGGCACCGCGATTGCCGAGCCCCTTCCTGTTTCCGATGGACAGGGCGACGCGGCAGACGATGACGAGCCTATTGATGCTGCCGAAATCCAAGATGCCGCCGAGGACGAGTCCGTTGAGGCCAACTCTGACGAAGAGCAATGCGTGGCAGCCGATCAAGGTGATTCGACCGAGGTCGAGCAGGAGGAAGTGTCTGCGGTTTCCGAGACTCCCGAGACGGATGAGTCGAGGCCTTATTCCACGCAGATTTTCACCATGCCGACCCCGAGTGGTTCCGGTGCCACGGTTGCCAATGTCGCTCCCACCCAGGACGAAACGGTTGATTCCCTTATGGCCCAGATTTCCTCCCAGGCATCGCCGCGTCCGCAGATGAATGTTCCCGATCCGGCGTCGGCACCGTCGCCTGCACCCTCCTCGTCTCCGCTGGCTTCGGTCCCCGATCCGTCGCTGCCGTCTATGAAGCAGGCAAACGTTGCGTCTCGCACGTCGCTGTTCGACCTTCCCGATCCCTCTGCCCAGGTCAACGACCCCTTTGCTACCGCCCAAGGTCCCGAACCCACATCGGCACCCGTTGCGCCTCCTATGCCCGTTGCGTCGGGCGCGCAGCCGATCGAGACCATTTCGGCTCCCGCCCCGGCGGCACCCAAGTCTCGTAAGCGCGGCCTGGGTGGTCTGTTCGGTCGTAAAAAGAAAAACGAGCAGGACAGCATGAGTGACTGGCTGGGCGTCGAAGACGATTACGATGCCAAGAAGTCCGGTCGCGGTATCGGTTCGTGGGATAGCTTCGAGGACGATAACGATGGCTGGAAGGGTGGCGCTACGTCTTCCGATGGCGCTTCTTCCGAAGATATGCTCTCGGCTGTCGCCTCTATGGGCGATGATGAGCTGCTCGGTCACGATATCTGGTTTGTGGCAACGGGCGCCTCGGATTGTGATGGCGCCGGCATGAAGGCCTTCTTGGCTTCGCATCGCGATAAGCTCCGCGGCGTATTCTTTATCAATCTTGAATCCGTCGGCGCCGGTAGGCTTTCGGTTGTGACGGTCGAGGGCGAACAACAACTGCTCAAGGGCGATCGCCGCATCATGAACCTGGTCAGCAAGGTCTGCAAGTCGTTCCATGTCGATTGTGGCGCGCTCGAGATGCCCTATGCCAAGACCGATGCCTATGCCGCGCTCGAGGCGAGCCGCCGAGCCCTTACCATCGCCGGCGTGGACGGCACGCGTCTGGCTTGCGCTCGTACCGAGGACGACCTGCCCCACAATGTCAACCCGACGAACATTGCTACGGTATCCGAGGTCGTGACCGAGGTTATCCGCCGTTCGTAGACGGAGCTCTAAGGAGTCAACGTGTTTTCGTATATTAAGCGCCATTGGCCTGTCTACGTGATTTTGACCTTGATTGCCATTGCGTTAGGATTTGGGGCCGCCTACATCGTGGGTGCGAAGGGCTCGACCCCCGCCTCCGCAATCAGCGAAGAGGTGGAGCAAGAACAGAGCACGGGTGCCGATGGGATTCCTGAGTCCGAGCAAGCAATCGTTGATGGTGGATCTTCGTCTGCAGAGTAGATACGGCGATTTACATGATTGAAAGCGGGCGAGCTGGGGGACTGGCTCGCCCGCTTTTGGCTTATAGGACAAAATGTGTGTCCACGTTGGGGGCATCGGCGCAGGTCGATGCCCCTTTTTCAGTCGTTTAAATTCCGTGGCCGCTTTTAACCGCTCGGACAGAATGTGTGTCCGGTTGCCCATCGTTCCCGCAGGTAGATAACCTTTTCCGGAACCGTTAAATACCATTTCGGAAGAGGTGCCCATGAAGGCCGTTTATTGCCCCTACTGCGGCGGTCGGACCAAGCGCAACGGCAGGACCTCGTCGGGGTCCCAGCGGTGGAGGTGCACGGCCTGCGGCGCGTCGACGACGGTGAGGTACGACGACACGGCGGCAAGGCTGGACGAGTTCCTCGGGTGGCTCCTCTCCAAGGACTCCCAGGCGGCGATGCCGGGCGGCGGGCGCTCCTTCAGGCGCAGGACGGCCGAGTTCTGGGAGGTCTGGCCCATGCCCGTCCCCGACGGCGAGCTGCACCGCGTGCTCTACGTCGACGGGATCTGGGTCGCGCGCGACCTCGTGGTGCTCATATGCTGCAGCGGCGAGAGGGTGGTCTCCTGGTACATGGCCAGGTCCGAGAACTCGGGGGCGTGGTCGGCCCTCATGGCGCCGATCCCGGCGCCCGAGGTGGTCGTCACCGACGGCGGGAGCGGATTCGCCAAGGCCGTGCGCGAGACCTGGCCGCGCACCAGGGTCCAGAGGTGCGCCTTCCACGCCTTCTCGCAGGTCAAGCGCTACACGACGACGCGGCCGAAGCTCCAGGCGGGGCGCGAGCTCTACCTCATCGCGCGCGACCTCATGGGCATCGAGACGCTGCACCAGGCCGAGCTCTGGGTCGAGCGCTACCTCGACTGGTGCGGGTTCTGGGCCGACTTCCTGGAGGACAGGACCGTGGTGGACGGCAGGAGGGTCTACACCCACGAGAGGCTGAGGCGGGCGCGCTCGTCGCTGTCGTCGCTGGTGTCGGCGGGGACGCTGTTCACCCACCTCGACCCCGCCCTGGCCAAGGCCGGCCCGCTGCCGTCGACCAACAACATGATCGAGGGAGGGGTGAACTCGCAGCTGAGGGCCGTCCTGCGCAACCACCGGGGGCTGACGTCGGTCAAGCGCGTGAAGGCGGTGTTCTGGTGGTGCCACGCGCACTCGGGGGACGCGAGGACGGCGCGCGAGAAGCTCGCCACGATGCCGACCGACGCGGACATCGACTTCCTGTTCAGCGTCTACTCCGCCTCGCCGTCGCGTGACGACGGAGGGCCGGAGTGGGGCGACAGGGCCGTGTGGGAGGACCTCCACCACAGGGACCCGTACCCGTTCTGGCTGGATTAATGGATGGAAACGAATGTTCTATCGGGACACACATTTTGTCCTATAAGCCCCGCTTTTTCATCGTGCTAGCGGTTCTTTGGGATCGACCTAAGGCGAGCGAACCATAGGGCTGCGGCACCCGAGGTCAGGAGCGCGGTGATGCAAGCGGCGATGGGAACTGATCCTGTTGCCGGTAGGTCCTGCGGTAGGGTACAGCGTTGAATGACACGGTCCTCGTCATGTGACTCAAGTTTATCGCCGCCGCCGTTGCGGCAAAGATCGACGCGTGCGCTGTTGGTGAGTGCGGTTTGGGGCGTATAAGCCGACGTCGCCTGCATGTGCACGATTGCGCCCCGAGCGTCTGTGCCAAGGATTGCTTTGGCATCGTCAAGGTCGTCGTGCTCATCTTTGAGATCATCGCGGGTCCAAGAATCCGCATCGCTTCGAGTCGTAAAGTCGGCGGCTACCGCACCGTATTCAATTCGAATGCCCGTTACGACGGTATTGGATGCAAGGTCGAGTTCTTTCGCCTCGAGTGTGGTGGATTCCGTGGTCGAGATATCCGCCTTCCAGAGGTGCCAACCGTCGTAATCGACGAGGCGACAGTCCTCACCCAGGCTCTCTTTTACTTCGTCGGACTCAAGCCAAGGATTTTCGTGCCCATCGTCAAGTGTCGCGTTTGCCGGCTCATCGACGTCTGTCGAGTCCAACGGCGTCGTGCGATACCATACGTTGCACAGACCGTTGAGGTCGCCGATGGCGACGGGGGTTTCGATTGAGATGAATCTCGCCGTGCCGTCTTTGGCGCACTCAAGATCATCGGTAATCGTAAACTCATCAACCCAAGTAGCGGAATCGTTTCGAGCATCGATGGTATAGGAGAAAAGCCCATCACTATTGGTTTGCGTCGTGGCGCGGTTTTTACCATCGCCGTTAGCCAACAGGCCCTTTTCGATAGGTTGGACAAGTTCCTGACGCTTGTCGACCTGTCCCTTGATCTCGATGGGCGCATCCTTCATCGCGACGGATTGGACTTCTCCCGTATCCTTTATTTCAAACGTTATTTCCTCGGCAAGGTCATAGGTCCGCGGAGACATCATTTCGCGCAACGAGTAGGTGCCGGGTGCAAGATATTCGACGCGGTGTGGCTTGTCGGATGAGGTCCAGGAGTCTATTTCGGTTTTATCGGGACCATATAAGGTGAGCTGTGCGCCTTCCACTTCTTGCTCACCGCTTGCATCGACCTTGGAGATATCAACCTTGGTGTAATCGTCGGATACGTTAAGCCGTGCTTCTACAACGGGTGTTTTCTGGTCGGCATAAGTAAGGGCAACAATATGGGTTGTCTGATCGAGCAAGAAGCCTGCCGGCGCTTGAGTCTCGACAACCTCGTAGCGTGCGGTGCCAGATCCCAGTGGGAGGTTGTCCGCGCGTGCTTCTCCAGCTTCATCCGTCGTGACGGTCGTGACAGTCTCACCGTCGAGCGCGGCAATGCTACCGTCGGGGCGCACGATATCACCCGAGGCGCGGATCTCAAAGACGGCGCCCGCGAGGCTGCTGCCGTCTATGGCATCGGTTTTAACGATCCTGATGTTTCCGGTCGCGGCGTGGTCATAATACGAGGCGACTGCAACGGGCGTTAGGTTCATGTCGGCGGGTATGTTTACCTCGATCTCTTCGCCGACAAGATAGGGCTCTTTGGCCGAGGTTTCGCGTACATAATAGGTGCCCGGCACGAGCGATTCGGGCAGTGTGACGGTCCCGGTCGCGTCAGTCGTAAAGGTGTCCATTACGTTATGTGCTGGATACCAGCAAGTTTGTGAGACAGGTTCGTGATTGCTGTCTAGGAGTTGGAAGGTGAATCCGGCTAGTGGAACAGAAGCGCCTGTTTGGGCATCGCGTTTTACAATCTGGAGATGCGTCGACAGCGCGTGGTTGTCCACGATATATTGAAGCTCGGCGCCGTTGGAAATCTGATTGGCCCCGACGGTCCATTCCCCTGCACGTTTAAAACCCTCGGGGACGGTTTCCGGAACCTCGCGAATCGTGTAGCCGGCACGGTCGTATGGGACAGCTCCGTGGACACCGGCGGGTCGCTTGCCTGTGCCGAACCATGCTTCGGGCTGATCTTTGGTGGAGGCAAAGCCATAGATGTTTGTGGTCAGTGTGCCAACAACCTGCTGAGAACTGTTGCTGACAACCTCAAAGACAACACCACCCGCCGGTTGCTCCAGGCCGGATTGGTCGCTATTGCCGTAATCCTTGAATTTGGAAATCTCAAGGTCAAACGCAATGGGGATATCGGAAATGCGAGATTCGATCTCGACTACGCCTGAATCGCCGAGCTGGTCGGCTCCAACGGTATAGGTCCAGCTGTCGTTGGATGGCAGGTAGCCCTCGGGGGCTTTTGATTCGTAGATGGTAAAGGTTCCTAAGGGGACATCGACGAGGGTAGCCCGACCGCTTTCGTCGGTCGTGAGGATTTGCGCCCATCCAGGGGTTGATTGCGACACACACGTGAACTCTGCTCCTGCGAGTGAAGATCCCGCCTGGGGGCCGGCATTCGTCGCGGCATCGAGTTTTACGATACGCAGGTTGATGGTGCCGGGCCGTTCATCAATGGCGACCTGCCCACCGTCATTCCCCGTGGTAAAGGCGATGCGATCACGACGGGGGACATAGCCGGCCGGCGCCTTCGTTTCAACTAGGTAGTATGCCGTGTTGGGCAGAAGTGTTGCTTGCGCCCGACCGTTGCTGTCCATCTGGATGGTGCCAATACGTGCGTCGCTGGCGCTCTCAAAAACATCGAATGTTGCCCCGGCAAACTGATAAGTATTGTTTCCGCTGGTAATGGCAGCGTTTGCAGACTGCTTTTGGAAGGAAACAGAGACCGCCGGCAGTACATAGAGCATGTCCTGACGTTTGCTGCCGCCCGATACGGCTCCTAGATAGCGTCGCGCGCGGTGCGGAGCGGCTTTGATGCTTCCTGATTTTGCGCTGTCGTGGAGCCACCGCGCCGCCGCCACGACTTCATTGTCAGTGGTAAAGTGCCCACTCTTGGTTTTGCCCTGGGCGGTCGTGTAAGAGTAAGTACCGTCGACATGGGTAGTGCCGTTGAGCATCCATACGGCAAGCTGGGTTGCGGCGCGGGCGCGATCGGGTGAAAGATGGTAACCGCCAAACGACGTGGCGGTAGGATATCCGTGACAAACGATTGCCGCGAACTCGTCGTCGAGCCACACCCAGCCTTGATCAAAGTTGAGCCATGGGCCGCCCGGCTTGGTGGGGCCGGGGCGCTCCTGGTTCATGCAGTAGGCAATCGAGGCGTCTTGAGCTTCATACTTGCCGATGAAGAAGGGCCCACAATCATCGCTAATAGTGCGGAAGCCGAGCTGGTCGTAGCCATCGACGGCAAATGCGGCTCCCGGTGCCAGGCAGCCGAAAAGCAGGAAGAGGAGCAGGAGCAGCGGACCTGTTGCGATTGCGCTGTGGACAGAGTGCGTGGGTGCGTTGGACATGGCTGCTCCTTATCCCTCGTGCGTCGCACGGGGAGGCTGCGACGCGTAGGATGAGGCTACCCCCGAGGTTCATGCGGGTAAGTACCGGAGCCTGACCAAAAGCTTGCCCAATTCCTGACAAATTGAGCTCAAATACAACAATCAAGCAAAAGTACAGGTAGAAGATAGGGAGAACAGGAAGTCAAAGGTCCTCGTCTCCACAATTGACGCGATTTTCAAACGAATTTCCACAGCTAAAACAAACATCGCCACCCTTGTATCAAACAAGACAACCGCGTTATACTAGCCAACACACAAGCGGGCATCGCCAAGTGGTAAGGCATCAGCTTCCCAAGCTGACACTCGCGGGTTCGAGTCCCGTTGCCCGCTCCAGTAAAAAGCACAAGCACGGCAGCGTTACGTTGCCGTGCTTTTTACTACCAAGCGCCGGGACACGAACCCGCCAGGGTGCGAGCGCTAAGCAAACGCGAAGCGTTTGTAGCGAGCAGGCGAAGGCGCCGACAGGCGCCTGAAGCCGGTGCGTATTTGCGAAGCAAATACGCGGACGTCCCGTTGCCCGCTCCAATTCCAAAATGTTAGGTTAATGCCTGCTGCCCATACTTGCACCTGCGCACGGTACAATGGTTGTGTTACGACCAACGTGCCAATAACCAAAAAGGAGCCGCTATGATCGATCGCTATACCCGCCCGGAGATGGGACACATTTTCTCCCTCGAGAACAAGTACGCCATTTGGCAGGAGATCGAGGTCTTGGCCTGCGAGGCCCAGGCGGAGCTCGGCAAGATCGGTATTTCCAAAGACGAGGCCCAGTGGATCCGCGACCATGCCAACTTTGAGAAGGCGAAGGTCGATGAGATCGAGGAAGTCACGCGCCACGACGTCATTGCCTTCCTGACCAACATGAAGGAGTACATCGATGCCGATGTTCCCGAGGGCGACCCCAAGCCCAGCCGCTGGGTTCACTATGGCATGACCAGCTCCGATCTGGGCGACACGGCCCTGTGCTACCAGCTCACCCAGGCCTGCGACCTGATCATCGAGGACGTCAAAAAACTCGGCGAGATCTGCAAGCGTCGCGCCTTTGAGGAGCGCAACACGCTCTGCGCCGGCCGTACTCATGGCATCCATGCCGAGCCGATGACCTTCGGCATGAAGTTTGGCTCTTGGGCCTGGGAGCTCAAGCGCGATCTGGACCGTCTTGAGGATGCCCGCAAGAACGTTGCCTTTGGTGCCATCTCGGGCGCTGTCGGCACGTACAGCTCCATCGAGCCGTTTGTCGAGGAATATGTCTGCGAGCACCTGGGCCTGGTTCACGACCCGCTGTCCACGCAGGTTATTAGCCGCGATCATCACGCCTACCTCGCCGGCGTTCTTGCCACCACCGCGGCCACCTGTGAGCGCATCGCTACCGAGGTTCGCAATCTGCAGAAGACCGATACACTCGAGGCCGAGGAACCGTTCCGTAAGGGTCAAAAGGGCAGCTCAGCCATGCCGCACAAGCGCAACCCCATCACCATGGAGAAGGTCTGCGGCCTGTCGCGCGTCGTGAAGGCCAACGCGCAGGTTGCCTTCGACAACGTCGCCCTGTGGCACGAGCGTGACATTTCGCACTCCTCTGCCGAGCGCGTCGCCCAGGCCGACAGCTTCATCGCCCTCGACCACATGTTCCAGTGCCTCATCCGCGTTATCGACGGCCTGCAGCTGTATCCCGCTCGCATGATGGCCAACCTCAACAAGACACGCGGCCTCATCTTCTCCTCCAAGGTCCTGCTCGCCCTCGTCGACACGGGCATCACCCGCGAGGACGCGTACGCCATTGTGCAGGAGAACGCCATGGCAACCTGGCACGAGGTACAGGATTGTGTCTCCGGCCCTACCTTTAAGGAGCGTCTCGAGGCCGATCCGCGTTGCACCGTCAGCCAGGAGAAACTCGACGAGATCTTTGATCCGTGGGACTTCCTCACCCGTATCGACACGGTCTTCGATCGCCTGGAGCAGCTGAGCTTCGAGTAGGTTCGGGCATAACGTTAGCTTTTTAGGGCGCTTTGCTGGTAATGTGTGTTGCCGGCAAAGCGCCTCGTTGCATTTAGGGAAAGACGGGGATAATAGTCGTCTCGAATAACATTCTGAGAGGGGATCGCATGATTTCGTTTGATTACAAGCCTCAGGGCGTGTGTGCTCGCAATATTCACCTTGACCTTTCCGATGACGGCAACAAGGTGATGGGCGTTGAGTTTACCGGCGGCTGCGACGGCAATCTCAAGGCTATCTCCAAGCTGGTCGAGGGCGCTCCTGCCGATCGCGTAATCGAGGTTCTCGCCGGTAATACCTGCGGTATGAAAAAGACCTCCTGCGCCGACCAGCTTACACGCGCTATCGAGGCCGCTCGCGCCGAGATCGCCTAATGGGTATCGCCGATCACATCAAGAACGGAATATCGCGTCGCGGCTTTGTACTCGGTGGGGCTGCCGCGGGCGCTGCCACGGTGCTTGCCGGATGCTCGAAAAAAACGGGCACCAGCGATGATGCCGCCGGCGAGCCGCAGGTTATCAAGGATGATTCCAAAATCATCTCGATTACGGATGAGTACGAGGCAGTCGACATCGATCTTGAGCCGGCGGCGTCATGGACGCTGCCTCTGGGTACGCTGCTGTACTACTGCGACGGCGATTACGCCGCGGCGATGATGGCGCCCGCATCGGCACTGCACGCCAACACACTCGGTGTGCTCAACCTGGGCGATGGCTCGCTTACCACATTAATCGAGGATCCTATCGAGGGCACGGGATATGCATTCTACGATGTCCGTGCCGGCGACAGCGTATTCGCGTGGGTTGAGATGAACTTTGTCAATTCATCGTGGAAGCTCTACGGTCAAAATCTGTCGGGCGCTTCGCTCTCTGGCGACGTGGTTGAGCTCGATCGAGGTGGCAAGGACTATGATCCGCCGCTGTTTACGGCGTTCGGGTCATCAGTCATCTGGTATAAAATGCCCTCGGCAGGTGGCAATAAAACGAGTAGCAATTCGTTTTGCTATCGTCGCTCGCTTGATGAATCCAAGGCCGAGACAATTTGGAAATCGACGGGTCGCTTTGCATCGGCCCCGCGCGCGAGCGACGGCATTTTGACCATCTCGCCGCGTGTCCGCAACGACGAGGGCGTCTACTACGGCATAACGGCAATCGATCTGACCGACGGCAACAACACCAAGCGTGCCCAGCTAGTCCTTCCCTCGTCAGTCTCGCCTTTCGAGGCCGTATATATGGGCGATACCTTCGTGTTTTCTATCGAGGCGACCTATAGTGGCGTGGGCAGCCTGGGCAACATGGGCACGTATATTGGTAATGAGGGAGGGCCGTACCTCTTCCTGTCACGCGAGCCGCTCGCATGTGCGGCTGGCAAGAAGAATAAATACCTTGTTAAGGTACAGGCGTCGCATTTCCTGATCGACACCTCTGCCAAGACCTATGGCTCGCTGCTGTCGCCCGACCGCGCTTTGGAGTATGGCGATTATCCAGCTACGGCGGGAAAATCGGACTCATTCCTTACGTACGCCACGGTGCGCAACAGCCAGGGTATACCAGAGACGGTCACTGCACGCCTATTTTCTCTTTAAGCTTAGAGGGGTTAAAAAGGCGCCAACAGGGGAATAAACGCGTTGTAATTGTGAGTACCGCCCGCCGAGCTGCCGTGTCATAGCGGCATCTGGCGGGCTCAGGTGCGTTAAAATGGGCTTGTTCTTAGCTAATTGAGACAGGGGGGCCGTGTTATGGCTTCAGATGCAAAAAAGATTCTGCTGGTCGAGGATGAGAAGGCAATCCGTGACGCCGTCGCTGCCTATCTCGAGCGCGAAGGCTACTGGGTTGTGGGCGTCGGCGACGGCCAGTCCGCGATCGAGGAGTTCGAGAAGCATCAGTTCGACCTGGTCGTGCTCGACCTTATGCTCCCCAAGATCCCCGGCGAGCGCGTTTGCCGCACCATTCGCGATACCTCGGATGTCCCCATCATCATGCTGACGGCTAAGGGCGAGATCGAGGACCGTATCATCGGTCTTGAGCTCGGCGCCGACGACTATCTGATTAAGCCGTTCTCGCCGCGCGAGCTCGTCGCCCGCGTTCGCGCTCTGTTCCGCCGTGCCCATCAGGCCGACGAGCCCGCCGTCGAGGTACTCGACTTCGGCGATCTGGTCATCGATATCTCGGGCCACAAGATCTTGGTCGAGGGCAAGGAAGTCGATCTGACGGCTTCCGAGTTCAAGCTGCTCACCACGCTTGCCCGTCATCCCGGCCGTGTGTATAACCGCATGGAGCTGGTCGAGAAAGTGCTCGGGTATGACTTTGAGGGCTATGAGCGCACTATCGATAGCCACGTGAAGAATCTTCGCGCCAAGCTGGGCGATGATCCCAAGAAGCCCAAGTGGCTCTACACCGTCCATGGTGTCGGCTATCGCTTCGAGGCTCCGGCCAAGACCGATAAGTCGGACGAGAAATAGGGAAATCACATATGACACCTGCGCGCTTTGAAATCGGACAAAAGCACAAGCAGGAGAGCGAGGCGGGTTCCAAGGCTAGTTGGAACACGCCTCGTTCCGATTCACGGCCAACGATGAGCTATCCCTCGCGCATGGCACTTGCTTTTGCTCTGACATCGCTCATGACGGTATTGGTGCTGGTGGGCGTTGTCTCTGTTGTGTGGGGCACGGTCTTTTCGGATTACACACGCTCCAATATCGTCGAAATCGCAAATTCCGCTGCCGAGAAGTTGGCAACCTCATATGAGGAAAACGGCTCTTGGACCGCGGGAGAACTGCGCACGGTCGCAACGTCGAGTTTGGTTTCCGACGATCTGGGTATGCAGGTCGTCAATAAAAAGGGCGTGATCGTTTATGACGATTCCTGGCCCTCGGCAAGCGCCACCGCCGATGTACGCGAAAACCAGGCTACGACCGACGACACGAGCGGCAAGAGGGCATCGCATAGTCCGGTCTCGTCTGTTCCAACCGACTCCGATAGCGTTGCTAACGTCGAGATTGTAACGTCTTCCGGCGAGCATGTCGGACAGGTAAAGCTGTGGGCCATCGGCTCCGACGCTCTGCTCACCAAGGCGGACTCTGCGTTTAGGGAGAAGACCTTTAACGCCATGGCCCTCGCCGCGGTTGTTGCAATTTGCATTTCGGTCGTTATCGGATCGCTCGTGTCGCGCATGCTCACCAAGCCGATTCATCGCATCACCAGTACCGCAAAGCAAATCCGTGACGGCGACCTGTCGGCTCGCACGGGACTGCGCGGTGATGACGAGATCGATCAGCTGGGTGAGACCTTCGATGAGATGGCCACTTCTCTCGAGAAGGATATGAAACACGAGAAGCGCCTGACCTCAGACGTTGCACACGAGCTTCGCACGCCGCTTATGGCCATGCTCGCAACGGTCGAGGCCATGCAGGATGGCGTGTATCCCACCGACGATGAGCATTTGGAGACCGTTGCTTCCGAGACGCGTCGCTTGGCTCGTCTGGTGCAGCAGATGCTCGACCTGTCGCGCATGGAAAACAGCGCGGCTCCGCTCAACCTTGAGCCGGTGGACATGGTTCCTTTCGTGCGTTCCATCGTCAATGCCCAGGAGCGCCTGTTTGTCGACCGCGATCTGCGCCTGCGTTTTGCGGACGAGACCCAGGGTCACGACGATGTCGTCGAGGCCGATCCCGACATGATCACGCAATGTGTTATCAACCTCATGAGCAACGCCATGCGCTACACCCCCGAGGGCGGTTGGGTCGTGGTGTCGGTGCTCAGTGACCGCAAGCACGTCAGCATTGCCGTTTCTGATACCGGCATCGGTATTGCCAAGGACGATCTGTCGCGCATCTTCGGGCGGTTTTGGCGCGCCGATGCCAGCCGCGCCCGCGAAGCTGGCGGCCTGGGCGTGGGCCTCGCCGTGACTAAACAGATCGTCGAGCGCCATCATGGCTACATTTCCGTGGAGTCGGAGCTTGGAAAGGGTACGACTTTTACAATTCATCTGCCCCGCGAGCACACGGCAGACGCGGCATCTACTACAATGGAGCACTAGCTTTTCGCTATTCGGTGAAGGAGGGGCCGCGTCCCTGCCGCTCCGAGTTTGCGAAAACATGCGGGAAAGAACCCGCATTTCTGTCGTATTTAGGTAAGGAGTGACTCACGTGACAACGATGGAGCGTCGTCCGGATTCCCGTGGCAAGGTTCGTGATATTTACGATGCCGGTGAAAACCTGCTGATGGTCGCCACCGACCGCATTTCTGCGTTTGACTTCATTCTTCCCGACGAGATTCCGTTTAAGGGAGAGGTACTCAATCGCATCTCGGCATTCTGGTTCGATAAGTTTGCCGACATCGTCCCCAACCATCTCGTTTCCATCGACCCGGCGGATTTCCCCGAGGAGTTTGCTGAGTATCGTGACTACCTCGCTGGCCGCGCCATGCTGGTTAAGAAGGCCCAGACGATTCCTATCGAGTGCATCGTCCGCGGCTATCTGACCGGTTCGGGCAAGAAGACCTACGACGAGAACGGCACCGTCTGCGGCATCCAGCTGCCTGAGGGCCTGACCGAGGCTTCCAAGCTTCCCGAGCCGCTGTTCACGCCGTCCACGAAGGCCGAGATCGGTGACCACGACGAGAACATCTCGTTCGAGCGTTGCTGCGAGATCGTGGGCGAGGACATCGCCACGCAGATTCGTGACCTTTCCCTCAAGATCTACAAGGCCGCTGCCGAGTACGCCGCGACCCGTGGCATCATCATTGCCGACACCAAGTTCGAGTTTGGTGTTATTGATGGCAAGGTCACGCTGATCGACGAGTGCCTCACGCCCGACTCCAGCCGTTTTTGGCCTGCTGCCAGCTACGAGGAGGGCAAGATCCAGCCTAGCTACGACAAGCAATTCGTCCGCAATTGGCTCAAGGCCAACTGGGATATGACGGGGGAGACCCCGCACCTGCCCGCCGAGGTCATCGATGGCACGTCCGAGCGCTATCGCGAGGCCTTCCAGATCATCACGGGCTCCCAGTTCACAAGCATGAAGGAGAACGCATAAGTGAGTACCCGTAGCGCCACGAACAAGCGCACGCAATCCCACGAAGTTACCGGGGTTGCGCGCAAGTCTGCCGCATCTGCTAAGCCCGCCCGCCAAGCAGCGGGCTCCGTTCGCGTCGTGCCGGCTTCGTCTAAGGCACGCCGCAAAGAGCTCGAGAAGGGCGAGAACCTCGAGGGCCTCTCTAAAGAGGAGAAGCGCGCCCGCAAGGCTAAGCAGCGCGCCAAGGAGGACCGCATCTATACGGTGTCGAATATCCTCCTCAAGCAGGACGAGGACTACACCAAGCGCCGTCGCATCTGGTGGATTGTGCTCGCCATTGGCATGGTACTCGTCGTGGCAATTTGGGCCTCGCTGTACTTCGCTCCCGCTGGCATGGTGTCCAGCCCTGTCCAAATGGTCGGCATCGTTTTGTCCTATGTCATCATCCTAGGTGACTTTATCTACGACTTCGCTCGTATTCGTCCCTTGCGCAACATGTACCGCGCGCAGGCCGAGGGCATGTCCGAGAACAAGCTCAACGCTCTTATCGAGCGCGCAGCTGCCGAGGAGGACAAGAAGGACTCCAAGAAGAAGTAGCGTTTGCATACATACTTATCGCTAAGATATAAGGCGCGTCGTTTTTGCGGCGCGCCTTTTTACTGTTCTATAGATAGATGGAGTGGCACATGATTCGAGCTGCCCTGACGGTCGAAGAGGCCCTGGAGGGTATGAAGTCCCTGGAGCCCAAGATTAAAAACTATGCGCGCCTGGTTGTCCGCAAGGGCGTAAACGTTAAGCCCGGCCAGGAAGTCGTCGTTCAGTCTCCGGTTGAGTGCGCGCCGTTTGCGCGCGTGGTGGTCGCGGAGGCCTATGCTGCCGGCGCCGGCCACGTGACGGTCATCTGGGCCGATGATGCCGTGACGAGGCTCACGTACGAGCATGTCGAGAAAAGCTATTTTGAGCAGACGCCCGAGTGGAAGCGCCTGCAGCTGGATTCCCTGGCCCAGGACGGTGCCTGCTTTATCTTTATCGAGGGTGCGGACCCCGCCGCCCTTAAGGGCATCGATCCCGCTAAGCCCGCTGCAGCTTCTAAGGCAAAGAACACGCAGTGCAAAGTTTTCCGCCGGGGACTGGATTACAACATCAATCCGTGGTGCATCGCCGGCGCTCCGGTCGTGGCTTGGGCGCGCGAGGTGTTCCCGGGAGACGCCGATGAGGTTGCAATCTATAAGCTGTGGAATGCGATTCTGCACACCGCTCGCGCCGATGGCCAGGACCCAGAGAGCGACTGGGAGCTCCATGACGCCGCATTCGAAAAGAACCTGCGTTTCCTGAACGACAATCGTTTCGACTGCCTGCATTACACCGCGGCAAATGGAACCGATCTGACGATTGGCATGACGAAGGGTCACGAGTGGGCCGGCGGCAAGGGCAAGACGCCCGATGGGCATCCCTTCTTCCCCAACATTCCCACCGAGGAAGTCTTCACTTCGCCCGATCGCATGCACGCTGACGGTATCGTGTACTCGGCCATGCCGCTCATCCACCACGGCAATAAAGTCGACGATTTTTGGATTAAGTTCGAGGGCGGCCGCGTGGTGGACTACGACGCCCGCGTGGGCAAGACAACGCTCGCAAGTATCATCGATACTGACGAGGGCGCTGCTCACCTGGGAGAGGTCGCGCTCATTTCCAAGAACACGCCGATCCGCGAAAGTGGTGTTCTGTTCTACGATACGCTCTATGACGAGAACGCTAGCTGCCATCTCGCGCTAGGTGTCGGTTTCCCCGAATGCATCGAGGGTGGGTACGACATGTCCAAGGAGGAGCTCCTGGAGCATGGTGTTAACGTCTCGAGCACGCACGTCGATTTTATGATCGGCACGGACGACATCGATATTACGGGCATTACGCCTGATGGACGTGAAGTTGTGATTTTCCAGAACGGCCAATGGAGTTGGGAATAGTCCCAGACCGTGGTACAATGCCACCCGCGGGCCGTTAGCTCAGCTGGCAGAGCAGGGGACTTTTAATCCCAAGGTCCAGGGTTCGAACCCCTGACGGCCCACCATGGAATAGAAAGCGACCAACTCCGGTTGGTCGCTTTTTTGTTGCCGGTGCACGGGTTCGAACCCGTCGGGGCGCGGAGATGAGTAAACGCGTGAGCGTTTGCCAGCGCAGCGCGCGAGGCGCGAAAGCGCCGCAGCGGCCGCCTGCGAAGCAGGCTGAACCCCTGACGGCCCACCCAAAGATTGTTGAGACGGTCAACTTCGGTTGGCCGTCTTTTTTGTTGCCGGTGCACGGGTTCGAACCCGAACTTCTCTATATATAAGAACGCTTGGCGAACAAAACCCGCCTTTTACCGATGGGAAACAAATAGCTGATGCCTTTGGGGTAAAGTAGCGCTCCAGAGATGACCGATGTCTCAATACTCATAAAACAGCTGGTCATCGCCAATATCAGAAGCCAATGCTTCAGTTATAACCTCAGGGACGCGACTGAGGGACATATTCATTTGTGAACAAAATATGGAGTGCCAGATTCCCGCCCCCGGCGCCCCTCCGGTCTGGCAATATATCTCCTTGCCGCGCGGCCCGGTCGAACCGGGAACCGGCGCAGGCGTGCACCTTGAGAACCGGATACTGCGAGGATGGACACTTCAAGTGTCGCATCC
>CABRFZ010000019.1 GCA_902470365.1 uncultured Collinsella sp. | reverse complement strand
CCATCCTCGATACTTCGACGAATATCTGCAGCTATCGCCTCGTATTTGGGAATCATGGAACCTCCTTTCCGACATATATGAATACAAAAAGTAAGTATAACCCTCAACAGGGCATCCATATTACTTTTATCTAAGAAGTTCGAGAAAGAAAAAAGAAAAAGACGCTTTACTTTTAAAATTAGAACGCTATAGTTTAAGCAACGAACGGAATCCTTCCGCACAACAGGATCGACCGTTTGGGGACGGTTTTGTTTTGGCGGGTTGGATATCGGTATGGCCGGTGCGCGCCCGCGCCGGATAACCTGCCAAAGCAAACCCGTCTCCAACCGGAAGCTCTAGAACACGAAAGCGAGGACTTTGATGGCACAGTATCAGCTGCCCAACGACTTCTTCTTTGGCGCTGCTATGTCCGGCCCGCAGACTGAGGGTCAGTGGAACCAGGGCGGCAAGCTCGAGAACCTGTGGGACACCTGGTCCATCCAGGATCTGGGTTCGTTCTACAACCGCGTTGGCTCTTACGCCGGCAATGACTTTATGGCCAAGTACCAGGAAGACCTTCGCATTTTGAAGGACTTGGGTCTGGATACCTATCGCACTTCCATCCAGTGGAGCCGTCTGCTCGATGCCGACGGCAACCTCAACGAGGAAGGTGCCGCGTGGTATCACGAGTTGTTCCGCGCCTCTCGCGAAGCCGGCTTGGAGCCGTTTGTCAACTTGTACCACTTTGACATGCCCACCTACCTCTTTAACCGTGGCGGCTGGGAGAGCCGTGAGGTTGTCGAGGCTTACGCACATTACGCCGACGTCGCCTTCCACGAGTTTGGCCAGGAGATTAAGTACTGGTTCACCTTTAACGAGCCCATCGTCGAGCCCGAGCAGCGCTATCAGGAGGGCGTGTGGTTCCCGCAGCTCCACGACTTCAACCGCGCCCGCACCGTGCAGTATCACATCTCGCTGGCGCACGCGCTGGCCGTGGCCAACTATCGTCGCGCCTATGACGAGGGCGCTATTCGCGCCGATGCCAAGATCGGCATGATCAACTGCTTTACCCCGGTCTACACCAAGGAGAACCCCAGCGAGGCGGACCTCGAGGCCGTGCGCATGACCAGCGGCATCAACAACCGCTGGTGGCTCGACCTCATCACCAAGGGCGAGCTTCCTGCCGACGTGCTCGACAGCCTGGCCGAGGGCGGCGTTAAGCTCCCGTTCCGCGCCGGCGACCAAGAGATCCTCAAGCAGGGTGTTGTCGACTGGCTAGGCTGCAACTACTACCACCCCACGCGTGTTCAGGCGCCGGCGAGCAAGGTCGACCAGTACGGCCTGCCGCACTTTGCCGACGAGTACGTATGGCCCGACGCCGTTATGAACGAGAGCCGCGGCTGGGAGATCTACCCGCAGGGCCTCTACGACTTTGGCATGGACTGCGCTAAGAACTACCCCGATCTTGAGTGGTTCGTTTCCGAGAACGGCATCGGCATCATGGACGAATACAAGAACCGTGACGCCGAAGGAACCATCCAGGATGACTACCGCGTCGACTTTGTACGTCAGCACCTGGAGTGGGTGGCCAAGGCCATCGACGAGGGCGCCAAGTGCCGCGGATACCATTATTGGGCCGTCATCGATAACTGGTCTTGGGCCAATGCCTTTAAGAATCGCTATGGCTTTGTCGAGGTCGATCTGATGGATGGCTATAAGCGCCGTCTTAAGAAGTCGGCGGCCTGGCTCAAACAGGTCGCCACGACCCACGTGGTTGATTAGCGACCGGACGAACGTCCAGACCGCGCGCCGCCGCGCGCAACACATGGCATATCTGGTGGCAGAGGGCGACAGACCACCGTGCGCATAGGAAAGGCCGGATTTGAAAGTTAGGAGCAATCATGGCCAGTGACAACGGAAAGAGCTTCCTCGACAAGTTTGCCGAGGTCTCTGCGAAGGTGGGAAACCAGGTTCACCTGCGTTCCCTGCGTGACGCCTTCGCGACCATCACGCCGCTCTATATCCTTGCGGGTATCGCGGTTCTTATTAACAACGTCGTGTTCCCTCTGTTCCCGCTCGATGCGGCGGGCCTTGCCAACCTTCAGACGTGGGGTTCGGCGATTACGCTGGGCACCCTCAACGTCTCTGCCATTATCTTGGCCGGATTGATTGGCTACAGCCTCGCTAAGAACAAGCGCTTCGATAATCCGCTTGCTTGCATGGTCGTCGCTATCTCTGCCTTCGTCATCATGATGCCGCAGCAGATCACCGCCACGCTTGCCGCCACGAGCCCACTGCTCACCGACAAGATCACCTCCGCCGAGGTCACGGGCGCCCTTTCGACTGCCAACACCGGCACCAACGGTCTGTTCTCGGCTATTATCATCGCCCTGCTTTCCGTCTCGCTCTTCATCAAGATTTCTGGCGTCGAGAAGCTCAAGGTTAAGCTGGGCGAGGGCGTGCCTCCCGCGGTCTCCAACTCCTTCAACGTCATGATTCCGATGCTGCTTAACCTCGCGGTCTTCGCTCTTGCCGCAGCCCTGCTCGCCGTGTGCGCCGGCACCGATCTGTGCACCATCATCTCCACGTGCATCTCCAACCCGCTCAAGAGCATCATGAACGCTGGTCCGTGGGCTGTTATCCTCATCTACACCCTTGCTAACCTGCTGTTCTGCGTCGGTATTCACCAGTCCACCATCTCTGGCGCTACCGTCGAGCCGATCCTGACCATGCTCATCGTCGACAACATGGCTACCTTTGCCGCCGGTGGCACCATCCAGCCCGATCACTACATGAACATGCAGATCGTTAACAGCTTCGCCCTCATCGGCGGCTCGGGCTGCACCCTCATGCTCCTGCTCGACACGCTCCTGTTCTCCAAAAACAAGGCTTCCGAGACCGTTTCCAAGATGGCTATCCTGCCTGGTCTGTTCAACATCAACGAGCCGGTTATCTACGGTTACCCCATCGTGTACAACCTGCCGCTCATGATCCCGTTTGTCCTCCTTCCCGACCTGTTCATCGGCATCACCTATGGCCTTACCTGCGCAGGCATCATCAGCCCCTGCATCGCCCAGGTGCCCTGGACCATGCCTCCCGTCATCAATGCCCTGCTCGCTACGGGCTTTGACTGGCGCGCTGGCGTGTGGCAGGCTATCGAGATTGTCATTGGCATGGCCGTCTACCTGCCCTTTATGAAGATTTCCGAGAAGGCAATCGCCAAGCAGGAGGCTCTCGCCGAGTAGAACGCCTAACGTTCGTCCCTTTCACCTTTGCGGGCGCCGGTACGCGGCGCCGGTGCCCGCAGCTCTCTCCCTTGTGTAAAGATGCAGGGGGGTGGGCACAATAGCCGCAAGGAATAAAACCAGTTGTCGTCTGCGCGCCGCGCAGTTATAAGGAGGAAACCATGAAGAAGATCATGCTCTGCTGCAATGCCGGTATGTCCACGAGCCTGCTGGTCCAGAAGATGCAGGCCGAGGTTGCAAACCGTGGTCTGGATATTGAGGTCGAGGCTCGTCCCATGAACGAGGCCCACGATCACCTGGACGAGTGCGACATGTTGCTGCTTGGTCCGCAGATCGGCTACACCAAGGGCGATTTTGAGAAGGAGGCCGCCGGTCGTTTTCCGGTCGAGGTCATCAACATGGTCGACTACGGCCGCATGAACGCTGCCGGCATCATCGACCACTGCGTCAGCGTGATGGGCTAGGTGCTCTGCATGGAGGATATGAACGAACTGCAGATGACCTGCTTTGAGATCATCAGCTACGTCGGTACCGCCAAGAGCATGTACATCAATGCCGTGCAAAAGGCCAAGGAGGGCGATTTTGACGCCGCCGAGGAGCTTATCAAGCAGGGCGACGAGGCCTATAACGGTGGCCACGATGTTCACATGGGGCTTCTGAAGAAGGAGGCCAACGGCGAACGTAACGGCGAGGCCCCGTTGATTTTGCTGCATGCCGAGGACCAGATGGCCGGCACCGAGACCATGCGCGTCATGGCGACGGAGCTCATCGAGGTTCACAAGCAGCTGCAGGCACTTCAGGCCTAGTCGGCGTTATCGCCGCGACGGACCGTGCGGTCCAACAGACAACATAGTCCCTTTGACGGGCGCCGGGAGCCTCCGCCTCCCGGCGCCTTTATTTTTGGGGATGGTCTTGCGCGGCCTGTTGGGCAGCCAATTGCGTTACCCCAGATAAAACCTGCCAAAACAAACCTGTCCCTTTTTGGTAGGTTTTTGCCTTGAGAGCGGTACCATACAGGCAATGTTTAAACGAGAAAGGTGGGCTCCCATGGAACCTAAGCAGTACTACATCGGCATCGACGTCGGCGGCACTTCGGTTAAGGAGGGCCTGTTCGACGAGGACGGAAATCTGCTGGCCAAGGCCAGCGTGCCCACGCCTCCCATCGTTGACGCTGCGGGCTTTGCCGCGGTGACCGAGGCTATCGACCAGGTGGTCGCCAAGGCGCAGATTCCGCGCGCCTTTGTGGCAGGCATTGGCCTGGCCGTTCCGTGCCCCATCCCGGCGTCGGGCGATGCCAAGGTCAAGGCCAACATTGCCATTAACCTGCCCGAGCTCAAGATCGCCATCCAGGAGCACTGCCCTGATGCGGTCGTTAAGTATGAGAACGATGCCAACGCCGCTGCCATGGGCGAGGCCTGGCTCGGTTCTGCCAAGGGCGTGCAGAACGTGGTGATGGTCACCATCGGTACCGGCGTGGGCGGCGGCGTTATCGTTAACGGCGACGTGGTATCGGGCGTTGTGGGTGCCGGCGGCGAAATTGGCCACATGTGCCTGAACCCGGCCGAGGAGCGCACCTGCGGCTGTGGCGGCCATGGCCACCTGGAGCAGTATTCCAGCGCCACCGGCGTGGTGAGCAATTACCTGGCCGAGTGCAAGAAGGCGGGCGTCGAGCCCATCGAGCTCACCGGCCCCTCCGATTCCAAGGACGTGTTCCAGGCCTGCCGCGAGGGCGACAAGCTCGCGCTGGCCGCGGCCGACACCATGGCCGACTATCTCGGCCGTGCCCTGGCGCTTATTGCCAACGTGGTCGACCCCGAGATGTTCCTGATCGGTGGCGGCGCGTCCGCTTCGGCCGATGTCTACCTCGATAAGGTTCGCGAGCACTTCCAGCGCTACGCGCTTTCCGCCTCGCGCGAGACGCCCATTAAGGTCGCTTCGCTCGGAAACGACGCCGGCATCATCGGTGCCGCCTACGTAGCCCTGCGCGCCGCCGGTAAATAGCTGGTGCAAGGGGGTCAGGTTACTTTGCACCAACATGGTGCAAAAGGGACAGCCTTGGCCCCCATACCTGCCACAAAATATGCCGTGGCCCTTCCGTCTGCGAAGGCTCGGCATCGGCGTGCTACCATAGCTACGTCCAAGTACACATATCAAGTGGAGGATATCCATGGCAAACGTTCTTGTCTTTGGTCACCAGAACCCCGATAACGACGCCATCATGAGCGCCGTCGTCCTGTCCCAGCTGCTCAACCAGGTTGAGTATGCCGGCAACACCTACGAGGCCTGCGCCCTTGGTCAGCTTCCGGCCGAGTCCACCAAGCTGCTCGCCGACGCCGGCATTGCCGAGCCCCGCGTGATCGAGTCCGTCGAGGCCGGTCAGCTCGTCGTCCTCACCGACCACAACGAGTCTGCCCAGTCCGTCGCCGGCCTTAAGGACGCCACGGTCTTTGGCGTCGTCGACCACCACCGCATCGGCGACTTCGAGACCGCCGGCCCGCTGCACTACATCTGCCTGCCCTGGGGCTCCAGCTGCACCATCGTCACCAAGCTCGCCGGTGTGCTCGGCGTTGAGCTTTCCGACGTTCAGGCCAAGCTGCTGCTCTCGGCCATGATGACCGACACGCTCATGCTCAAGAGCCCCACCACCACCGATGTCGACCGCGCCGTCGCCGCCAAGCTCGGCGAGCAGGTGGGCGTCGACCCGGTCAAGTTTGGCATGGAGGTCTTCCTCACCCGCCCGTCCGGTTCCTTCACCGCAGCCGAGATGGTTGGCAACGACATCAAGATGTTCGAGCCCGCCGGCAAGAAGCTGCTCATCGGCCAGTACGAGACCGTCGACAAGAGCCGTGCGCTCGGTATGATCGACGAGATCCGCGAGGCCATGCGCGCCTACGCCGCCGAGAAGGGTGCTGACGGCATCGTCCTGTGCATCACCGACATCATGGAGGAGGGCTCGCATGTCCTGCTCGAGGGCGAGACCGAGGCTGCTCAGAAGGGCCTGGGCATTGCCGACGAGCACGACGGCGTCTGGATGCCGGGCGTCCTCTCCCGTAAGAAGCAGGTTGCTGCCCCCATCATGGCCGCCTGCTAGGTTTAGTTGACCAAACGCCACGACCGGATCGCGGACGCCCCGCGCTCCGGTCGTTTTTTGTGCACGGCGTCGCGTCGTCTCTTGGACAGGCGCACCCGTGCCGTTGAGCAAATAATGTTCAACCTATGGTTCCGCTTTTCGGCCACGCCTGCGTGCCTGTCGTGCAGGGTAGGCTAGATGCAAGCGTAATACGTTAGAGCGCGGCGCCGCCACTTGGGCGGGCCGTGCTTTTTTAAGACGGGAGCTTTCCCGTGAAAGGAGCCGCCCATGGCAGCAACTGAGCAGCTGTTCAACGTTCGTGAGCGCAAGCGTTTTGAGCGCCACGACATTTGGGAGCGCATCGCCGAGAACGGCACGATTTCCGCCGCCGTCATGGTCTTCGCCGCCATCGCCGCCGTTATTTGCGCCAACACCGATGCCTACGAGGCCATCCATCACTTTTTGGAGACCCCGCTGTATGTGGGTCTGGGCAACCTTACGGCTGGCCTCACCGTCGAGCTTTTCGTCAACGACTTCCTCATGGCAATCTTCTTTTTGCTGGTAGGCATTGAGCTTAAGTACGAGATGACGGTCGGCGAGCTCAAAAACCCGCGCCAGGCTATGCTTCCCATGCTGGCAGCCGTGGGCGGCGTCGTCGTTCCCGCCTGCATCTACCTGATCTTTAACCATGCCGGCGCGCACAACGGCTGGGCCATTCCCATGGCAACCGATATTGCCTTTGCGCTGGGCGTGCTGTCGCTTTTGGGTAATCGCGTGCCCAACGGCGTGCGTGTGTTCTTCTCGACGCTCGCCATCGCCGACGACCTCATTTCCATCGCCGCCATCGCCATCTTCTACGGTCAGAGCCCCAATCCGTTTTGGTTGGGCGCCGCCGCGCTTGTGACCTGCGCGCTCGTGTGGCTCAACAAGACGCAGCATTACCGCCTTGCCCCGTACTCGGTGCTGGGCCTGCTGCTGTGGTTCTGCATGTTCAAGAGCGGCGTGCATGCCACGCTCGCCGGCGTCATCCTGGCTTTTACTATTCCGGCCAAGTGCGGCGTTAAGCTCGATAGCCTTACCGATTGGCTGGGCGAGTGCCTGCCGTTGCTCGACGACCGCTACGACGACGAGGCACACATCTTGGGCCAGCACGACTTTACCGTCTCGACCACCAGGGTCGAGCGCGTCATGCACCGCGTGACCCCGCCGCTCATCCGCATGGAGCGTCTGATCTCCACGCCGGTCAACTTTGTGATTCTGCCGATCTTTGCGTTCGTCAACGCACAGGTTCGCCTGGTGGGCGTGGACATGAGCACGCTGCTCACCGACCCGGTGACGCTCGGCGTGTACTTTGGCATGCTGCTGGGCAAGCCGATCGGTATCTTTGGCATGACGTTTGCCCTGGTTAAGCTTAGGGCCTGCGAGCTGCCGCGCAATGTCAACTGGCACATGATTGCCGGTGTGGGCATTCTGGGCGGCATCGGCTTTACCATGTCGATTCTCATCAGCGGCCTCGCCTTCCCGACGGCCCAGTTTGAGGTTCTGGCTGCCAAGGCCGCTATTCTCGCCGGCTCTGTCACCGCGGCCGTACTTGGCATGATCTACATGAGTGTGATCCGCAAGCACCCCGCGCCCAAGAACGAGTAGGCGCGTAGAAACAGACGCCAGAGCCTGCTCGAGCGCGTGTAAAACGCGGTTTTGAGTGGTACTTGCCACCTGCCGGACATCCCAGTGTCCAAAAAACGCCGTTTGTGAGTACTGTCACAAACGGCGTTTCATTTTAGGCGCGAAAAATAATGTACAAATCTATTCTGTCTGTGCATTAACGATTGCGTGGCTGGACGAAAGATGCTGATGCATCCTTCCAAAACCGGACACAAAAGGCCAAGACTGGCCTTTTTAATTCAAAATCGCTGTTACTAAAAAAGTAACAGTACTCATATTTGCTATTTTTTGACCACAGGCCCCAATGACTAGGTTTATTCCACGGTGCCGTAGATGGCGCCCCAGCCGTGGGCGGCCAAGGCGGAGTTGAGCTGGTCGCAAAGTGACTGGCGGTCGTAATAGCCGGGCGGTAGCAGGTTCACGATTTCCATGAGATCGGGCGCCAGGTCCAAGATTTCGGCCTGTACGATCAGATCCAGGCGGTCGATGGCGTGGCGGTCGTAAAACAGTCCGTCGACCAGGCGCTGAAGGTCGCCGAATTCCTCGGCCTGGAACGATCCGTACTCCATAGTGCCTCCTTGGGCGCTTCATGCCGGCATGCGCGGCGATTCGTAATTCATTGCGATGGACTTAATCTATCACGGCTTCATAACGTTGCGACGGTGGCGGTCTATACTTAGAAGAACTGCAACGTACCGCTTCGTGAAAGGTCGCACCCATGCAGACGATCTACCAGAAGATGGAAACCACCGAACTCGATGCCGCCATCGAGGCGCTCAAAGCCGAGGTCGCCGAGGTCAAGGCCAAGGGCCTGGCGCTCGACATGGCCCGCGGCAAGCCGTCGCCCTCCCAGGTGGACATCTCTCGACCCATGCTCGATATCCTCAATGCCGATGCCGATCTGCACGACGGCAATGTCGACTGCTCCAACTACGGCTGCTTTGAGGGCATTCCCTCGGCACGCAAGCTGGCGGGGGAGTTCCTGGGTTGCCCCGCCGAGCAGACGCTCGTGCTGGGTTCGTCGAGCTTGCTGATCGAGCACGATATTGCCGGTATGTTCTGGCGTTGCGGCTCGTGCGGCAGCGAGCCCTGGGAGGCTTATGAGGCCGCGCACGACGGCAAGAAGGTCAAGTTCCTGTGCCCCGTTCCCGGCTACGACCGCCACTTTGGCATCACCGCCGATCTGGGTATCGAGAACGTCCCCGTCGCGATGACCGACAACGGCCCCGACATGGACGAGGTCGAGCGCCTGGTTGCCGCCGACGACTCCATCAAGGGTATCTGGTGCGTGCCCAAGTATTCCAACCCCACGGGCATTACCTTTAGCGAGGACACCGTGCGTCGCCTGGTCGAGATGCCCACGGCCGCGCCCGATTTCCGCATCTTCTGGGACAACGCCTACTGCGTGCACGACCTGTACGACGAGACCGACGAGCTCGCCAATATCTTCGACCTCGCTCGCGCGGCGGGCGCCGAGGATCGCGTGGTGGCCTTCGCCTCGACGTCCAAGATCACCTTCCCGGGCGCCGGTATCGGCTTTATCGGTGCGAGCCCCGCGGTCATCGCCGAGTTCTCCAAGCGCCTGAAGGCAGGCCTTATCAGCGCCGACAAGCTCAACCAGCTGCGCCACGTGCGTTTCCTTCCTACCATCGAGGCGGTCAGGGAGCACATGAAAAAGCACGCCGAGTTCCTGCGCCCGCGCTTTGAGGCCGTTGAGCGCAAGCTCACCGAGGGCCTGGGCGATACGGGTTGCGCCACTTGGACGCATCCCCGCGGCGGCTACTTTGTGAGCTTTGATGGTCCCGAGGGCTCGGCCCAAAAGGTCGCTGCGCTTTGTGCTGACCTGGGCGTCAAGCTCACGCCGGCCGGTGCTACCTGGCCCTATGGCAAGGACCCGCGCGATACCAACATCCGCATCGCGCCGAGCTATCCCACGGTCGAGGACCTGGAGGCCGCGCTCGATGTGCTGGTGCTGGCCGTTAAGCTTGTCGCTGCCGAGCTCGCGCGTGCCGAGCGCGCCTAACGCGCGGCTTCCCGTACTATCCGCACCTTCGATACGTAAAGGAGCATATACATGGATTTGGGTATTTCCACCAACCCCACGCCAGAGCTCTACACCATTAAGGTAACCGGCGAGATCGACATCTCTAACGCCGATAGCCTGCGCAATGCCATCGACCTGGCGCTCGAGCAGCCCACTGAGGCCGTTGAGCTCGATTTTGCCCAGGTGAGCTACATCGATTCGACGGGCATTGGCGTGCTCGTGGGCGCCGCGCACCACGCGGTCGACCACGGCAAGCGCTTTAGCTGCACCAATGTGCAGCCCTCGGTAATGCGCGTGGTTCAGCTGTTGGGTGTCGACCAGGAGATTTCGATCACCGCTGCATAATCTTTGCCCCCAAAAGGGCGTGCCGTTTGGCATATGTTTGTGATGCGCTCGGACGTTTTGGCGTCCGGGCGCTATACTTGACCGAATGAATAGACGAGTTCCGGCCGAATGGCGCGGTGCGGGCTCGACTCACATCGAGCCTTGGAGGTATGTGTGTTTGGTATTGGAGAGGGTGAGCTCGCGATCATCGTGGTCTTCGGCTTTTTGCTGTTTGGCCCGGATAAGCTCCCGCAGATGGGCCGCACGATCGGCCGTGCCATCCGTCAGTTCCGCGAGACGCAGGAAAAGATGACGGCCGTTGTTCAGTCTGAGATTATCGATCCGGTAAGCGAGGCCGCTTCGGCACCGGTCAAGCCCAAGAAGACTGCCGTCGATGACGATTCCGATGCGGACAAGGATGCCGCCGAGACGGCAGCGCCCGCCAAGAAGGAGACCTTTGCCGAGCGCCGTGCCCGCCTTGCTGCCGAGAAGGCCGCGAGCGAGGCTGCCGCCGAGGGCGAGGGTGCTGCTGAGGAGGCCGAGGGTGCCGAGCCTGCCGCTGCCGCCGAGCCTGTCGTCGAGCCCGAGCCTGCTGCAGAACCGGAGCCCGAGCCCGAGCCGGTAGAGCCCACGACGGCCGACCTCTACGCCCGTCGTCCCCGCAAGCGCAAGGCCGTCGTCGACCAGCTCGCCCGCGAGCTCGAGGCCGAGGACGACGCCGCTGCCGCCGACGCCTCGAAGGGAGGCGATGAGTAATGCCTATCGGACCTGCGCGCATGCCGCTCTTCGATCACCTGGGAGAGCTCCGTCGCCGCCTGACTATCGTGGTCGTGTCGGTGTTTGCCGCCGCCATCGTGCTGTATTTCGCCACGCCCGTGGTGCTCGACATCCTGGAAGACCCCATCCGCTCCTTTGTGCCGGACGGTAAGTTCTACATCACCACCACGCTCGGCGGCTTTGGCCTGCGCTTCTCGCTGGCCATCAAGATGGCCGTGGTCATGTGCACGCCCATGATCATCTGGCAGATTCTAGCATTTTTCCTGCCGGCGCTGCGTCCCAACGAGCGCAAATGGGTCGTGCCCACGGTGCTCGCCTCGACGGTGCTGTTCTTCCTGGGCGCCATCTTCTGCTATTTCATCATCATCCCGGCGGGCTTTGAGTGGCTTATCGGCGAGACCTCGGCCGTCGCCACGGCGCTGCCCGACCTGGAGAACTACGTCAACATGGAGCTGCTCTTTATGATCGGCTTTGGCGTGGCGTTTGAGCTGCCGCTTATCATCTTCTACCTGTCCGTCTTCCACATCGTGTCCTACGCGGCCTTCCGCGGCGCCTGGCGCTACGTGTACGTGGGCCTGCTTGTGGGCTCGGCTGTGATTACGCCCGACGGCTCGCCCGTTACGCTGGGCCTCATGTATGGTGCCCTGCTCTCGCTCTACGAGATTTCGCTCGCCATTGCCCGCGTGGTCATTACCGCGCGCGAGGGCAAGGAGGGCTTGTTTGTGAGCCGTCTGGACCTGTTCTCGGACGATGAGGACGACGAGGAGTAAATCGGTATGCACGAGGTTGGCATTGTCAACGGCATACTCGATACAGTGATTCGCGCGGCGCGTGGGGCGGGGGCCTCGCGCGCCGTTTTGGTAACGCTGCGTATCGGGGATATGACCGAAGTTGTGCGCGAGGCGCTCGACTTTGCGTGGGAGACATTTCGCGATGAGGACTCGCTCACGCGAGGCTGCGAGCTTGCCGTGGAGGAAGTCCATCCACAAAGCGAGTGTCTGGACTGCGGGGAGGTCTTTGAGCACGATCGCTTCCATTGCCGCTGTCCCCAATGTGGCGGCGCCAACGTGCGCCTGCTGCACGGCCGCGAACTCGACATCGCAAGTATCGAAATCGAAACCCCCGACGATTAGCCCATCAGCCACCTGGGGACGGGGTATAAAGGGGCAAAAGTAAGGAGCGCTGAGTATGGCTGAGAAAACGATTGATATCGCGTCGCCGATCCTGTCGCGCAACGAGCGCCTGGCAGATCAGCTGCGACAGCGATTTAAAGAGACAAACACCTATGTGATCAATGTGCTGTCGAGCCCCGGTTCGGGCAAGACCACCACGATCCTGGGCACCAACGAGCGCCTGCGCGACAAGGCTGGCCTGCGCTGTGCCGTCATCGAGGGCGATATTGCCTCGGATGTCGACGCCATCACCATGAAGGAAGCCGGCATGCCCGCCATCCAGATCAACACGGGTGGCCTGTGCCACCTCGAGGGCAACATGATCATGGAGGCCGTTGACGCGTTCGACCAGGCCGTCGGTCTGGAGAACATCGACGTCATCTTTATCGAAAACGTGGGCAACCTGGTCTGCCCGGTCGACTTTGACCTGGGCGAGAACCTGTCCATCATGATTCTCTCGGTGCCCGAGGGCGACGACAAGCCCATCAAGTACCCGGGCATCTTCCAGCACGCCGGCGCACAGCTGCTCAACAAGGTTGACGTGGCTCCGGCTTTCGATTTTGACATGGATAGGTATACTAAGACACTCGATGACCTCAATCCGCAGGCGCCGCGGTTTGCCGTGAGCGCGCGCAAGGGCGAGGGCATGGATGCCTGGTGCGATTGGCTCATCGGGCAGATCGAGCAAGCAAGGGCGTAAATCGGCCGCCATACGGGCGGGCGTAGCCGCAGAGACACGAGATAGGAGCCTCTTTTGAAGCTCATCATCGCAGAGAAAAACGACGCCGCGCGTCAGATTGCCGAGCGTCTGTCCACGGGCAAACCCAAAAAGGACAAGGTGTACAACACCGCAATCTACCGTTTTGAGTGGAAGGGCGAGGAGTGCGTGACCATCGGTCTTGCCGGTCACATCCTTGCGCCCGATTTTTGCGACAGCGTGCTGTTCGATAAAAAGCTGGGCTGGTATTCGGTCACCGAGGACGGCGAGATGCTGCCGGCCGACATGCCCGATGGCCTGGCGCGCCCGCCCTATGACACCAAGCGCAAGCCGTTTCTTGCCGACGGCATCTCCATCAAGGGCTGGAAGCTCGAGAGTCTGCCGTATCTCACCTGGGCACCCGTCATTAAGCTGCCGGCCGAGAAGGAACTCATCCGCTCGCTTAAGAACCTCGCCAAAAAGTCCGACAGCGTCATCATCGCCACGGACTTCGATCGCGAGGGCGAGCTGATCGGTTCGGACGCCCTCAACAAGGTGCGCGAGGTGGCGCCCGACTTGCCGGTCGCCCGCGCCCAGTATTCTTCGTTTACCAAGGCCGAGATCACGCAGGCCTTCGATAACCTTGTCTCGCTCGACCAGAACCTGGCCGACGCCGGCGAGAGCCGTCAGCACATCGACCTCATTTGGGGTGCGGTGCTCACGCGCTACCTGACGCTCGCCAAGTTTGGCGGCTTTGGCAACGTGCGTTCCGCCGGCCGCGTGCAGACGCCGACGCTTGCCCTGGTGGTCGAGCGCGAACGCGAGCGCATGGCGTTTGTGCCCGAGGACTATTGGCAGATTCGCGGCATGGGCGCCGCGCAAGGCGCTGCCGAGGACGATCGCTTTAAGATCGCGCACAAGACGGCGCGCTTTACCGACAAGGATGCTGCTGAGACGGCGTACGGTCACGTTGACGGTGCCAAGACGGCAACCGTCGCCGCGGTGACCAAGCGCTCGCGCAAGCAGCAGCCGCCCACGCCGTTTGCGACCACCTCGCTGCAGGCTGCCGCCGCAGCCGAGGGTATCTCGCCTGCGCGTACCATGCGCATCGCCGAGTCCCTCTACATGGCGGGCCTCATCAGCTACCCGCGTGTCGACAACACCGTGTACCCCGCGACGCTCGATCTGGGCGCCGTGGTGAGCGACCTGGCAAAGATCAACCCGGCGCTGGCGCCCGTGTGCAAAAAGGTGCTCGCCGGCCCCATGAAGCCCACGCGCGGCAAAGTCGAGACCACCGACCACCCGCCTATCTATCCCACGGGCGAGGGCGATCCGTCCACGCTCGATGGCGGCCAGCGCAAGCTCTACGACCTCATCGCCCGCCGCTTCCTAGCGACGCTTATGGGTCCCGCGACCATCGAAAACACTAAGCTCGAGCTCGACGTGAACGGTGAGCCGTTCGTGGCTTCGGGCGATGTGCTCGTGACCCCGGGTTTCCGCGAGGCGTACCCGTACGGACTCAAGCGCGACGAGCAGATGCCGCCGCTGGAGCAGGGCGATACGGTCGACGTGTTCGACATTAAACTCGAGGCCAAGCAGACCGAGCCGCCCGCGCGCTACAGCCAGGGCAAGCTCGTGCAGGAGATGGAAAAGCGCGGCCTGGGCACCAAGTCCACGCGCGCGAGCATCATCGAGCGCCTGTACGCCGTGCGCTACCTCAAAAACGATCCCGTGGAGCCGAGTCAGCTGGGTATCGCCATTATCGATGCACTGTCGCAGTTTGCCCCGCGCATCACGAGCCCCGATATGACCAGCGAGCTCGATGGCGATATGACCCGTGTGGAGCGCGGCGAGGACACCGAAGAGCATGTCGTGACGCACTCGCGCGCGCTGCTGGCCGGCGTGCTCGACGAGCTGCTCAAGCATACGCAGGAGCTGGGCGACGCTATCAGCGACGCCGTTACGGCCGACGCGCGCGTGGGCGCCTGCCCCAAGTGCGGCAAGGACTTGGTTATGAAGACGAGCGCCAAGACCCGTGGCAGCTTTATCGGCTGCATGGGATGGCCCGACTGCGACGTGACCTATCCGGTGCCGAGCGGCGTCAAGGTAAGCCCGCTCGAGGGCGAGGCGGCCGTGTGCCCCGAGTGCGGTGCGCCGCGCATTAAGTGTCAGCCGTTCCGCCAAAAGGCTTTCGAGATTTGCGTGAACCCCACATGCCCCACCAACTACGAGCCCGACCTTAAGGTGGGCGAGTGCAAGGTGTGTGCCGAGGCCGGACGTCATGGCGACCTGATTGCACACAAGAGCGAGAAGAGCGGCAAGCGCTTTATCCGCTGCACCAACTATGACGATTGCGGCGTGAGCTATCCGCTGCCGGCGCGTGGCAAACTCGAAGCGACGGGCGAGACCTGTCCCGAGTGCGGCGCCCCCATCGTGGTGGTCAACACGGCGCGCGGTCCGTGGCGTATCTGTGTCAACATGGACTGCCCGACCAAGGAGAAGAAGCCCGCCCGCGGCCGCAAGACTGCGACCAAGGCGAGCACGGCGAAGAAGACCACGGCGGCAAAGAAGACGACGGCTAAGAAAGCCACTGCCGCCAAGAAGACGACCGCGAAGAAGTCGACTGCCAAGAAAGCAACCGCCGACAAGTAACGGCACAGTCAAAACATTGCCCAAAAAAACGAGCGAGGGTCCCGCGATCCTCGCTCGTTTTTTGACCGGCAGCTAGGGACGTTCCTTTTCTGCTGGCAGTTTAGGAACGTCCCTAGCTGCCGGCTCGGGAACGGCAAAGCACTAGTTCACCTCGACAGGCTTGGCGCCGGGATAGCGCTCCTCAAAGTCTAGGCGGTACTTATTGTCATTGGTGCCCGCCACGTTGTCGCGTGACAGCGGCGCCACGATCTCATTCTTGTGGTCCGCAGGCTTGGCGTATTTCAGGCTGATCTCCCAGGCATCACAGATTGCGTCAATGCGGTGATCCAGGTCGTCGTACAGGGCGATGATGTCCTTCCAGGAGCTGTAGTTCTTGGAGCTCGTCGGGACGTCCAGGTCCTCGACGATGTCGTAATACTGCTCGATGGTGTCCTCCGTGCGCTCGGCGACGTCGGCGAGATTTTGACGGGTGGTTCGATCTTCTTCCAGATAGCTGCCGTTGAAGTTCTGCGCGCAGCCACGGACGTAGTTGTCGAGGTCTTCGAGCAAGTCGTAGTATTCGCTCAGTCGGCGGTAGAGGTTCTGCTCGGAGAGCGTTGCTTCGCCGCCATCCTCGTCGTCATCGTCATCATCGTCGTACAGGCTGTTGGGATCGCCGAGAGGCTTTAGGTCATCGTCGTCAACGTCATGGTGCAGCTTAGCTACCTCGGCAGTCGTCTGCGTGGCGGCGTTGTCGAAAGGCTTGATCACAAAGAAAACGACCAGGGCGATGATGATCGCCACCAGCACAACAATAACGGCGATAAGCGGCCCGGTGCCGCTCTTTTTGGGAGCGGGGGTCTGTGGCGAAGCGGGCGTGTATGCGGGAGCCGGCTCCTGTTGGGGCGAGCCGCTCGCGACGGGTATGCGCTGCGTGGTCTCGGCGGCCGCAGGGCTTGCGGCGGGGTCGGGGCGATAGACGAGGGGGTCGTCCGCCTTGGCTTGCGGCGTATCAAGGGAGCCGGTCTGCTCAAAAGCGGGCTGGCTATCGCTCGCGGTTGTTTGCTCAACGGGTGCACCGCACGAGGTGCAGAACTTGGCATTATCTGCAAGAAGCTTGCCGCACGAGGCGCAATACCGAGACATTGCCACTCCTTTCGCCACATTTCAATGCAATACGACGATTATACCCAGCGCCCCAAAAAGCCGGCAGTTGGGACGTTCCTTTTCGGCCGGCAGTTTAGGAACGTCCCTAACTGCCGCCTGAGTAGCCATTGGCTAGGTGGGATTTGGGACGCGCCGAGCACTGGGGTATCATGGCTTGGTTGATATATCTGCATTTACGCGCCTTGTAGGAAGGGGCTGCGCCCATGGCTTTTGAGCCCGCTCAACATAGCTTCATTACGCTCGAGGGCGTCGATGGCGCCGGCAAGTCCACGCAGGCGCGCCTGCTTGCCCGCGCGCTCGACCTTGCCGGCTACCAGGTTGTGAGCCTGCGCGAGCCGGGCGGTACCGCCATCAGCGAAAAGATCCGTGCTCTGCTGCTCGACCCCGCCAATACGGCGATGGGCGACACTTGCGAGCTGCTGCTGTATGAGGCCGCCCGTGCCCAGCTGGTGCACGAGGTCATCGCGCCCGCCCTCGCTGCCGGCAAGGTGGTCCTGTGCGATCGCTTCTACGATTCCACGACCTGCTACCAGGCGTTTGCCGATGGCCTCGCTCGCCAGATAGTGCGCGATGCCAACAACCTAGCCGTCGCGGGGACGCACCCGGCGCTCACACTCGTCTATCACATCACGCCCGAGCAGGCGGCGCTGCGCATGGCAGCCCGTGGCGCGGCAGATCGCATGGAGGCTAAGGGCATGGCCTTCCAAGAGCGTGTCTACCAGGGTTTTTGCGCAATTGCCGCCGAGGAGCCAAACCGCGTAAAGCTCATCGACGCGACCGCGTCCATCGAGGACGTATTCGCACAGACGGTCGAGCAGGTTCGCGCCTACGGCCTCGACATTTCCCAGGATGCCGTCGCTGCCGCGCTAGCCCAGGAGGCCGAGTAACATGGCCCCCGCTCAGGCAAGCCTGCTGGCCAAGCTCGACACCCAACAGCGCGTGCGCGACTTTTTGACCAATGCCGTCGCCAGCGGTCGCGCATCGCACGCCTACCTGTTTTTGGGCGCGCCCGGCGCGGGCAAGCTCGACGCCGCGTGGGCGCTCGCTCAGGCCTTCCTGTGCGAGCAGGATGGCTGCGGCTCATGCGATAGCTGCGTGCGCGTCGCCCGCCATACGCACCCCGACGTGCACTATTACACGCCCGAGAGCGCCACGGGCTACCTCATCGCCCAGACCCGCGAGCTGCTCGACGACGTGCCTCTGGCGCCCATCCGTGCCAAGGCCAAGGTCTACATCATCGACCGTGCCGAGCAGCTGCGCGCCAACACCGCCAACGCACTGCTCAAAACACTCGAGGAGCCGCCCGAGGGCGTTATGTTTATCTTGCTGGGCACCTCGGCAGACGTGATGTTGCCCACCATCGTGAGCCGCTGCCAGTGCGTGCCGTTTCGGCTGGTGTCACCCGCCGTCGCCGCGCACGCCGTGAGCCGTGCCACTGGTCAGGATATCGCGCGTTGTCGCATGGCCGTCGCCGTGGCGGGCAGCCCCACGCGCGGCATCGAGTTCCTTAAGAGTGCCGAGCGCCAGGACGCCCGCCGTCAGATGGTCCGTGCCATCGACTCACTCATTGCCGCCGACGAGGCCGACGTGCTCAGCCGCGCCAAGTCGCTCATCGTCGCCGTTAAGGCGCCGCTCGCCGAGGTCAAGTCCACGCAGGAAAAGGTGCTCGAGCAAAACGCCGACTACCTGTCGCGTGGAGCATTGAAGCAGCTTGAGGACCGCAACAAGCGCGAACTCAACGCGCGCGAGCGTTCGGGTATCATGGAAGCGCTGGCGAGCGCGCGGACGCTCATGCGCGACGTGCTGCTGACGCTTCAGGACGAGGCGGCCGACGTGGTGAACGAAGACGTGCGCGACACGATCGGTCGGCTTGCCGCCGCGACCAATGTTGCGGGTGCCACCCAGGCGCTCGAGGCAGTCGCGACCGCCGAGCGCAACATCGCCAGAAACGTTACTCCCCAGCTGGCCATCGAGGTCATGCTGTTCGATATCAGGAAGGCACTGAAATGCCGTTAGTCGTACCCGTTAAGTTTACCTACGCCTCGCGCGATCTGTGGTTCGACCCGCAGGATCTGGATATCCTCGAGGCCGATTACGCTATCTGCTCCACTGAGCGCGGAACCGAGATCGGCTTGGTCACGGCCGATCCCTTCGAGGTGCCGCAAGATGAGATCGGTCAGCCGCTCAAGCCCGTGCTGCGCGTGGCGAGCGACATCGACCTGCAGCTTGCCGACGACTTGGCCATCCAAGGCGACGAGGCGATGGTCGACTTCCGCCGCCTGGTCAAGGAGCTCGACCTCGAGATGAAGCCGGTCGGCGTCGAGTACCTGTTTGGCGGCGAGAAGGCCGTGTTCTACTTTGCGGCTGAGGAACGCGTCGATTTTCGCCAGCTCGTCAAGGATCTGTCCTCGACGCTGCACATCCGCGTCGACATGCGCCAGATCGGCGTGCGCGACGAGACCCGCCTGGTGGGTGGCTATGCCCAATGCGGGCAGGAGCTCTGCTGCACGCGCTTTGGCGGACAGTTTGAGCCCGTCTCGATTCGCATGGCAAAAGAGCAAGACCTGCCGCTCAATTCCTCCAAGATCAGCGGCGTGTGCGGTCGTCTGATGTGCTGCCTGCGCTACGAGTTCGAGGCCTACAAGGACTTTAAGAGCCGTGCGCCCAAAAAGAAGACGCTCATCGATACGCCGCTTGGCAAGGCGCGTATCCAGGAGTATGACACGCCGCGTGAGCAGCTGGTGCTGCGCCTGGAGAACGGCAAAGTCTTTAAGGTCAACCTGGCCGATATGACGTGCTCGGAGGGCTGCAAGAAGAAGGCCGCCGAGCAGGGCTGCAGCTGCCGCCCCGACTGCGTGACGCGCGACGTGCTCGAGCGCATCGAGTCGCCCGAGATGCGCCTGGCGCTCATGGAGCTCGACCGCGAGAACGGCGTCGACGTGGGCGATGGCCTGTCGAGTGCCGACCGTCTGGCCGGCACGTCGATGCCCAAGCGCCGTCGTCGCGACGTCGATTCCGATGCCCGCGCTGCTCAGAGCCAGGGCGAGGGCCGTGGCCGCGGAAAGGGCCGCGGCAAGGCCGAGGCGCCCGAGGCCGAGGGGGCGGCCGATGGCCGTCGCCGCCGCAAGCGCGCGGGCTCGGGCGATGCTACCGAGGCTGCAGCCGCGGGCAAGCACGCCTCTCGCGAGCGCGAGGTTCAGCAACCCCAGCAGCAGAATCGCGGCGGTGGCATGAACCCCACACGTCGCCGCCGCCGTCATCTGTCGAGCGAGGAACGCGAGGACGCCTTCCGCGCCGCAGCTGCTCGCGAGGCCGGTGCCGCTTCCAAGGGCGCCTCGGCCTCCGATGCGCCTGTCGACAAGAGCGGCAAGTCACGTGGCGAGGAGGAGCGCGCGCCGCGTCCGCGCCGTCGCCATTCCTCGGGCGCGCAGCAGAAGCCCTCAGTGCCCTCCGTGGCCGATCAGGTCTCGGATGGCGAGGTCAAGGTCACGCGCCGTCGTCCCGGAGATGGCGGGGGAGCGGCTGCCAAGGCTTCGCGTGGCGCCGCTCGCGACGAGCGCGAGCCGCGCGAGGATCGCGGTGGCGAGGGCTCGGCCGACCAGGGTCAAAAGCGCCGTCGCCGTCGCCGTTCCCGCAAGCCGCGCCAGGATGGTGGCGAGGGCTCGACCCCGTCTTCGCCCGCACCACAACCGCCCGCCGGCGAATAACGCCCGCGAGCGGATTTAGCCCGCCTTGCCCCGAGCGCATCGGGGTATCATAGCGCCGAATCAACAACCCTCCCTGCGACCGAGCGTAGGGAGGGTTGTGTCTTGAAGAGCCATCTGAACATATTGAGCCGTCTGCAGGGTGCCGGTGCCCTACCGTTTGCGGACGAATTGCTACCGTTTGCCGAGCACGCGACGTACGAGGCGCTCGAGGCATTGTCGCCAACACGATGTACCGGCTGCGAGCGCGCCGGTGCGCTTATTTGCCAAGACTGCCTGGCCGCGCTCACGCTCATCGACCCACGTCATAGCTGCACCCGATGCGGCGCCCCGTTTGGGGATTTGCTGTGCACTGAGTGTTCGGTCGAGGGCACGTCTTCGGCAATGGCGGAGGCGCTCGACCGCTGCCTGGCGTGCGCCGTCTATGCGCATCCGCTGCCGCGCATCATTAAAGCGTACAAGGATGCGGGCGAGCGACGTCTGGCTCCGTATCTGGCGGAGCTGCTCTACGACACCGCCCTGCATGCCCAGGTCGTAGCGCCCGATCGCTACGGAGGTGTGCTGTCCGGTGCGGATGCGGTGGTGTTTGTGCCTGCGACGGCGGCAGCGTTTCGGCGGCGTGGTTTTGATCATATGGAGGCCATTGCGCGCCCATTTTGCGAGCTGTCGGGTGCTCCCCTGCTCGATGCTCTCGTCAAGTACGGGCATGGCGACCAGCGAGAACTCGGTCGTGAGGAGCGCCGCGAGCGTGCCCAAGGCATGTACGAGACGGTTGAGGACGTGCACGGCCGCCGCTTGCTGCTTATCGACGACGTTATCACCACGGGTGCGACGATGGCAGCGGCTTCGGCGGAACTCAAGCGCGCCGGTGCCGCGGCCGTTGATGGCCTCGCTATCGCACGCGTTTGGTAGGGGTGGTTTTGTGGCAGTGAAGATTGAGCGGCGCAACGAGCCGACAAGCGAACAGCTAGCGGCTTCCGTAATCCTAACGGGTGCCTCGGCGCTGCGCATGATGCGCGCCGAGCGCCGGCAGATGGGCTACATAAGCTGGAAGGACCTTAATCCCGATGAAGAGCGCCGTGTGCTGCGCACGTCGTCGCCCTCGACCGAGGACATCTATCTTCCCGATTTGGTGCGGATTGGGGCCGCAAGCGGCGAGGTGCAAGAGGATTTGTGCTTGCTGGTAGGGTCTGCAGCGCAGCGCCGCCGTATTCTTGGCGTGAGCTGGTCCGTATGCTCCGAGTTGCCCGCCGGCTCGATTCTAGAGGTGGAACCGGGGGTGTACAGTCTATCTCCCGAGGCCCTTTGCGTAGCCGTCGCGCGCGAGGTCGGCTGCATCCAGGCATTTGCCCTGGCCCAGGAGCTGTGCTCTAAGATTTCACTGAGTGACCGCGGGAAGTATCTGCCTCCCTACACCTCGCCTGTCGTGAACAAATTGGCAAAGGACAAAGACCAGCCGCCAGATGTCGGTTACTTTGAGGTCGAGTCCGTGCTGACACCCGATTGCCTGGTAGATTACCTCGCGGCATGCAAGGGGAGCGCGGCCAAGCAGCTGCGGCGGCTGTGTCCCTATCTGTCGGAAAACCTGCGTTCACCCATGGAGTGCATCATGCTTGCCATGTTTTCGCTTCCGTTTTCCTATGGCGGATTTGCCTGTGGTCCCTTTAAGACCGACTACAAGATCGAGTTCAACGACCGTGCACAGGCGATCTCGGGGATGCCGCATGCGGTTTGCGATGCCTTTCAGGAAGCAGCCCGGTTTGACTTGGAATACAACGGTGAGCTGGGCCATTCCTCTCGGAGGGGACGTATCCATGATGAAAAGCGCAACACGGGCTTGATTACTATGGGAATCGAGGTCGCGACGGTCAACAACGAAATGCTCTGTGACATGGAAGCGATGGAAGCACTCGCATGGCGCATCCACCAGCGTATGGGTAAGCGATATCAGAATCGCGTAGAGGCTCGTCGAAAGAGGCAAGATGCTCTGCTGAATACGCTCCGAGCGTGCTTTGGGCTCAAACCAGCGTAAAACTATGGCTTTATAGGGGGTCTGTTTATATGCTCTGTGCAAAAAACGGCAAATATGAGTACTGTTACTAGATTAGTGACAGCAAAAACAAAGAAACTTGGGCCGATAATCTGGATTCAGCGAAGAGATAATAAACGAATGTGGAATATCTTGGCGCCAAGCAGGCTGTGCGGAACTCAAAAAGGGCTCGTGAGGCGGTAATACGCTGCTACTAAATTGGTAACAGTACTCATATTTGCCGTTTTTTGCACACGGCACCCTGAGACGGGTGCCCCGGAGCTCCCCGTAGGGAAGCTCCGGGCTTCATAGGGGCACGAATGGTCCGCTCCGACCCGCAAAATCTGTACTCGCGATGCGAATGACGCCCCTAACCTTAAACTTTAGCTTGAACTTAGCTATAATGCGCTTCGTTCCTACCAGGCTGTGGTTGCGGACGGACGAAATGCCCGTCCTAGTCCAAGACAGACGCGGTCAAAGGGATCCACGTAAGCGACCGCGTGCGCGCGGCGCGATCATGGCGCGTCCTAGATGTAAGCCGCACCGTCCGTTCTACTTTCTTTGGGGCAATACCGCCTCGCGGGCGAGCGGGTCAGTCGTGAAGGTGGCTGCGGCCTCCCGAGCAAACACCCCGGTGCGCAAGTGTGGGGTCAAATACCAGGTCAGCTGGTGGGAACAACCTGATATTCCGCGCAACGCACGGATTGTATACGACACAGAAGGCAGGGTAGTGGACATGGTGAGGGGCAGCTTGATGCACGCGGCTCGGTTAGGTGCTGGGACCGCAGCGGTCATCGCCGTTTTGGGCCTGAGCGGATGCGCGTTCAACCCGCTGTCTACGTTCACGACTCCCACGATCGACCAGATCGAGTACGAGACCGTCACGCCGGCGGTGTCGGACGATGCCCTGGTCACTCCCGGAACCCTGACGGTCGCCCTCGATACTTCCGATGCGCCGCAGGCCATGCAGGACGCCGACGGCGAGCTCACGGGGTATGCGGTTGACGCCGCCCGCGCTCTCGCAAGCCGCATGGGCCTTAAGGTCGCCTTTGTCGATGCGTCCTCGGTAGGTTCCGTGCTCGGCGACAAAAAGGCCGATATCTTTATCGGCGAGATTAACTCCACGGACGGGGACATTAGCTCGCTCGGCACCTGCCTGTACGATGCCACTTCCGTGTTCGGTAAAACTAGCGATGGTGGGTCGCTAAGCGTTTCCACCGATACTCTTAACGCGTCTACTCTGGGTGTCCAAATGTCCTCGGCCTCGCAGGAGGCGCTTGCTAAGCAGAGCATCACCGCCAACCAAAAGACCTACTCCAACATCAACGAGTGCTTTGAGGCGCTCGAGTCCGGCGAGGTCGACTATGTGATCTGCGACTCCACGGCCGGCGGCTACCTTGCACGCCTGATGAGCGAGGTCTCCTATGTCGGTGCGCTCGAGGCGCCCTCGACGCTTGGTGTTGCGGGCGCCTCGTCCAATGACGAACTGTGCCGTGCCGTGAGCGATGCCCTCGACGGTATTACGGCCGACGGCACGCTCGAGGCGGTCCACTCTGTCTGGTATGGCACGATGCCCTACGACCTCACCACTAAGACGGTTTCGGGCGCTAGCGTGCAGCCGGGTGACTCTGAGTCCAGTGAGACCATGTCCTCCGGCAGCGAGTCCTCCGATTCCAACAATGAGACCGCATCCTCCGAGGACAACTCGTCCAGCCAGGAAGGCACCATCACCGACGACGACATTAACAAGCTCAATAGCTAGTTATTGCTAGGGGTGGCGTCTTCTAGGCGCTAGGAGAGACGCCTCTCCACGGTTTCAACACGCACTGCCGGGCTTCCCCAATAGGGGAGCCCGGCTTTTTCATCCCAATAAAACCAGCAGGTCAAAGCCAATTTTCGGGACCAAATACAAAGTCGCCGACGCCCTCCTATAGCGCACTTTGCCACAGAAAAGTGCGAGACTTCGGTATGCGGTATCAAGCAATCGTTATTCGGGTCTTTAGGAATCCGCGTGATTAAATGCACGGCAATGGGTACATAGCCAGTACAGTAAGTCCCCGAGGCAGATTGGAGCCACGTATGGATATCAAGGTTTCTGGACGCAAGACGACGGTAACCGATGCTCTGCGTGCGCATGTGGATGAGAAGATCGGCGAGGCGCTCAAGGTTTTCGATATCGAGCCCATGACGGTCGACGTTGTACTTCGCTATGAGAAGAACCCCTCGAACCCCAACCCGGCAATCGTCGAGGTTACGGTTCGTGCCCGCGGTTCGGTGATTCGCGTTGCCGAGCACGGTGCAGATATGTACGCCGCCATCGACCTCTCCGCCGATAAGGTCACCCGCCAGCTGCGCAAGTTCAAGACCAAGGTCGTGGACAACCGCCAGGGCGGTGCCAGCGCCGCGGATGTCGCGCCGGTCGAGCGCGTCGAGGATCTGGCCGACCTGCTGCTGCCCGAGGAAGAGGACGACCTGCTCGTCCGCGAGAAAGTTATCGACGTCACCCCGATGACTGAGGAGCAGGCGCTGGTGCAGACCGATCTGCTTGGTCATGACTTCTACGTGTTCGAGAACGCGACGACTGGCCTCATCAATGTGGTGTATCACCGTAAGAATGGTGGATATGGCATCATCAAGCCTCGCATCGAAACACTTGACGAGTAAAATACGTTAACTTGCATGAGTTAACGGTTGGCGGCCATCCCATGCGGGTGGCCGCCTTTTTACGTAAGGAGTCGCTTTGATGGACAAGGCCGCATCCGCCGGTCATTCGAACCGTTGCCGCATCGTCGTCGATACCTGCTGCGACTTTAGCCCCGAGGTCGCTGCGAACCTCGATGTCGATATCCTGGGTTTCCCCTTCATTATCGATGGCGAAGAGCGCACGGACGACATCTGGTCGAGCATCACACCCAAGGAGTTCTACGACCGGATGCGCGCCGGTGCCCGCGTGTCCACCTCGGCTGTGTCGCTCGGTCGCTATATCGAGTTCTTTACCGAGTGCGCCAAAGAGGGCACGCCCACGGTCTACCTGTGCTTTACCTCGGCGCTGTCGTCGAGCTACAACTCCGCGTGCCAGGCGGCGGACGCCGTGCGCGCCGAGTATCCCGATTTTGAGCTCTACGTGGTCGACAATGCTCTGCCCTGCGCGACCGGCGCGCTCTTGGCGCTCGAGGCCGTGCGTCAGCGTTCGGCGGGACTGACCGCCAAACAGCTGGTCGATTGGGCAAACGAGGCAAAGACCTATGTCCACGGCTACTTTACGCTCGAGAGCTTTGACGCACTGGCCGCCGGCGGCCGCATTCCGCCCGCGGCGGCACAGCTCACGGCAAAGCTCGATGTCAAGCCCGAGCTCTCCTACGACCTTGCCGGCTCGCTGTCGCTGATCGGCGTCAACCGCGGCCGCAAGAAGGCGCTCAAGTCCATCCTCAAGTCGTTCCGCGAGAACTACGTGCCCGATCGCACCATGCCCATCGCCATCATGACGGCCGATGCCGAGAAGGACGGTGATTGGCTCGAGGCCGTCATCCGCAAGGAGGAAGGCTGCGCCGACGTCACCATCATCCGTAGTTCCGTCGGTCCCACCATCGGCTCGCACGTGGGCCCCGGCATGGTGGCTTGCGCGTTTTGGGGCAAGAACCGCGCCGAGAAAGCCTCGCTTTCCGACCGCATCGCGCGCCGTGTGCGCGGTGAGTAGACAGGCGCTGCGGCTGCAAGTGCCCTCAAGTCACGGCCGAAACGCTGGCACCGAGTATTTAACCTGGTAACAACACCCAACCCAAAAGGAAAGGTTTCATGGCAAACAAGCTCTCCGTCGCATTTATCGGCACCGGAATCATGGGTGCCCCCATCGCCGGCCACATCCTGGACGCCGGCTATCCCGTCACGGTCAACAACCGCACCAAGTCCAAGGCCGCAGCGCTTATCGAGCGCGGCGCTGTCTGGGCCGATACGCCGGCAGATGCCGTGGCGAACGCCGACGTCGTCTTTACCATGGTGGGCTATCCCTCCGAGGTCGAGGAACTCTACCTGGCGGGCGACGGCCTGCTCGCATGCACTAAGCCGGGCGCGGTCTTGATCGACCTCACCACGAGCTCGCCCGAGCTCGCCCGTGACATTGCCGAGGCCGCCCAGGTTTCTGGTCGCATGGCGTTTGACTGCCCTGTCACCGGCGGCGAGTCGGGTGCTATCGCCGGCACGCTCACGGCTATCGTGGGCGCTACCGAGAACGACATCGCGCCGGTCCGCGATATCCTTTCCACCTTTGCGGCAAACATCTGCTGCTTCGACGGCGCCGGCAAGGGCCAGGCTGCCAAGCTCGCCAACCAGGTGTCGCTGGGCGCCTGCATGGTCGGCATGGCAGACGCCATGGCATTTGCCGAGCTGAGCGGCCTTGACCTGGAGAAGACCCGTCAGATGATCCTGGGCGGCACTGGTAAGTCCGGCGCCATGGAGAGCCTGGCTCCCAAGGCGCTCGACGGCGACTACAAACCCGGCTTTATGGTCGAGCACTTCATTAAGGACCTGCGCCTGGCTCTCGCCTATGCTGACGATCGCGAGCTCGCACTGCCCGGCGCCGACGTCGCCTTTACGCTCTACGACATGCTCGACGCCATCGGTGGCGCCAAGCTGGGCACCCAGGCCATCACGGTCCTCTACAAGGAGGAGGCCGACGCCATCGCCGCCGGTCTGGACTGGTCGCAGTATCGTCCCGAGGAGCATGGCGCTCACGAGGACGGCTGCGGTTGCGGCGAGCACGGCGACGACCATGAGTGCGGTTGCGGTCACCATCACGGCGAGGACCACGAGTGCTGCGGCGGCCACGGCCATGACGACGGCCACGAGTGCTGCTGCGGCCACCATCACGGGGAGTAGTGCCCATGAGCTGGACGTTCGTGGTGCTTGCGCTGGTGCTCTTTCTCTTTGCGATCTACATCGGCTTTTTGTGCGGCCAGTGGGCGTGCGAAAAGCGCGTGATCACCAAGCGCGACTACTGGATTGCCAACTTTGCAGGAGCGGCGGCAGTCGTCCTGCTGACCTGGGTGTTTTCACTGTTCCCGCTGGTGCAGTTTGCGCCGATTGGCTGGCTCGGCGGCTTTATCGCCGGCCTTAAGATGAGCTTTGGCGAGTCCGTCGGCCCATGGCGCAAGCACGACGAGGTTTTTAACGTCAACAAGGCTCATCGCGCCGCCGCCGACGCGGGCGACGCCGAGGAGCGCCGCCGTGCGCGTCGCAATGGCGCGGCCGACCGACAGCTCATTTCGGTCACCGATGACAGCAAGGGTGCTGGCAAGCACGCTAAAAATAGTAAGAAGAGGTAACTATGGCAGAAAACAAAGACGAACAGCTCACCGACGAGGAGCTGGCACAGCTCCAGCTGGCAGAGGAGAACGAGAACGCCGTCGACCGTCTGGTCAAGGAGCTCGGCTGCCCCACGCGCCGCATCCGCCAGTTTGCCGCCCGCGTGTTGCACCTGCTTGCCGAGCGCGATCCGCAGCGCGTCGTGCCCTGCGTGCCCGCGCTGATCGAGGCGCTCGACCGCCCCGAGGCGCAGACCCGCTGGGAGTCCCTCGATGCCCTGACGGCGCTCGCCACCACCTGCCCCGAGCAGCTGGGCGATGCCTTTGAGGGCGCCGAGACTGCACTGTTCGACGAGATCTCCTCCACGCTGCGCTATGCCGCCTTCCGCCTGCTGTGCGTGTGGGGTGCCACGAGCGTCGAGCGTTCGCGCGAGGCTTGGCCCATCCTGGACGAGGCCATCCAGTGCTACCACGGCGACCTTGAGTATCGCGACATGCTCGGTTGCCTGTACGAGTTTTGCCAGGGCGAGATCGACGCCGAGGTTGCCGAGAAGCTCGCGCTGCGCCTTAAGTTCGACGCCGAGAACGGCAAGGGCAGCTATCTCAAGGCCCGTTCGAGCGAGATTTGCGAAATGCTTGTTAAACGTTTTGGCCTGGATCTCTCCAAAAAGAAGAAGCGTGCTAGCGTTAAAAAATCTGACGACGCCGAAGACGAGGAGTAACAGATTATGGCGCACGATGTAGTCCTGATCCCCGGTGACGGTATCGGTCCCGAGATTACGCAGGCCATGCGCCGCGTGGTCGAGGCCACCGGTGTCCAGATCAACTGGAACGTCCAGGAGGCCGGTGCCGGCGTCATGGACGAGTTTGGCACGCCACTGCCCCAGCACGTGCTCGATGCGGTCGCCGAGACCAAGGTTGCCATCAAGGGCCCCATCACCACGCCGGTCGGTACGGGTTTCCGCAGCGTCAACGTGGCCCTGCGCAAACACTTCGACCTGTATGCCTGCGTGCGCCCCTGCCTGTCGCAGCCGGGCGACGGCTCGCGTTTCCGCGATGTCGACCTGGTTATCGTGCGCGAGAACACCGAGGACCTCTACGCCGGCATCGAGTTCGATGAGGGCGCTGCCGAGGTCGAGGAGCTCTCGCAGCTCGTCGAGCGCTCGGGCCAGAAGACCTTCGCTGCGGATTCCGCCATCTCAATCAAGCCGATCTCTATCGCCAAGAGCCGCCGTATTGTGGAGTATGCCTTTGAGTATGCCCGCCGCTGCGGCCGCAAAAAGGTGACGGGCGTGCATAAGGCCAACATCATGAAGGCGACCGACGGTCTGTTCCTGCGCGTTGCGCGCGAGGTGGCCGCCAACTATCCCGATATCGAGTTCAACGACAAGATTGTCGACGCCACCTGCATGGGCCTGGTCCAGAACCCCAACGACTTCGATGTCCTGGTGCTGCCCAACCTGTACGGCGACATCGTGAGCGACCTGTGCGCCGGCCTGGTGGGCGGCTTAGGGATGGCCCCCGGCTCCAACATCGGTGCCGACTGCGCCATCTTCGAGGCAACGCACGGCTCCGCGCCCGATATCGCTGGCCAGGATATCGCCAACCCCACGGCCGAGATCCTCTCTGCGGCCATGATGCTCGATCACCTGGGCGAGAACGACGCGGCCAATCGCATTCGCGCCGCCGTTTCTGCCACGCTCGACGAGGGTGAGCAGGTTACCGGCGACGTTCGTCGTGCCCAGACCGGCTCCGTTGAGGGCGCTGTGGGCACGCAGGCCTTTGCCGATGCCGTTATCGCGCACCTGGCCTAAGGCATGCAGACTGCAAACGCCTAAATAGTACTTAAGTGTTTGCGTATAACCTGAGAATCAATACGCCCGGCGCTCTGTCGGGCGTATTCTATTGCGGACTATGTTTCCTAACAAGGAGTAACCGATATGGGTCTGATTCAAAAGAAGGACGAGAAGGACGAGATCGACGGCATCCAGATCATCGAGCGCGGCGAAGGCCCCGACGGTGATGAGGACGAAAAGATCGACCTGGTCGCCGGCACGTCTGCCGAACATATTGCCGCCGGCACGTCCGCCGAGGAGGAGGACGCTCGCCTGGAGGCAAAGATCGCCGCGGATGCAGCTGACGAGAACCTCATGCCCGAGGAACAGGACGAGGACAACGACTCCGACGTGGACGACCACGCTTGCAAGCACAAGAAGACGATGATTGCCGCCTTTGTGGTCGCCGTCGTGATTGCTGCCGTGGTCGGCTTCTTTATCGGCAACGGTGGTTTTGGCGGCAAAGGCGTCGGCTCGGCGACCCTCACCGAGGACCAGCTCGATTCGACCGTGGCAAGCTATAGCTACAACGGCAAGAAGAGCGACATCACCGCGCGTGAGGCCATCGAGAGCCAGTACAGCCTCGACACCGTCAAGGACGATGACGGCAACTACACCGCTCCGTCTGCCGACGTTATCCTGTCCTACGTGCGCAACCAGATTCTGCTGGACGCTGCCGAGGACGAGGGCATTACCGTCTCTTCCAAGGAAATGAAGAAGTACGCCGAGGATTCCATCGGCACCTCCGACTACAAGACCATGGCCACGCAGTATGGCGTGTCCAAGGATCAGGCCAAGCAGATCGTCCGCCAGTCCGCGACGCTGCAGAAGCTCTACAAGAAGAAGGTGGGCGATAGCTCCGCAAGCATGCCGACCGCCCCGACCGAGCCTGCTGACGGCAACGAGGAGACCGCGAGCAAGGACTACGCCGACTACATCATCAACCTTGCCGGCGATGAGTGGGATAGCTCAAAGGGCACTTGGAAGGATGCCGACAGCACCTATGCCAAGGCCTTTGCCGATGATGCCTTTACGGCCGATAGCGCCACCTACAAGCAGGCCATGACTGCCTACTACACTGCTTATCAGCAGTACTCCTCGCAGGCTTCGAGCGCCAGCTCCAAGTGGACCGAGTATGCTAACGGCCTCTACGCCAAGGCCAACATCAGCATCTACGGTCTGTTTGCGTAAAGATTGCCTGAGCCTTCGAGTACGAAGCCGAAATATCTGATGGAGCCCCCTAGAACGGACATCGTTCTAGGGGGCTTTTTGGGTTGTGGGGAAAGGCGGGGAAGAGGGTGGTAGGGGAGAGGTTATATACAAATTCTTGGAGACTTTATTCATGTAAAGTGAAAACGATTTCGGCCAAACTGGTAGTAACAATGTGGTACCACTGTTCATCTGGTAGTAACCAATTTTGATTCGAAATCGAATGGAAATTGCTAAAAATTAGTTTGGTAATGAAAGAAACGCAGCATGTCTACCTGCGTAAATTACCGTTTACGGGCCAAAAATAATCGTTTGGCAACGAAATAGTAATTTGAACGAAATATGGTGGATGTTTGAATTGAGTGTGTGTTACCGTACATACCAGCAACCCCAAATAGGGACTGGGTTGTCTAAGTTTGCGCACCAATGCCGGCAAGCGGAGAAGCCGGTATGCACAAGGCGCGGACATGGAACTCGTTGGTGAACAACGAAAGAAAGGTTGGAGGAGATACCATATGATGAAGTACCTCCAGAAGCTCGGCAAAGCGCTGATGCTTCCCGTCGCGGCGCTTCCCGTCGCAGGTATTCTTATGGGCGTGGGCTACCTGCTCGCTCCCGCAGTCATGGGTGCTGCCGGTGACACTACCGGTTTTGCCTATACCGCCGGCTTCCTGCTCATCAAGGCAGGCGGCGCTCTTATCGATAACATGGCCTGGCTGTTCGCAGTCGGCGCCGCTGTCGGCCTTGCCGACGATCACGATGGCACCGCTGGCCTCGCTGGCCTCGTCGCCTTCCTGATGATCCAGCAGCTCCTGAACCCCGCTGTTGTTGGCACCATTCGTGGTATGGACGCCGATGCTCAGACCGCTTGGCTTGCCACGACCGAGGGCATCGCGTTCTCCAAGATCGCTGGCAACTCCTTCATCGGCATCCTGTCCGCCGTCATCGGTGGCACTTGCTACAACAAGTTCAAGGACACTCGTCTTCCCGACTGGCTGGCCTTCTTCTCCGGCAAGCGTTGCGTCGCCATCATGACCGCCGTCATCTGCATCGTCGTCTCCGTCGTCCTGCTCTTTGCTTGGCCGCTCATCTTCGGTGCTCTTGTTGCTCTTGGTGAGGGTATCGCCGCCATGGGTGGTATCGGCGCTGGCATCTACGCCTTCCTCAACCGCCTGCTCATCCCGACCGGTCTGCACCACGCACTCAACAACGTGTTCTGGTTTGACACCATCGGCCTGGGCGACCTGACCCACTTCTGGGCTGGCGAGACCTCTGCTGACGTCAAGTGGAGCCTCGGTATGTACATGTCCGGCTTCTTCCCCTGCATGATGTTCGGTATCCCGGGCGCTGCCCTGGCTATGGTTCAGACCGCTAAGAACAAGAAGGCTGCTATCGGCCTGGTTGTCTCCGCTGCCATCTGCGCCTTCGTCTGCGGCGTCACCGAGCCCTTCGAGTTCGGCTTCATGTTCCTGTGCTTCCCGCTCTACGTCGTGTACGCTGTCCTGTACGGCATCTTCACCATCATCACTTACTATGTTGGTTTCCGTGCTGGCTTCTGCTTCTCCGCTGGTGCTACCGACCTCCTGTTCTCCTCTAGCCTCCCGGCTGCTGCCAACACCTGGATGATCATCCCGCTGGGCATCGCTGCCTTCGTGGTCTTCTACCTCGTGTTCCGCTTCGCCATCACCAAGTTCAACCTCATGACCCCTGGTCGCGAGGATGAGGATGTCGAGGAGACCTCCACTTCCGCCGCTGCTGGCGACGACAAGTTCGCCGCTCTGGCCGCTGCTGTTCTCGCTGCCGTCGGTGGCAAGGAGAACGTCAAGACCGTTGACTGCTGCGCTACTCGCCTGCGCTTCGAGCTCGGCGATTCCGCTCTGGTCGACGAGGCTGCCTGCAAGAAGGCTGGCGCTCTGGGTGTCATGAAGATGGACAAGGGTGCTACCCAGGTCATCATCGGCACGCAGGTCCAGGCTGTTGCCGAGGAGCTCAAGAAGCTTCTTTAAGCCTTAAAGACGTATCTGTCTTACAAAGGGTCGTCCCGCTCCGCGGGGGCGGCCCTTTTTGCTACCTCAATACTTGATGCAGCGATGTAATTGGTATTACAGCGTGCAGGCTATCAACCGGCAAACAATATTGAAATATGCTGGTTGACCTGCTGTTATTTCATTAAAACTGCTATAGTACGTGGTGTCTGGTTACAACCAATTTCGAGTCATTTATCCGGCAGGTATCATTATGGCAATGGGAGCGCGCAAACAACCTCTGTACGATCAGCTCGTCGATTTGCTGACCGATAAAATCGATCACGAACTTCGACCAGGCGACTATTTGCCGTCTGAGCGTGACCTGTCGGAACGCTATGGGCTCTCGCGTACGACGGTTCGTCTTGCCCTGCAGGAGCTTGAGCGTCTGGGCTTGGTGGTTCGTCAGCGCGGCCGTGGAACCATGGTGTGCGACCGCTCTCTGCAAACGGCAAACCTCACGCAGACCTATAGCTTTACCGAGCAGATGAAGGCGATCGGCCGTGTGCCCAAGACGACGATTCTTGAGTTTACCGAGGTCGAGGCTGACAAGAATATTGCCGTAGAGATGAATGCGCGCCTGGGCGAGCGTCTGTACAAGATCAAACGCCTGCGTATTGCCGATGGTGTGCCGCTGATGATTGAGTGTACATATCTGCCGAGTCGCAAGTTCTTTGCGCTTAAGCGCCCCATGATTGAGAACAAATCGCTGTACGACATGATCGAGCAGGACTTTCACGAGAAAGTTCGCGTGGCAGAGGAAGAATTCTACGCGAGTATCGCCCGCCATTCCGACGCTCGTCTGCTCGAGATTGCCGAAGGCGCACCGGTCCTGGATTTGATTCGTACCACATATGACATGAGCAACGAGGTTATCGAGTATACGCGTTCGGTTGCGCGTGCCGACCAGTTTAAGTACAAGGTCTACCACAACCGCGCAGTCTAGAGTTATTGGGTATAAACGGCTTGGCGTGTTTTGCGGCGGGTGCAAAATATACCAAGCGGTAGAAGGCAACGAACAATCGCTCGAATTAACAATGCAGTGGTTTTTGATCCGCCCTAAAACGCACTGCGGGTACGGGAGCATAGATGAGCACGTATGCTATCAAGGCCGACAAGTTCTTTTTGCCGGCGGGGCCGCAGCTGGGCGGCTACCTCATGGTCGAAGACAGCGTCTTTGGCGCTTGGCAGGCCGATGAGCCCGCTTGCGAGGTCAAAGATTATTCTGGTACATGGATTGCGCCGGGCATGGTGGACACCCACATTCATGGTTTCTATAACCATGCTACGACCGATAACGATGCCGAGGGTATCAACATCAGCTCGACCGAGCTCGCTCGTCGTGGTACCACCAGCTGGCTGCCTACGACCTTTACCGACGGCGTAGAACAGATCAAGGAGGCCTGCGCTGCCATTGCACAGGCGGACGAAGAGCGCGGGCCCGAGTTCTGCGGTGCTCGTATTCAGGGTATCTACCTGGAGGGTCCGTTCTTTACCATGAAGCACGTGGGTGCCCAGAACCCCGCTTATCTGATCGACCCGTCCGAGGAATTTTTTGACGAGTGGCAGGAGGCCGCTGGTGGTCGTATCGTCAAGAGCGCTATGGCGGCCGAGCGTGACGGCGCTGCCGCCTACGCCGCGGCTCTGAGCGCAAAGGGCGTCGTGACCTGCATTGGCCACTCCGATGCCACCTATGATGAGTGCGCCGCCGCCATCAATGCTGGCGCCAGCTGCTTTACGCATACCTATAACGGCCAGCGCGGCCTCCATCACCGTGAGCCCGGTGTTGTTGGCGCCGCTATGACTACGCCCAACACCTATGCCGAGATCATTTGCGACGGCAAACACGTGAACCCTGCTGCTATTAAGGCACTGCTGCAGGCCAAGGGCTGGCAGCACACGGTGCTGATCACCGACTGTCTGGGTTGCGGCGGCATGCCCGAGGGCAAGTACACCAGCGGCGGCATGGACGTCATTATGAAGGACAACCTTTGCTGGCTCGCCGATGGCTCTGCTATCGCCGGCTCGGTGCTCACGCTCGCACAGGGCGTCAAGAACATCGTCGACTGGGGTCTTGCGAGCGCCGATATCGCAATTCGCATGGCGACTGAGGTACCCGCGCGCTCCGCTCACGTCGAGGATAAATGTGGCAGCATTATGCCCGGCCGCGATGCCGACTTTGTCGTGTTCAATCCCGACCTTACCCTGGTCGAGACGTATGTGGGTGGTAACAGCGTCGGTAACGCGTTTACTGAGTAGCCGCCAAAGAAACGATCCGAGAGGGGATTTAGATGATTTATGGTGCACTGGGCGATATCGAGGAATATCGCGGAATGCTCAAGGGCCTCGACGTGCTGATCGATTGGCTCGAGGAGAACGACCCGGCGGAGCTCGAGGTCGGCAGCCATCCGATTCTGGGCGACAAGGTCTTCGCGAACGTCATGGCTCCCACGACGCGTCCCGAGGCAGAGGCTCACTACGAGACGCATCAGCGCTATCACGACCTGCAGATCGACATTGAGGGTCGCGAGGCCTTTAAGGTTGCCACGGGCAGCCTGACGCTGGTCCAGGAGTTTGACGAGAAGGACGACTACGATCTGGTCGATTCCGACGCTTCGATCGCTGGCGATCTTGCTGACGACAAGTTTGCGCTGTTCGTTGCCGGCGAGCCTCACATGCCCACGCTCGAGTTCCCGGGCGATGGTGCGCAGCCGGTCAAGAAGATCTGCTTTAAGCTGCTTGCAGACGCTTACTGGGAGGAGTAACGCGCTGCTCGGCTGAGCTGTTCGTATGCTGGCGTGATTCCCCTAGGGAAATCACGCTACGACCCCGCCAAGCGTGTTTTCCCTAGGGGATCACGTTTGGCGGGGTTTTATGTTTATGAATAGGGGAACTGAAGCCGTGACGATGCTTGGGTTGGCGCACGCGCACTCAAATCGGCAACAACAAAGTAGATAAGCATTTGAAGAAATGCGATTGAAGCATAATGTAACTAGTATGAAATAGTGGATAGCTGGTACATACCACCTTTCAAATATAGAATCGTTAGAAATCTATAGTTAAAAAGTAATTTACCAGCGGGTTTATATTTTGTTCATTAAAGCCGTTCATCGTCATTTCGCTACCGTTTACGGACCACTTCAGATTCTGACTACATAATTGCGTTAATGCGTCCATAATAGGCAAGGCGTTTAGCTGAGGGCCGAGGAACCGGCATCGGCGTCGTAGAGCACGAAGATCGGGAGTAGCATGCATTCGTTTAAGATCACCAATCAATTCCTACTCGATGATGAGCCGTTCACCATCTTGTCGGGGGCGATTCACTATATGCGTGTTCATCCGAGCGACTGGCACCACTCGCTCTATAACCTTAAGGCTCTTGGGTTTAATACGGTCGAAACGTATGTACCGTGGAATCTTCATGAGCCAAAGCCTGGCGTCTTCGATTTTTCTGGTTCAATTGATTTGGCGGCATTTCTTGATGAGGCTGCGTCGCTCGGTCTGTATGCAATTGTTCGGCCTTCTCCGTTTATTTGCGCAGAATGGGAATTTGGCGGCATGCCAGCATGGCTGCTGCGCCAACATGATATGAGACCGCGTAGCAGCGACCCCAAGTTTCTTGCTCACGTTGCGCATTACTACGACCATCTCATGCCGATACTCGTCCCGCGTCAGATTGACAAGGGCGGAAACATCATCATGATGCAGGTTGAAAACGAGTATGGATCATATTGCGAGGATAAGGACTATCTTCGTGCGATTCGTCGCCTTATGGTCGAGCGTGGGGTTTCCGTGCCCCTTTGTACTTCCGATGGCCCGTGGCGTGGGTGCCTTCGTGCCGGTACGCTCATTGACGATGATGTGTTGTGCACCGGCAACTTTGGTTCTCATGCAAAGGAGAACTTTGAGGCTCTTTCTGCTTTTCACAAGGAGCATGGAAAACAATGGCCTCTTATGTGCATGGAGTTGTGGGACGGCTGGTTCAATCGCTATGGGGAGAACGTCATCAGACGCGATCCCGAAGATCTTGCCTCTTGCGTTCGCGAGGTGCTCGAGCTTGGAGGGTCTTTAAACCTCTACATGTTTCATGGAGGCACCAACTTTGGATTTATGAACGGATGTTCTGCACGCCATACACATGACCTGCACCAGGTGACATCATATGACTACGATGCTCCATTGGACGAACAGGGCAACCCGACCGAGAAATACTTCGCAATTCAAAGGACAGTTCACGAGCTGTATCCCGATATCGCGCAAAGCAAGCCGTTAACAAAAAAAGCGTTTTCCATGCCCGATATTTCGGTGAGTGAGCGCGTAAGTCTCTTTAATGTGCTCGATATTCTTTCGGAGCCGATTGAAGCCCAATATCCTATGCCCATGGAAGAGATGGGTCAGTCGTATGGATATACGTTATATACCACGACTGTCGAGCGTGACCGTGCAGATGAAGAGCGTATTCGGGTTATTGACGCCCGCGACCGTGCACAGGTGTTTGTGAACGGTGACAAAGTGGCGACGCAGTATCAGGAGCACATCGGGGAAGATATTCACTGCGTTCTTCCCTGTGAACACAACCGCCTGGATGTTCTGACCGAGGATATGGGTCGCGTCAATTATGGTCACAAATTGCTCGCCGATACGCAGCATAAGGGCATTAGGACAGGAGTTTGCGTTGATCTTCACTTTGTTACCGGTTGGGAGATGCGTTGTCTGCCACTCGATAACATCGATAATCTTGATTATTCCGCCGGCTGGGTAGAGGGGCAACCTTCCTTTTATCGCGCAAAGTTTGATATATCTGAGCCGGCTGATACCTTTATCGACACTACGGGTTTTGGAAAGGGTGTGGCATTCGTAAACGGAACGAATGTCGGACGTTTTTGGGATAAGGGTCCCATCATGACGCTCTATGTTCCGCACGGTTTATTACACCCTGGTACCAATGAACTCGTTATGTTCGAAACAGAGGGCGTGTATGATGCGAAAATCTCCCTTCGCTCTGAGCCCGTTATCCGTACACTTGAACAAGAAGGAGTTGAGTAGAAATGATTGTAGGCGCACGAATCGACTTTCGCTTGATTCACGGACAGGTGGCAAACCTCTGGTCTAACGCCCGTCAGGTAAGCCGCTTCATGGTAGTTGACGACGAGGTATCGCAAGATGCTACCCAAAAGCAGGTTCTTCGCATGGCTTGCCCGGCAACTGTGAAGTTGTCCGTGCTTCCTGTCGACAAGGCCGCTGCCAACATCACTGCTGGCAAATATGATGCGCAACGTCTCTTCATTGTTGCGAAAAAGCCTGAGGTCTACGTTCGACTTTTGGAACAAGGTGTTAAGCTTGAGCAGCTCATCGTCGGTAATATGACGACAATGGAGCCGGTCAAGAAGCTGAATCGCAACATTAGTTGCGACCAGGGGGACCTTGACGCATTTGCCAAACTCAAGGCCGATAATCTTCCTATTGTCATTCAGCTGACGCCGCAGGATAACCCAGAGGCTCTCACGCTCTAGTTGAATTAACGCTAGGCCGTGAAGGGGGATGCACGGTTTATATAAGCGTATTGGTATTGTAGAAACTGTTACACCTTAAATAAGGAGTTTACCATGATTGCTTGGTGGCAGATTCTTCTGTTAACCCTGTATGCGGGTTATCAGATTCTGGATGAGCTGAACTGGTACACCTGTGCCGGCTCAGCCGTCTTCTCCGGTATGATTACCGGTTTGATTATGGGTGACCTGCAGACTGGCCTGTTTATCGGCGGCAGCATGCAGCTCACCGTCCTGGGCGTTGGTACCTTTGGCGGCGCCTCTCGTATCGATGCCAACTCCGGCACTCTGGTCGCCACTGCCTTTGCCGTGGGTGCGGGCATGAATCCCGAGACGGCTCTTGCCGCCATCGGCGTACCTGTCGCTGCCATTCTCGTTTACACCGATATCGCCGGCCGTTTCGCCAACACGTTCTTCGGTCACATGTGCGATGCCGATATCGAGAAGATGAACTGGGGTGCCTACAACGTACACTACTTGCTCGGTGCCGTCTCCTGGATGTTGTCCCGCATGATTCCGGTCTTCCTGGCTCTCGCATTTGGCCAGGGCTTGGTCGAGGGCATCACTACCGCCCTTAACGGCGACTGGAAGTGGCTGGGTGATGGTCTGTCTGTTGCTGGCGGTGCCTTGCCCGCTGTTGGCTTCGCCATCCTGCTCCGTTACCTGCCGGTCAAAAAGCACGTCGCCTACCTGCTGCTCGGCTTTGTAGTTGCCGCCCTGTTTGGTACGGCCTTCACGAGCATCATGAACCTCAACGCCAACATCGTCGCTGTGAACGGCGCGCTTGGTAAGGGCGCCGTGGATATGGTCGGTATGTTCAATAACATGTCGATGCTGGCGATCGCTATTATTGGCTTTGCTCTGTCTTTGCTGTACTACAAGAACAACCAGCGTCCCGTCGCTGCTGCTGGCGCTGCGGAGGGAGACGACGACGATGAGCTCTAATGAGAAACTCGCCAATGGCACCACTGGCTACAAGATTACCAAGGACGACCTTGCGCAGATCAACCGTCGTAACCTGCTTGGTTTCCAGGATGGTTGGAACTACGAGCGCATGCAACACTCTGGTTATCTCTGGATTATCCTGCCCACACTGCGCAAGCTGTACGGCGACGGCACGCCGGAGCTAAAGGAAGCCTGCCGCGCCCAGTGCGCACCGTTCTTCAACACCTCAAACTTCCTCAACACGATCATCACCGGTATCGATTTGGCGATCGAGGAAGAGGAGGGCATTGAGGGCCTCGAGGCTGTTGCTGGTCTCAAGACTGGTCTCATGGGACCGCTGGCTTCCATCGGCGATTCCATCTTCGGTTCGCTGCTCCCGACCATTTTCGGCGCTCTGGCTGCCAATATGGCCATGAACGGCAACCCCTTGGGTATCTTCATCTGGGTCGTCGTGAACATCCTTGTTGACTGGTTCCGCTGCAAGCAGACCCACATGGCCTATGAGCAGGGTATGAAGCTCGTCACCACCATGAGCGATCGCCTGAACGCGTTGACCGACGCGGCCTCCGTAATGGGTGTCTTTATGGTCGGTGCTCTGGTCGCAACCAATGTCGGTATCGTTATTGCGGCGAAGCCTGTTATCGGCGGCGTTACCGTTGACTTGCAGAACATCTGCAATATGATTTGCCCCAAGCTGGTTCCTGCCGCACTCGTCGGCTTCGTATACTGGCTCCTCGGTAAGAAGGGCATGACCTCGACGAAGGCCATCTTTATCGTCTTGGTTCTGTCCATTGCCTTGGGTGCATTCGGTATCATTTGCAAGGGCTAAATACCCCATATTGTCACGGCATTTGAGCCTCAATTGAGACGTGGCGCACACCTCCAAGGCGACTTTATCGCCATATCCCCTGGAGTGTGCGCCTCTTTTGTTTTGTCGGACACCGCTGTTCATAGGCGGTTATGCAGTCATCGTGTTCGATTAATTCCTTAAGGCTGCCTTGAAGGGAATATAGTGCAATGCCATTTTGGATCGTCCTGTTCATTTGTGTTGTCGTGGCTTATTTCGCTGTGACCGAAGGAGCGAAAAAATACTTCGATATGAAATTGCAGGTATTGTTTAACTTGGGCTTATACCAAGATTGCATAAACCTGCTCGATCGCAAACTTGCGCGTATAGTAATGTCTACGTATAAGCAGTATTACCTGCGTTTCACGATCTATGAAGCTGCTGATATGGACGCATATGCAGATCGAATGCTTGACCACTTGCTGGAGATGTCGTGCAGCGATAAACAACGTCGACAGCTTGCGGTTCGCGCCTTTAATTTCTATATCAAGACGGGTGACCGGAAGCGGGCGGCGTCCATGTTGGAAGAGATGCGCCCCATCGTGTCGAAGGGCATTTTGGCGGACAGTCAATTGACCTACGACATAGTCTTTTGCCGTCGGCATGATAAGATCGATGAGATGGAAGCTATGCTGGATACGAACGACCTTGGGTTACGCGGAAAGCTCTATCTGCTGCTTTCATATCAATATGAGAGCAGCGGGAACAAGGGCGAAGCACGTAGATATCGCAACCTTGAAAAGCAGCTTAGAGACGCTCACAGACCTCCCACGATAAAACAAAACACTCACTAAACTTTAATGATGCAGTGGTCGTAAGAGCCCTTTTGAGGGGTTCTTTGGCTAGAGAAAGCGAACGGTAGAAAGGTAGATAGAATGATTGGATTTGTACTAACTGGTCACGGTCAGTTTGCACCTGGTTTGAAAAGCGCTGTGGATATGGTCGCCGGCGAACAGCCTAATTTTGAGGTAGTTCCTTTTGCGGGCTCGGAGGCGGTTACTTTTGGTGATGATTTGCGAACCTGCATTGCCAAGATGCGTCAAGCTTGTGATGGCGTATTGGTGTTTGTTGATTTGCTTGGCGGTACTCCGTTCAATCAAGCTATCCCAATGACGACTGAGCTCGATAACGTGACCGTTGTAACCGGAACAAATCTACCTATGTTGGTGGAGCTCGTTATGACGCGTGCGTTTGGAGACCCAACGCTTGATGAACTTGCCGAACGCGCACGGGTCGTTGGTCGTGAGGGAGTCGATCTCAAGAAACTCGAGAGTACTGACATTGATGAAGACGATGAGATGTAGTGTCGCTATTAGCCCATTTATTGGACATGTTGGTGCGTTACCTGAAGGCTGAAGTATTGGTCAATTGCTCATTACGTGGAGAATATCATGACGTGCAAGAGGCACAGACAACCGCTATATGACCAGCTCGTAGATATTCTGATCGAAAAAATTGATCATGAATATCAGCCAGGTGATTTGATTCCGTCCGAACGTGAGCTTGCCGAACGTTTCGGGCTTTCGCGGTCGACTGTCCGGCTTGCAATTCAGGAACTTGAGTATCTTGGTCGGATTGTGCGAAAACAAGGTCGCGGTACGTTTGTTGCCGATCGACTAGCTCAAGCAACAAATCTTACCCAATCGTACAGTTTTACTGAACAGATGAAAGCGATGGGCCGGCTGCCAGAAACAACCATCTTAGAGTTCTGTGAAATGGAAGCAGATAAAACGCTCTCGATGCAAATGGGGATTCATTTGGGTGAAAAGGTAATAAAACTCAAACGTTTACGAATGGCAGATGGTATTCCTATGATGGTTGAGCGTAGCTATCTTCCAGCAAGGCTCTTTATTTCACTCAAGCGTCCTCTACTCGAACAGAAGCCCCTTTACGATGTCATTGAGCAGGATTATCAGCAGAAAATTCGAGTAGCGGATGAGGAGTTCTCTGCGGGTATAGCACGTCCATGTGACGCTCGGCTTCTAGGTATTGGTGAGGGTGCGCCAGTTCTGGACATAGTCCGAACTACTCACAACACCCAAAATGATGTTGTCGAGTTTACGCTTTCGGTGGCTCGTGCGGACAAGTTTAAGTACAGGATTTCTCATTATCGAGATACTCTGTGATCGGATACGAGTGTTAACGAAAGAAAAACAGCCTATGACTACTACCCGATTTAACTTTTCAGATTAAGTCTTTATATATCAGACAATTTAGTAAAGAAAGAGGTATTAGAAATGTTCGAGAAGAGTGTCGAGGAGCTCACCGAGCTCGGCGCC
>CABRFZ010000018.1 GCA_902470365.1 uncultured Collinsella sp. | reverse complement strand
ATACTCATGGAAAACCTCCCATTTCCCGATGTCCAAGAAATGGGAGGCAGTTCACAGGCACCTTTGTGGTGGTTTTGTCGCAATGGCTCAGCCACGGTCCCAAAACGTCTCGATCTGCAACACCTGGCCCACTTTTAACGTTCCAGTTGTTACAGATTTAGACTAAACCGGTAGACAACAAAAGCGGCAACGCCCGTGATGGACGTTGCCGCTTTTCTATTGAGAAAACTACTCGGTTTCCGTTGCTAACCACCATAATGGGGACAGGCACCTTTGCGGTGGTTTTGGCCTTGTCCCATCGTTAGACCGTGATGACGTTGTCCATTGCCTGGTACTTGGCGGGCACCTCGCCTGCGGTAATAATCGTTGCGTCGCGGAAGTCCGCGAACTTGACGGGCGCCACCATGCCAAATTTGCTGGCGTCCGAGATTACGAAGCGCTTGGCCGTATGGCGCATCGAGATGCGCTTAACCTGCGCTTCCTCGATATCGGGCGCCGTGAAGCCCTGCTCGGCGGCAATGCCGTTGGACCCCCAAAAGCCGCAGTTAAAGTTGTAGCGATCCAGGGTTGCCAGGGCATCGGGACCAACGAGCGCCTCGGTCTCGGGCTTGAGCTCGCCGCCCAGCACCACGGTGCGCATACCGCGCAAAGCAAGGTGCTGAGCGTGGAGCACGGAGTCGGTCACATAGGTGACGCCCTCAAGGCGCGGAAGATGCTCGATGAGCTTGAGCGTCGTCGAGCCCGAATCGATGTACACAAAGCTCTCGGGCTCCACCAGCGCCGCCGCACGGGCGCAGATACGCTCCTTGTCGTCGTTATGGAGATCGCTGCGCTCATTAAGCGTCAGGTCGCGCGTCACGTGCGCGCGCTCAAGGCTCGTCGCCCCACCGTGCACCTTGGCGATGCGGTGTGCGCGATCGAGCGTCTGCAGGTCGCGCCGAATGGTAGACGCCGTCACGCCCAGGGCTTCAGCAAGCTCAGGCACGGTAACCGAGCCGGCCTGCTGCACCATCGACACGATCGCGTTGAGCCTATCTTCCGCAAGCATCGCTTACTCCTCCTCGGGGTACACGACTCCCCAATCGGCGCGGAGCTTGGTCATAAGCTCCATAACATCGGAAGCATAGCCCAGAAGCTCGCGCTTCGAATCATCGCCGGCGACGGCCTTCTCCAGGTCGGCCATCTCGTAGCACAGTGCGTAGGCCTCGGTGCCAGCGTGGACCTCCTCACGGCGACCGTCAACAGTCCACACAATGGTCGCATGGTCGGCGCGCGGATACTCGTTGACCTCGATATAGCACTTGTCGAAACTGATGACCGAGCGCTTGGGCTGCTTGGAGTGGAGCGTAAGGCTCACGACGCCCAGCTGCTGCTCGGCATTTCGGCAGACGATGCCACCCGCGACGTCAACGCCAGTCTCGCAGTTGTTGCCCAGCGAAACGACCTCAGCGGGCTGGCTTGCCATAAAGAGGCGCATGACGGACAGGGCATAGACGCCAATATCGAGCATGGCACCGCCAGCAAGGTTGCGATTGTAAAAGCGGTTGGTCAGGTCGCCGTACTCCTTGTAGCTGCCAAAGTTGAGCTGGGCGAGGTTCATGCGTCCAAAGTCGCCGGCATCCATGCGGCGGCGCAGCTCCTGATACAAGGGCATGTGGAGCACCGTGGTGGCATCCATAAGGACCACGTTGTGCTCGTCGGCGATGGCACGGGCCTCGTCGAGCTCGGCAGAGTTGAGGGTAATGGCCTTCTCGCAGAGCACGTGCTTGCCGGCGGCCAGCGCGGCGCGCAGGTAAGTGATGTGAGTGTTGTGAGGCGTGGTGATATAGACTGCGTCAATGTTCGGATCGGCGTAGAGGTCCTCGACCGTTTCATAGACCTTCTCAACGCCATACTGCTCTGCAAAAGCTTGAGCCTTGGACAGAGTGCGGTTGGCAACGCCCGCAAGCTTGCGGCCGGCAAGAGCGAGAGACTGGGCCATCTGGTTGGCGATAACGCCGCACCCGATCACAGCCCAACGAAGCTCGGGAGCCGTAAAAATATCGTCGGGGAACGGCTGATCCTGGACCGAGGCGAATGCCGCCTTAGCGGCTGCTTCGGCGTCGAGCGGAGCCTGTTTGGAATCTGCCATGATGTGCCTCCTAAGTCATCGGAAGTCCTTCATTTCTAACAACCCTATATTCGCACAATTGCGCGCGTATCTGCTCGTGTTTGCGTGTTTATTATCTTATCGGTCATTATTTAGCCATAGTTGGCAAATGTTTGCGCGGTTATGCGCATTATCGCGCAAGGCTATGCGCGTAAATGCGCATGCGACGATCCTTATGAAACATAAAAGGGCGGAACAACATAGCCATAAAAGACAGAGTAGGCCGTATTACTCCACCCCTCTGGGGGCATCAGACATCAAAGGACCGTCCCAAACTGCCGGCACATAGAGACTGTCCCCCAACGACTGGTCATTTAAGTCTGTCCCCAATGAGTATGGGCATTTCCACGGCACTCATTTAAGTCTGTCCCCAATGAGTAGGGATAGAAAAAGGCCCGGGTGCCTTGGGGCATCCGGGCCTTTGCTAGCAACTTGATGTTGCGGGCAGCTTAGAACTTGTGGCCGCACTTCTTGCAGACGCGCAGCTTGTTCTTGCCGTCCTTCTCGTGACCGACGCGGGTAACCTTACCGCACTCGGGGCAAACGAGATTGACGTTGGAGGCGTCGATAGGAGCCTCCTGCGAAACGATGCCGCCCTGCTGGTTGGCAGCGTTGGGCTTGACGGCCTTCTTGACGACCGAAACGCCCTCGACAACGACCTTGTTCTCGGCGGGGAGAGCACGCAGGACAACGCCCTGCTTGCCGCGATCCTTACCAGAGAGAACTTGGACCTTATCGCCCTTCTTGATATACATATATCTCCCCTAACTACAGGGTCTCGGGAGCGAGCGAGACGATCTTCATGTACTTCTTGTCACGAAGCTCGCGAGCGACGGGCCCGAAGATACGGGTGCCGACGGGCGAACCATCGTTGTTGATGACAACGCAGGCGTTCTCATCAAAGCGAATGTAGGAGCCATCCTTGCGGCGGATCTCCTTAACGGTGCGAACGACGACGCAACGGACAACGTCCTTCTTCTTGACGTTGGCGCCAGGGGTAGCCTCCTGGACAGCACCGATGAACACATCGCCGATGCCTGCATAACGACGCTTGGAACCGCCAAGCACCTTGATGCAGCGAATCTTGCGAGCGCCGGAGTTGTCGGCGACGTTCAGCATGGTTTGCATCTGAATCATGGTAGATGTTCCTCCGAACTAAGAACCGAAGAGAGGTGCGCAGCCTTTATACGGCCCGTGGTATGCAAGCCAGGCATACGCACATCTTCGGAAACGTACAAGTCGTAAGAGCGACTGCTTATTTAGCGCGCTCGACGACCTCGATGAGGCGCCAACGCTTCATCTTGGACATAGGACGGGTCTCCATAACGCGGACGGTATCGCCCACGCCAGCCGTGCACTCCTCGTCGTGAGCGTGCAGCTTCTTGGAGCTGGTCATCATCTTGCCGTACTTGGGGTGACGCTTGCGCTCGGTGATGGTGACAACAATGGTCTTGGCACCGGAGACGGAGGTAACGACACCCGTACGGACCTTACGCGAGTTACGCGAATCAGTCATGTTCTCTCCTTAGGTCCTACTCGGCGACAGCGGACTTCTCCGCTGCGATCTCGCGGGCGCGCTGCTCCGTGAGGACGCGAGCGATGTCCTTCTTCACGGTGTTGACGCGAGCGGTGTTGTCCAGCTGGCTGGTGGCCATCTGGAAACGAAGGTTAAAGAGCTCGGCGCGCATTTCCTTCAGCTTCTCAACGAGCTGAGCGTCCGAGAGCTCACGAATCTCTGCGGGCTTCATTAGTTCTCCTCCTTGGCGGCGGCGGCGTCCTCAGCAGCCCACTTGGCCTCGAGAGCGGCCTCCTCAGCCATCTCCTTCTCGATGCGCTGCTCAGCGTTCTTAGCAGCAACAATCTTGGTCTTGATGGGGAGCTTGTGCTGCGCAAGACGCAGAGCCTCGCGAGCGACCTCCTCGGGAACACCCTTGACCTCGAACATGATGCGGCCGGGCTTGACGACGGCCACCCACTCCTCGGGGTTACCCTTACCAGAACCCATGCGAGTCTCGGCAGGCTTCTTGGTGATGGGCTTATCGGGGAAGATCGTGATGTAGACACGACCGCCACGCTTCATGTAGCGGGTCATGGCAATACGAGCGGCCTCGATCTGACGGTTGGTGATCCAATGGGCCTCGAGAGCCTGGATACCAAACTCGCCGAAATGCAGCTCGGTATTACCCTTGGCCTGGCCCTTCATGGAGCCACGCTGCACCTTGCGGTGAAGAATACGCTTAGGGGCAAGCACTACTGACCCCTCCTCTCGGAGTTACGACGACGAGGACGGGAAGAGCCCTCGAGTGCAGGGTTGGGAACAGGCTGGCCCGGGAGCTTCTCGCCCAGGTAGATCCAGACCTTCACGCCGCAAGCGCCCATGGTGGTGCTGGCGACAGCCGTGCCGTAGTCGATCTTGGCACGGAGGGTGTGCAGAGGCACGCGACCCTCGCGGTACCACTCACGACGGCCCATCTCGGCACCGCCGAGACGACCGGAGCACTGGATACGGATGCCCTTAGCGCCGGCCTTGCGGGCGGACTGGACAGCCTTGCGCATAGCGCGACGGAAGGCAACGCGGCCCTCGAGCTGCTCGGCGATAGACTGAGCAACAAGGTTGGCGTCGAGCTCGGGGCGCTTGATCTCGACAACGTCGACGGAGAGCTGGCCCTTGGAGACGCCAGCGACCTTCTCGAGCTCGGTGCGGAGGGTATCGATCTCGGCACCCTTCTTACCGATGACAACGCCGGGGCGAGCGGTGAGGATGATGACCTTCACCTTGTCGCCAGCGCGCTCGATCTCGACGCGGGAGACAGCTGCGCGGGAAAGACGCTTCTCGAGGTACTTGCGGATCTCGAGATCGTTACCGAGGGTCTTAGCGTAATCCTTCTCTGCGAACCAGCGGGAGCGCCAGTTCTCGGTGATGCCAAGACGGAAGCCGGTGGGGTAGACTTTCTGACCCATACAGCTTTACGCCTCCTTTCGAGGAGCAACGACGACGGTGATGTGGGAAGTACGCTTCAGAATGCGAGAAGCGGAACCCTTGGCGCGGGGACGGATGCGCTTAAGCGTCGGACCCTCGTCAACATAGGCAGCGGCGACAACCAGGTTGTCGGCACGCAGACCGTTGTTGTTCTCGGCGTTCGCAACGGCGGAACGGAGAACCTTCTCGACATCCACGGCGACGGCGCGGTCGCAGAAGTGGAGGATGTCGAAGGCCTGAGCGACAGGCTTGCGGCGGATCAGATCGACCACCAGGCGGGCCTTGCTGGGGGAAACACGCACGTACTTAGCGACGGCGCGAACCTCGGTGGCCTCAGTTTCAATAGACTTAGTTGCCATTTACGGTTAACCCCCTATTTGGCCTTGTGGCCACGGAACGTACGAGTCGGCGCGAACTCGCCGAGCTTGTGACCAACCATGGACTCGGTAACATACACGGGCACATGCTTGCGGCCGTCGTGGACGGCGATGGTGTGACCAACCATCTCGGGGAAGATGGTGGACGCGCGGGACCAGGTCTTCACGACGTCCTTCTTGCCAGCCTCGTTCATCGCGGTGATACGCGAGAGAAGGCGAGTCTCCACGAACGGGCCCTTTTTGAGACTTCTGCTCATAAGTGCTTTCTCCTAAAACTCGGTATCCGAAATTACTTCTTACGGCGACGAATGATGTGCTGGTTCGAGACCTTCTTCTTCTTGCGCGTACGAAGGCCCTTCGTCGGCTTACCCCAGGGGGTAACGGAGGGACGACCAGAGGTGTGGTTCTTGCCCTCGCCACCGCCGTGCGGGTGGTCGACAGGGTTCATGACGGTACCGCGGACGGTCGGGCGCACGTTCATGTGGCGCTTACGGCCGGCCTTGCCGATGACGATATTGGAGTGATCGGCGTTGCCGACCTCACCGACGGTGGCGCGGCAGGTAACGAGGATGCGGCGCATCTCGGAGGAAGGCATACGAACGATAGCGTACTTGCCCTCCTTACCCATCAGCTGGCAGGAGTTACCGGCAGAACGGGCGATAGCGGCGCCCTTGCCCGGCTGGAACTCGACGGCGTGGATGAGCGTACCGACGGGGATGTCGGCGAGGGGCAGAGCGTTGCCCGGCTTGATGTCGGCGTCAGAACCGGACATGATGGTCTGACCGACCTCGAGGCCCTTGGGGGCCAGGATGTAGCGCTTCTCACCGTCAGCGTAGTGCAGCAGAGCGATGCGAGCGGAACGGTTCGGATCGTACTCGATCGTGGCAACCTTGGCGGGCACGCCGTCCTTGTTGCGCTTGAAGTCGATCACGCGGTAACGACGCTTCACGCCGCCGCCCTGGTGGCGGGTGGTGATGCGGCCGTTGTTGTTACGACCGGCCTTCTTGGGCAGGGGCTCGAGAAGAGACTTCTCGGGCTTGGTGCAGGTGATCTCGGAGAAATCGGAGATCGTCTGCCAACGCCTACCAGCGGAGGTCGGCTTAAGGTGCTTTACAGCCATTACAATCCCTTTCAATAGGAATCCGTTAGCCATCGCAGACAGGGATTCGAGGTTCTGCCTCGGGTGCGATGACACCGGACGTATACACGGTTCCGGGCGTGTCCATTTTATACGCCCAAAACCTTGAGCTCTCGCCTCCCCTATTTGGGAGGCATGAGCTCACTCAACAGCAGCGAGTCTTAGGCCTGGTTGCCAAAGACCTCGATGGTGTCGCCCTCGGCCAGCGTGACGATGGCCTTCTTCCAAGAACGGGTCTTGCCGGCGACATAGCGCACGCGCTTGGTCTTGGGCTTGACCGTCAGGGTGTTCACGCGAACGACCTTGACGTCGAAGATCTCCTCGACAGCGTCCTTGATCTGATACTTGTTAGCATCCTTGGCGACCTCGAACGTGTACTTGTTCAGCTCCATGCCGGAGAAGGAACGCTCGGACACGATCGGACGGATGATGATCTCGTGGGCGGTCATTTATGCAAGCACCTCCCCGAAGTGAGCGGCGATGTCGGCGGGCATCAGCACGGCGTTGTTGTTGACGAGATCATAGGTGTTGGCCTCGTCGGCAGTGATGATGAACGTCTTGGGAATGTTGCGGAACGACAGGTAGGCGTTGACGTCCTCATCGCGAACGATGATGGTCAGACGCTTGCCCTCAAGGCCGAGAGCCTTGAGCATGGCGACGGCAGCCTTGGTGGAAGGCTTCTCGAAGCCGTAGTCGTCGACGAGCACGAGCTCGCCATCGGCCAGCTTGGCGGACAGCGCGGAGCGCATAGCCAGCTTGACCTCCTTGTTGTTCATACGCTTAGCGTAAGAACGGGGCTTGGGGGCGAAGACGACGCCACCGTGACGCCACTGGGCAGCACGGATGGAACCCTGGCGGGCACGGCCGGTGCCCTTCTGGCGCCAAGGCTTCTTGCCGCCACCGGAAACCTCAGAGCGGCCCTTAGCGGACTGGGTGCCCTGACGCCAAGAGGCCATCTGGCACTTGACGATGTGGTGCATAACGTGGATGTTCGGCTCGATGCCGTACACCTCAGCGGCGAGCTCGGCCTCGGCGACCTTCTTGCCCTCGCTGTTCTTTACTTCAAACTTTGCCATTTAAGTGTTCTCCTTGGTATGACGCTGGGCTAAATGGGCTGGGCCCTTAGGCCATACGGATGGCGACGAGACCATTCTTGGCACCCGGGACAGCGCCCTTGACCAAGATGAGGTTCTGCTCGGCATCGATGCGGACAACGGAAAGGTTCTTGACGGTAACGCGCTCGTTACCCATGTGACCGGCCATCTTGACGCCCTTGAGGACGCGCGCAGGATAGGCGCACTGACCGATAGAACCGGGGTGACGCTGGAAGTGAGAACCATGCGTCATAGGACCGCGGCGCTGACCCCAGCGCTTGATGCGACCCTGGAAGCCCTTACCCTTGGAGGTACCGATGACGTCGACCTTCTCGACATCAGCGAAATCAGCGACGGTGACGACCTCGCCGACCTTGTGCTCCTCGCCGTTCTCGACGCGGACCTCACGAAGGAAGCGAACAGGCTCGACGCCAGCCTTGGCGAAGTGACCAGCCATGGGCTTGTTCACGTTCTTGGCCTTGATGTCGCCGAAACCGATCTGGACGGCGTCATAGCCGTCGGTTGCCTGAGTTTTAACCTGCGAGACAGCGCAGGGGCCAGCCTGGATGACCGTGACGGGAACGACGTTGTCGTCCTCGTCCCAAACCTGGGTCATGCCAATCTTGCGGCCGAGAATCATGCTGATCAAGATATGATCCCAACTCTCGCGTGGTCTTGGGACAATGCGTACACCACCGAGCGTACGCCCCTAGAGGACCACTACTTACACGACGTGCTCCCCAGCCTTGTATTTCGCCTGGACTACCTGACAACCCTATTAAGCAGGCATTTTGTCCAGCCAGAATACTCCCCTGGTTACACACAGCTGATTAGTATACACGGCTGCGGGCGTATCCATCGAGATTCATATTTCACTCACATTGTTTACGCAGGTAAAGTGCGTGGCACGTTCCCAGTGTGCGGCGGAGGGGGCGGGCCTGAGACATATTAAGGTTGCTGCTCTACAGTCCTGCTCACGACGGAGAGCACATTAAGTGCTCTCCTGTTCGTGCGGAACTCGCGACAACCTTAATATGTCTCAGGCCCGCCCCCTCCGCCGCACACTGGGAACGCCACGTTGATGTCTGCTTAACTCTGCTCGCTCAGGCTAATGACTTTGTTGAGGGTCCACAATTTGTTGCAAGGTGAACTTGCATTGGGGCGTATCGTCCTCTTCTCGCGCATCGTCAAAACCGAAGATCATGATGGCGCAGTTGGGGAGTTTTGTTGGGAGCTCAAAGCCCTCTGGGGCTGCGGCCTTGATAAATTGGCGGCTGGCGCTGCCGTGGCTTACTGCTAGGAGGGTTTCGATGCCCTCGGAGCCCATGAGATTGGTGAGGGCGCCTACCATGCGTTCTTGCAGTGCGCGGCTTCCTTCTCCTCCGAAGGGGACCAGGTCCTCGCCCGGATCCCAAACGTCGGTGGGCAGGGCGTCGTGGGGGCCTTCTTCGAAGGTGCCGTAGCTGCGCTCGATAATGCCTTCACAGGGCTCGACTGCGGCGTCCGGACCGAGGAGTTCGCATGCGACAAGACTTGCCGTGTCCATGGCTCGGCCTAAGGGTGATGAGACCACTTTGTCGGGGACGACGCTGTGGGCTTTGAGCCATGCGGCCGCTGCCCGTGCCTGCTGACGGCCCAGATCGGTGAGCGGTGAATCACAGCGACCCTGGACGAGCTTTTTGACGTTGAATTCCGTCTGGCCGTGGCGGAGTAGGTATAGGCGCTTCATGCTCTCCTCTTCTGTATAACTTGCTTTGCCGGCACAGCCCTACTCGTGGGTATGCCCTACGTAGTCCTCGTCGATCGTAATCTTGGCAACCGACTTGGGATATTCCGATTCGACCCGTTGTGCCAACTCGTGCTTTAGGTCCTCGGCACTCATTTGCAGATCCGAGGGACGCACGCAGTCGAAAATCACATTGGTGTGCGTAGGACCCGGCACACAGCGCAGGTCATGAATCGAGAGGCGACTATCGATCTCCTGAGCCATTGCGTTAATGCGTAAACGCATGCTCGCCACCTTGGGGTCGTCGGTCACGATGGGGTCGTAATGGAGCGTGACAATCATGCCGTCTTCGTTCCTAAACGCCTGCTCGATGTTATCGAGCGTGTCGTGACTTTCCATCGGGCTGGCTTCGGCCGCCATCTCGGCGTGAGCGCTTGCGAACTTCCTGCCCGGGCCATAGTCGTGAACCATCAGATCGTGAACGCCCAAAACGCCGGGATAGCTCATGATCTTGTCTCGAATGTGCTTGACCAGCTTAGGATCGGGCGTCTGCCCCAAAAGCGGGCTCACCGTATCCTGGATGAGTTCAAAGCCGCTCCAGCCAATATAGGCACCAACGGCAAGGCCGACCCAAGCGTCAAGGTTGATGCCCGTCACCTGCGAAACAATTGCGCACGCCAGTACGGCGCCCGTGGCAAGAACATCGTTCTTGGAATCCTGCGCGGTCGCATGCAGCGTCTCGGACTCAATGCGATCGCCGAGCTTTTGGTTGAGGGCCGCCATCCAGAGCTTTACGATCATCGAAAGCACTAGAACTGCCACCAGGGCAAGCGAGAACTCGACAGGTTCGGGGTGGATGACGCACTCGACCGAGGACTTCACCAGCTCAACGCCAATCAGCAGCACGAGTGCCGCCACGACCAGACCCGAGAGATACTCGTAGCGACCGTGGCCGTAAGGATGCTCGGGGTCGGCCGGCTTGCTCGCCAGCTTAAAGCCCAGCACGCTCACGATATTCGAGCTGGCATCGGACAGGTTGTTCATGGCATCCGCAACAATCGAAACCGATCCCGAAACCACACCAATTGCGCCCTTCGCAGCACAAAGCGCCACATTGGCGACAATACACACCACGCCCGTCAATGTGCCCACGCGCGCACGGTCGCCCTGCGCACGACGAACGATCCACTCGACCATCTACATCCGCCCCCACGGTACTACCTATATATCTATTGCTCAAACGGATTGTAGTGTAGCCACTTTGTCCCCCAGATACAAAAAAGGCCGCAACCCACACGGGCCACGGCCTTGGAATATGGCAAAGGGATCGTCCTTTTGTCGCACAGGTTTATGCGCTTACTTCAGCAGCGCTCGCCACTGTTTCGGGCGAATCGGCTCCGTCCCCCGTCGCCTGTCCCTTCGCCGGCACCACGCCAAAGCAGTAGCTCAGCGCCGCAGACACCACAAAAGCCGTGCCGCCGGCAACGCAGCACCACAGCAGGTTCGAGATGCCGCCCGTGGCAAAGCCAATGACCATGAGGACATTCGTCATGCCGATGGTATAGGCCGTAACGTGGCCCACGGCCGCAACAAGGCCTCCGACGGCGCCGCCAATGGCCATGCACGTCAGGCACCTGCCATATTTAAAGCCGCAACCGTACAGCGCCGGCTCGCTTACGCCACCAAGCACGCCCGAGATCGAATAGCCCAGCATGAGCGCTTTCTCATCCTTATCCGCAACGCGGAGCGACGCGCCAAAGGGCATGCCCCAAACCGCGAACGTTGCCATCGTCGCGGCGATCAGGATGCACGAATCCGTTCCCACACTCATGAACTGTGCATAGGCGAGCGATAGGACAACGTTGCTGACGCCCGCGATCTTAAGGAACTCCCAGCCCGCGGCAAGCCCCATGAGCGTGAGCAGCGACACGATGCCACCGGAATTGCCAAGCATAAACATAAGCTGGCCCAACAGCATGCCCAGATAGCTGCCCGCCGGTGCCGTGATACACAGCGAAACCGGAACCATGACAAGCATGGTCGCAAACGGAACAAACGAAAACGCCACGGCCTTAGGGATAACGCGCTGAAAGAAACACTCCACTCGCCATAGCACGGGCACCGAGATGAGAACCGGAATAACAGTCGTCGTGTAATCGTTGACCGGCGCGGGAAGCAGGCCATACACGGAAGTCATCGATGCCCCCGTCGTCGATGCGGCATCGACGAGCTTAAGCAGATCGGGCGCAATCAATACGCCGCCCAGCATCATGCCCAGCTGCTCCGAGCAACCGAGCTGACGGGCGGCCGCCCAACCAAGATAAATGGGCAAAAAGTAGTAGCCGGCATTATAGAGCCAACTGTAGAACAGGCAATAGATATCGGAATCGGCAGACCACAGGCCCAGCATGCCTTCGCCCATAATGACGGCGACGGTGCGGAACAACGCCGCGCAGACAATAAACGGCAGCGCCGACATCATGCTTTTGGACAGATAGTCCACCACGGCCATGGCGTTTGATGAGACCATCGTTGTAAACGAGGTGTTAGAAACTTGTGACACAGGAACCCTTTCCCAATGTGACATGCGGACTGTCCCTTTGTCACATCGTGCGATACTGACCGATTGCGCGGTACTTTTCGTAGCGGAGGTTTGTGAGGGTCGCGTCGTCGAGCCGCCCAAGCGTATCGAAGGCATCAAATGCCGAGGACATGACGGCGCCGGCGATCTCCTCATGCGACAGACCCCTATCGTCAACAATGCCGTCGATGATACCGAGCGCCAACAGATCGGGAGCCGTGAGTTTCAGCGCCTCGGCGGCCTCATTCGCGCGCTCGGTATCCTTCCACAGAATCGACGCACAGGCCTCGGGGCTCACGACCGAATAGGCCGAGCTCGAGAGCATCAGAATGCGGTCGGCCACGGACAGCGCCAGCGCGCCACCAGAGCCGCCCTCGCCTGTTACCACCGAGACAATCGGCGTCTTAAGGCCGCTCATCTCCATGAGATTCTGGGCGATGGCCTCGCCCTGACCGCGTTCCTCGGCACCGATGCCGCAAAACGCGCCCGAAGTATCGACCAGGCACAGAACCGGTCGACCAAACTTTTCGGCCTGGCGCATCAGGCGACGCGCTTTACGGTAGCCCTCGGGATGCGCCATGCCAAAGTTGCGGCGCATACGCTCTTTTGTCGTGGTGCCGCGCTCGATGGCGATGACCGTTACGGGGCGCCCGTCCTTCCAGCCAATGCCAGCCACCACAGCGGCGTCGTCGCCAAAGTAACGGTCGCCGTGCAGCTCCACAAATCCGTCCAGGCCTAGCGAGATCATCTCGCCCGCCGTGGCGCGATCTGCCGAGCGGGTCTGCTTGACAATCTCGAGCGCGGTTTTTGGTGCCGTCGAGCGCTTGAACAAGTGTCCCAGCTTTTTGCCGCGGCGACCCGTATGCACAATCTCGTGCGGTGCCCCCAGGCCGGGCGCGTGCCCTTCGTGCAGCGCCAGCAGCTCGCCTACCGTGAGCGCAATCTCGCCACGCGGAACAACGGCATCGCAAAAGCCGTGCTCCAGCAAAAACTCGGAGCGCTGGAATCCCTTGGGCAGGCGCTTGTGCATGTTCTGCTCGATCACGCGCGGGCCGGCAAATGCCGTCAGGGCATCGGGCTCGGCCAGGATAATGTCGCCCTCCATGGCAAAGCTCGCGGTTACGCCTCCGGTCGTGGGGTCGGTGAGCACCGTGATATACAGACCGCCCGCCTCGCTGTGGCGCCGAACCGCCGCAGAAATCTTGGCCATCTGCATAAGCGATGTCACGCCCTCTTGCATGCGCGCACCGCCCGAAACGGTAAAGCCGACAACTGGCAATCCCAGCTCGGTCGCACGCTCAAATGCGCGACAGATCTTCTCGCCCACCACGGAGCCCATCGAGCCCATCATAAAGTTAGCGTCCATAAAGAAGAGCGCGGTATCGCAACCGCAGATTTTGCCCCTGCCGCACACAACGGCATCGCGCTCGCCCGAACGCTCGCTCACGCTCTTGAGCTTATCGGCATAGCCGGGAAACGAGAGGAAGTCCTCCGACGCCAGATTGGCATCCCATTCCTCAAACGTGCCCTCGTCGACCGTCATGCGCATGCGCGCGCGACCGCTCACGCGGAAGTGTTTGCCGCAACGAGGGCAGACCTCGAGGTTGTCGTGTAGGCGTGCCTCATCGATCACGCGGCGACACTCCGGGCACTTGATAAACACGTGGCGCGCGGGAAACTCGGCGCACGACTCGGTCATCGGTCCCTCGAGGACGTTGACCGTCTTCGCTTTCCTATTCATCAGCATAGAGATGCCCCATCAGATCGGTGTGATACATGCCCGACAAGAACTCGTCGTTTGCCAGCACGTCGAGCTGAAGCTCGCTGTTTTCGCTCACGCCCTCAATCACGAGCTCGCCCAGGGCCGAGCGCATCTTGCGAATGGCGCCGTCGCGCGTGGGCGCACACACGATGAGCTTGCCGAGCATGGAGTCGTAGTACGGCGGAACGTTCGCACCGGTAAACATGGCGGAATCCCAGCGCACGCGCGGACCACCCGGCACACGCAACGCGGTGACCGTTCCGCATGACGGCAGAAAATCCGGCGTTTCGGCATTGATGCGGCACTCCATGGCGTGGTTGCGGACCGGCATGTCCTCCTGCTCAAAGGGCAGAGGCTGGCCGGCCGCCACGCGCAGCTGCCACTTGACCAAGTCGGTATCGGTCACAAACTCCGTAACCGGATGCTCCACCTGCAAGCGCGTGTTCATTTCCATAAAGTAGAAATTGCCGTCGTCCGAATACAGGAACTCGATGGTACCGGCTCCTTCGTAGCCGACGGCACGAGCCAGGTCACGCGCTGCCTTGTGCATGCGAGTACGAATGTCGTCGTGTCCGTCGAGGCACGGCGCGGGGCTCTCCTCGATCAGCTTTTGGTTGCGGCGCTGCACCGAGCACTCGCGCTCGCCGAGCGAAAACACATGGCCCCGCTTATCGGCCATAATCTGCACCTCAACGTGGTGCGCCGGCGCGACAAACTTCTCCATGTAGCACTCGCCGTCGCCAAAAACGGCCTCGCCCTCGGCATGCGCCTCGATGAACGCCTTTGCCGCATCTTCCACGCGCTCGACCTTGCGAATGCCGCGACCGCCACCGCCCGCGCGCGCCTTGATGAGCACGGGGCAGCCAATGCGCTCGGCCTCGGCCGTCGCCTCCTCGGGGCTTTTGAGCAAATCGCAGCCCGGCACGATGGGCACGCCCGCCGCGGCAGCCGTTCGGCGTGCGGCGTCCTTGTCGCCCATGCTGTCGATCACCTCGGCCGAAGGGCCTACAAACGCCAGGCCATACTTGTCGCAGTCGCGCACGAAGCTCGCCTTCTCGGAGAAAAAGCCATAGCCGGGATGAATTGCCTTAGCTCCCGACTTTACAGCACAGGTGAGCACGGCATCGTCGTTGAGGTAGCTCTCGGCAAGACGCGGGCCACCGATGCAATATGCCTCGTCGGCAAGCTGCACGTGCAACGCGTCCGCATCGGCCGTGGAATAAACGGCGACGGTCTTGATGCCCATATCGCGGCACGCGCGGATAACACGGACCGCGACTTCGCCGCGGTTGGCGATGAGCACTTTGTCGAACATGAAAACTTCCCTACTTTTCGTGCATGAATGCAAAAGACATATCGGCGCGGCAGCAAACCTCACCGTTAACGCTCGCAGTACCTGTCGCAAAGCGGAACGGCCCGCGCGCACGCGTGATGGAGCACACCAGATCCACCGTGTCGCCCGGGCGCACCGGACGCTTAAAGCGCACCTTGTCCAGACTCGTGTAGAACGGCGTCGCGCCGCGCGCCTCCTCATCGCCCATCAGCAGCACGCAGCAGTTCTGGGCGAGCATCTCGCACTGAATCACGCCGGGGACCACCGGGTTTCCCGGAAAATGCCCCTGCAAAAAGTACTCGTCGCCCGTAATCGTGATCTTGCCGTGGGCCTCGTCGCCCACCAGCTCGGCTTCGTCAAGCAAAAGCATCGGCTCGCGATGCGGCAACAGCTTCTTGAGCTCTTCTTTGTTCATGGATATCACCTATCCGATCCTCATGAGGCAGCTACCAAACTCCACGAGGTCGCCGTCGGCCACGCAGATCTCGAGCACCTCGCCATCCGCCTCTGCCGTCACCTCGTTGAGAACCTTCATGGCCTCGATGATGCAGAGGGTCTCGCCGGCCTTGACCTTGGAGCCCACGCGCACAAACGGCTCGTCGCCCGGCGCCGGGGCAGCATAGAAAACGCCGACCATGGGAGCAGTCACCTCGGTGCCCTTAGGCTCCGACACGGCGGCAGGTGTCTGCGCGGCGGGTTCCGGTGCGGTGGCAGGCATGGCGACAGGAGCCACCGCCGGAGCAGTCACGGCACCCGGCATAGGCATGGGCACGGCAACCGGCTGCGCGGCACTCGCGCGCTCGAGCTCGACCGCGGTGCCATCGGGCTCCTCAACACGCACGCGCGTGAGGCCGCGGTCCTCCATCACATCGGCTATCTCGGCAAGTCTTTTGGAATCCATGCTCTAGCTCCTCGTATATCTACGCAGTGCGATGGCGGCATTGTGTCCGCCAAAGCCCAGGTTGGTCGAAAGCGCCCAGGTAAGGTCGGCGCGAACCGCGCGATTGGGCGTGTAATCAAGATCGCAGGCGGGATCGGGCGTGTGGTAGTTAATGGTCGGCGGCACCACGCCCTGCTCGAGCGCCATGGCACATGCCATGACCTCGATGGCGCCCGTGGCACCGATCATATGGCCGGTCATCGACTTGGTCGACGAGACGTGCGCGGCGCGTGCCGCATCCTCGCCGAGCGCCCGTTTGATGCCCGCCGTCTCGGACGAATCGTTGAGTTTGGTCGAGGTGCCGTGGGCATTGATGTAGAGGCCCTCGGAAGGCTTAACGTCGCCCTCGGCCACCGCCAGCGATATCGCACGGGCAATACCTGCCGCGTCCGGGTCGGGGCTCGTGATGTGATAGGCATCATCGGTGTTGCCGTAACCCACGACCTCGGCATAAATGTGCGCACCGCGGGCCTGTGCGTGCTCCATACCCTCGAGCACGAGCACGCAGGCGCCTTCGCCCATCACAAAGCCATCGCGGTCTGCATCGAACGGACGGCATGCCGTCGACGGGTCAGGATTAGTGGTGAGCGCACGGCAGGACGTAAAGCCCGCAACGGCATCGGGGATAATTGCGGCCTCGGCACCGCCGGCGAGAATCGCATCGGCATAGCCGTGCTTGATGGCGCGGAACGCCTCACCCACCGCATGGGCAGAAGTCGCGCAGGCTGTCACCACGGGCAGGGTCGGGCCCTTTGCCTTGTGGCGGATCGCGATATTGCCCGAAGCCATATTGGGGATCATCATCGCGATCATATAGGGCGATGCGCGGCGGGGCCCACGGTCGGCAATCGTGTGGACGTTGTCGACGAGTGTCTGCATGCCGCCCACGCCCGAACCCACGTAGACGCCCAGGCGCTCGCGATCGATGGCGCCCTCGACATCAAAGCCCGCATCGTGCATGGCCTCGTCCGACGCTGCCAGGGCAAACTGAACGCAGGGGTCCAGGTGCTTGGCGTCACGCTTGCCAAAGTACTCGTTGCCGTCAAAGCCCTTGACCTCGGCCGCCACCTTGACGGCAAATGCATCGGTATCGAAGTGCGTGATCGGACCGATGCCGCACGTTCCGGCACACATGGCCGCCCAGGTGGCAAGCGCGGTGTTGCCGAGCGGCGACACGGCACCGATACCGGTGATTGCAACTCTCTGTTCCATCATGGTCTCCTCATTCAAGCCGTTGTTCGGCCCTGGTTTCTACATCGCCATTCCGCCGTCGACGCGCACGACCTCGCCCGTAATGTAGGCAGCCGCATCGCTCGCTAAAAAGCGCACCACGCCGGCCACCTCCTCGGGGCGCGCCATGCGCCTCAGGGGAATCTGCTCCTCGCACGCCGCGCGCACCTTCTCCGAGAGCTTTGCCGTCATATCCGTCTCGACAAACCCGGGTGCGACCGCGTTCACTCGTACGCCGCGGGGCGCAAGCTCGCGCGCCACCGCCTTGGTAAGCCCTATCACGCCCGCCTTGGAGGCAGCGTAGTTGGCCTGCCCGGCATTGCCCATCAGGCCCACAACCGAGCTCATGTTGATGACGCAACCGCCGCGCTGGCGCATAAAGGTCTTGGTGAGCGCGCGCGTCGTATTGAACGTGCCTTTGAGATTGACATCGAGCACGCGGTCGAAGGCATCGTCGCCCATACGCATGAGCAGGCCATCGCGGGTGATGCCGGCGTTGTTGACGAGCGCCCAAATGGAGCCAAAGTCGTTGAGGACCGTTTCCACGCACGCGTTGACGGCAGCGGGATCGGCCACGTCGCATTGATATGCGCGTGCCGTAGCGCCAGCCGCCTCGCAGGCTTCGCACGCCTCGCGCGCTGCATCGACACTACCGGCATAGACGACGGCGGTATCAAAGCCGTCCTCCGCCAGACCGACAGCGCAGGCGCGGCCGATACCCCGCGAGCCGCCCGTGACCAGTGCCACGCGACGTGAGTCGTTGCGCTCGAGCGCGCCGTTGTTCAAGTTGCCCATGTCATTCCTTTCGGGTTACAGCCCTGTGGACTATGCGAGCTCGTCGGCAATAGCTGCGACCTGCTCGGCCGTTTCGCACGAATACACGCGAACGTCGCTCAGCGTACGCTTGACCAGGCCCGACAGCGTTTTGCCGGGGCCGACCTCAATAAACGTGTCGATGCCCTGATCCTGCAGAGTATGCAGCGTGTCGACCCAGCGAACGGCATGGCTCACCTGGTTGGCCAGCACCTCCGATGCCGCCTGTGGGTCGGCCGGATAGGGTGCCGCCGTCATATTTGCCATAACAGGAATCAGCAACGGGGACGGCGCGTGACCGGCTTGGATATATGCAGCAAGGCCACAGGTCGCCTCGGCCATATAGGGGCTATGGAATGCACCCGACACCGCGACCTTCATGGCGCGACCGCCAGCCTCTTTTACCAGGACATCGAGGGCCTGCAACGCATCGGGCGCTCCGGCCACAACCGTCTGCTGGGGGCTGTTGTAGTTGACCGGCCAGCAGTCCTCGCCTGCCTGTTTTGCCAGGCCCTCGACTTGCGCCGCATCGAGCTTGATGACGGCACGCATGCAGCCCGGATGGCGCTCGGCGGCCGTGGCCATCAGCGCCGCGCGCTCGCACACGAGCTCAAAGCCCGCTCGCGTATCGAATGCCCCCGCAAAGGTGAGCGCGGCGACCTCGCCCAGCGAGAATCCCGCACAGGCGGCAGGCACCACGCCGCGCTCGCGCAGGGCGACGGCGACAGCCAAGTCGTGCACGAACACGCAAGGCTGCGTGTTCTCGGTCTGCGAGAGCTCCTCTTTCGAGGCGCTCTGGCACTGCTCGCTGGTCCCCGGGCGCACCTCATCGGCGATTGCAAACACCTCGGCAGCCGCCGGCGACGCTTCGATAAGGTCGACGCCCATCGCGGGATGCTGGGCACCCTGGCCTGCAAACAGAAACGCTACGCTACCCATGCGGACGCACCCTTCAGGACATGCTCGGCGCCATCGACCAGATCGTCGACGATTTCGCGTGCGCTCTGGCGTTCGTTGACCATGCCAGCAATCTGTCCGCACAAATACGAGCCCTCTTCGTAATTACCGTCCTTGGCGGCCTTGCGAAGGGCGCCCGTGCCCATGGCCCCAAGCTCCTCGGCACTTGCGCCCGCCGCCTCACTTTTGGCGTAGGCATTGGTGAAGGGGCTCTTGAGCGCACGCACCGGATGTCCCGTCGAACGGCCAGTCGCGCGCGTCGAGGTGTCTCCCGCCTTGAGCACCAGCTCTTTGTATTGCTCGGAGACGGTACACTCATTGGCAACGAGAAAACGCGTGCCCACTTGGACGCCAGCGGCGCCAAGCATAAAGGCGGCCGCCACCCCGCGGCCATCCGCGATACCGCCAGCCGCAACCACGGGAATATCGACCGCATCGACAACCTGCGGGACAAGTGCCATCGTCGAGGTCTCGCCAATATGGCCGCCTGATTCGGTGCCCTCGGCAACCACGGCAGTGGCTCCGCGACGCGTCACGAGACGCGCCAGCGCCACCGAAGCCACGACGGGAATAACCTTGATGCCCGCCTCGTTCCACGCCTTCATGTACTTGGTGGGATTGCCGGCGCCGGTCACCACAACGGGCACCCGCTCATCAATCACCACTTGTGCGACCTCGTCGACAAACGGGCTCATGAGCATAACGTTGACGCCAAAGGGCTTATCCGTCTTGGCGCGCAGCTCGTGAATCTGATTGCGCAGCCAGTTTGCGTTGGCATTCATGGCCGCGATAATGCCTAAGCCGCCTGCCTCGGACACGGCAGATGCCAACGAGGCGTCGGCAATCCAGGCCATGCCACCCTGGAACACGGGCTTTTCGATGCCGAGCAAATCGCAGAGAGGAGACTTGAGCATCACTACTTCTCCAATGCCGCCTCGACCGTATCGACGAACTCGCCGACCGTCTTGGGGTTCTCCTCGGTATCGAGCTCAATGCCAAACTCGTCCTCGACGGCAACGAGGATCTCGACGGTACCCAGGCTGTCGAGGCCAATCTCCTCGAGCGTGGACTCGGGCTTCATCTCGACATCGTCAAGGCCGGCGGTCTCGCGGATAACGTCGCAAACGCGCTCGAAGGTCTTCTGATCTGCCATGGTAGTTCTCCTTTGTTTGTGCCCCAGGGGCGTTTTCATTTCCTATGTGCAACTACTTCCAGCGAAGTAGATAGCCACCTACATCCAAGCCGGCGCCAAATCCGACCAGGGCGATGGTGTCGCCCGCGTGCAGCGCGCCGGTATTTGCCAGTCGATCGAGAGCAAGCGGAATGCAGGCGCTCGAGATGTTGCCGGTTTCACGCAACGTTCGGACCACACGGTCGTCCGGCACACCTAAGCGCTTGACCGCCTGGCTCAAGATTCGTTCGTTAGCCTGATGGAATACAAAGTGGTCGATGTCCTCGACCGCGATGCCCGCGTCGCAGGCGAGTTTGTTGACCGTGTCGCAGATGGCATTGACGCCAAACTTGAAGACGCGACGACCGTTCATGGAAAGCACGCTTTCGCGGTCCTGCGCCGTCTTATACGGCGAGGAGCCCGCCAATCCGGGGACGCGCAGTGTTTCGACGTCAGGCGACGTCGAAAGCTCAACAGCAAGGGGATTCTCTCCCCCAGCCTCTATGACCGCAGCGCCCGCACCATCGCCAAAGAGCACGCACGTGGCACGGTCGGTCCAGTCGAGCGCGCGCGTCATCTGCTCGGCGGCAACGACCAGCACGTGCTTGGCGCGACCGCGGGCGATATAGCCCTCGGCGACATCGAGCGCAAATACGAAGCCGGCACAAGCCGCCGAAACGTCGAAGGCAGGACATGTGGCACCCAGGCGCTCAGCAACGGCGCACGCCTCAGCGGGAACGAGATGATCGCCCGTCGTCGTCGAACAGACGATAAGATCCAGCTGATTCGCATCAATTCCGGACGTCCGGAGCGCTTGCTCGCTTGCTGCCACGGCAAGGCCGTCGAGCGACTCGGTGGTGCACACATGGCGGCTCTTGATACCTGTGCGGGTAAAAATCCACTCATCCGAGGTATCGAGGAACTCGGACAGCTCGTCATTGGAAACACTGCGCTTAGGAAGCGCCGAGCCTGTTCCAAGAATCGTGAAACCCATCACTAACCTCCTTTGAGTTGTTGACGTGTTTACATCGACCAAGAGAGGATAGCGCATTTCAGTCGTTGTTGACGTGTTAACATTAAATTGTCCAAATGCGACAAAGGCTTCACATTGTGTCTATCTCTCGACACCATTGCGTTATTCACTTATTCATTAAGGAGGTAGCAGCCGTTATGGATGCTAAATTAACGATAGTAGACGTAACCGGATCGACCAACGATGACCTGCTCGAAGCAGGAAAACAGGGAGCGCCACACGGCACAGGGCTTGCCGCCCGGGCTCAGACAGCAGGACGCGGCCGGCGCGGCCACAAGTGGGATTCAACCGCCGGCAACCTATTGCTTTCGATTGTCCTGCGTCCATGCGTTAATCCTGCAAAGTACTCTGGTCTTGCCGCCGTCAGCGGCCTAGCAGTGCTCGCGGCGCTCGAAAAGCAAGGCCTCGCAAGCGAAATAGCCCTCAAGTGGCCCAACGATCTTGTCGCGCGAGGGCGCAAGCTCGGCGGCATTCTGGTCGAGGCCGCACGCGATAACGAAGGCAAACCTTTCGCCGTCTGCGGCATTGGCGTCAATGTGAACTATGTGCCCTCGGAGGTTCCCGATGGCGGCCTGCCGGCAATTGGCCTCTCAGACCTCAACGAGAATGTTCCCGCCGTCGATGTGCTACTCAAGGAGGTCTATCACGCGGTCGTGAACGCTGTAGACACATGGGCAGAGCGTCTCAACGCCATGGAAGAAGACGCCGGACCGCTCGCGCCCGTCCACGGCGAATATATCGGTCATCTCAATTGGATTGAGGATCACGTTATCGCCCGTTCCCCCGCTGGGGATGAGCTGGCGCGTGGCGTCTTTCAAACGGTCGATGACTTTGGTCGCGCATGTATCGAAACGGAAGACGGCTTGCGATCCTTCCATTTTGAGGAGGCATCGCTGCGTCCCTTGAGCGAATAGGGCGCTGCAGCCACCTACTCGGCAGCAATGCCCGGCAGTCCAAACCATTATTCAAAACAAAAGAGCCCCGCTACCAACATGGCAGCGGGGCTCTGTAAGCTATGAGCGATATCGCTTAGAGCTTGATGTCGATGTCGACGCCAGCGGGGAGGTCGAGACGCATGAGCGAATCAACGGTGCCCGAGGTGGGGTCGAGGATGTCGATGAGGCGCTTGTGAGTGCGCATCTCGAACTGCTCACGGGAGTCCTTGTTCACGTGCGGCGAGCGGATAACCGTGTACAGGTTGCGCTCGGTGGGCAGGGGGACAGGACCGGAAACGCGAGCGCCGGTCTTCTGAGCGGTCTCGACGATGAGCTTCGCGGACTGATCGACGACCTCGTGATCATAGCCCTTGAGGCGAATGCGGATCTTCTGGGTAGCCAACTTAAACCTCCAAAGAGTGCGAGAGATGTTCTCGCGGATTACGTAACAGGGAGCTCGAACTTAGGCGTTCTTGCTCATGACCTCGTCCACAATGGACTTGGGCGCGGGCTCATAAGAGTCGAACTGCATCGTGTAGGATGCACGGCCCTGGGTCTGGGAGCGAAGGTCGGTAGCGTAACCGAACATCTCGCCCAGCGGCACCTTGGCACGGATGAGCTTGCTGTTCTTGCGATCCTCCATGCCCTCGATCTTGCCGCGGCGACCGGAGAGGTTGCCCATAACGTCGCCCATGTACTGCTCGGGGGTCTCGACCTCGACAGCCATGATCGGCTCGAGCAGCTGCGGATCGGACTTCTTGAGGGCGTCCTTGATAGCCATGGAGCCGGCGATCTTGAAGGCGGCCTCGGAGGAGTCGACCTCGTGGTAAGAACCGTCGAACAGGGTGACCTTAACGTCGAGGACCGGGAAGCCGGCGATAACACCGGTGTTCAGGGCCTCCTGGATGCCCTTGTCGATGGACGGGATGTACTCCTTGGGCACGACGCCGCCGACGATAGCGTTGACGAACTCGTAGCCGAAGCCCTCCTCCATCTTCTCGAGCTTGATGACGGCGTGGCCGTACTGACCGCGACCGCCGGACTGACGGACGAACTTGCCCTCAGCCTTCTCGACGTCGTGACCAGCGGTCTCGCGGTAGGCAACCTGGGGCTTACCAACGTTAGCGTCAACCTTGAACTCGCGGAGCAGACGGTCGACGATGATCTCGAGGTGCAGCTCGCCCATGCCGGCGATGATGGTCTGGCCGGTCTCGTGGTTGGTGGACACCTGGAAGGTCGGGTCCTCCTCGGCGAGCTTGGTCAGAGCCAGGGACATCTTGTCCTGCTCGGCCTTGGTCTTGGGCTCGATGGCAACGTCGATAACGGGCTTAGCGAACTCGATCTTCTCGAGGACGATCTCCTTGCCCTCTTCGCACAGGGTGTCACCGGTGGTGGAGTTCTTGAAGCCGACGCAAGCGACGATGTCGCCGGCGGCAGCGTCGTCACGGTCGATACGCTCGGCGGCGTTCATCTCGAGGATGCGGCCGAGGCGCTCGCGCTGACCGTTGGAAGCGTTGACCACATAGGAGCCGGACTCGGCGCGGCCGGAGTAAACGCGGACATAGGTAAGCTTACCGACGAACGGGTCGGTCATGATCTTGAAGACCAGGCCGGAGAAGGGCTCGTCGAAGGAAGGATGACGCTGGATCTCCTCGCCGGTGTCCGGATCGGTACCGGTGACGGCCTCAACGTCGAGCGGGCTGGGCAGGTAGTCGACGACAGCGTCGAGCAGCTCCTGAACGCCCTTGTTCTTGTAGGCGGAGCCCACGAAGACGAGGTTGAGCTCATTGGCCAGAACGCCCTTGCGCAGAGCGGCCTTGAGCTCCTCGACGGTGAAGTCCTCCTCCATGAGGATCTTCTCCATGAGCTCGTCGTCAAAGCTGGCAGCAGCGTCGAGGAGCTCCTCGCGCTTGGTGGCAGCGATGTCAGCAAACTCAGCCGGGATCTCGTCCATCGGCTCGGGGTAGGTCATGCCCTTGTCGTCGGCCTTGAAGTCCCAAGCAGTCATGGTGACCAGGTCGATGACGCCCCAGAAGTTGTCCTCGGCGCCCATCGGGACCTGAGCGGCCACGGCGTTAGCGTCGAGACGATCCTTCATGGTCTCGATAGCGTTGAAGAAGTCAGCGCCCACGCGGTCATACTTGTTGATGAAGGCGATGCGGGGGACGTTGAAGGTAGAAGCCTGACGCCAAACGGTCTCAGACTGGGGCTGAACGCCGGCAACGGCGTCGAAGACGGCGACAGCACCATCGAGGACGCGCAGGCAGCGCTCGACCTCGGCGGTGAAGTCAACGTGGCCCGGGGTGTCGATGATCTGGATGCGGTAGTCCTTACCGTCCTTGTTCCAGAAGCACGTGGTAGCAGCGGAGGTAATGGTTACGCCGCGCTCCTGCTCCTGAACCATCCAGTCCATGGTGGCAGCGCCCTCATGGACCTCACCGATCTTGTGAGTCTTACCGGTGTAGTAAAGAATACGCTCGGTCGTGGTGGTCTTACCGGCATCGATGTGGGCCATGATGCCGATGTTACGGGTATCGGAAAGCTTGTACTTAGGCTTAGCCATGTTAGTTCCTTACCTTAACTTACCAACGATAGTGAGAGAACGCGCGGTTGGCCTCGGCCATCTTGAAGACGTCCTCACGCTTCTTGACGGAAGCGCCCAGGCCGTTGGAAGCGTCGAGGATCTCGTTGGCGAGACGCTCGGCCATGGTCTTCTCCTTGCGAGCGCGGGAGAAGTTGACGATCCAGCGGATGCCCAGAGCAGTGGAACGACGGGAGTTGACCTCCATCGGGACCTGATAGGTAGCGCCACCGACACGCTTGGGCTTAACCTCGAGCGTGGGCTTGACGTTGTCCATAGCCTTCTTGAAGGTAGCGAGAGCGTCGCCACCCTCGGACTTCTCGGCAACGATCTCGAAAGCGGTGTAAACGATGCGCTCAGCGGTGGCCTTCTTGCCGTCAAGAAGGACCTTGTTGATGAGCTGAGTCACCAGGCGGTTGTTGTAAACGGCGTCAGGCTGAACCTCACGACGATTAGCTGCTGCACGACGCGGCATGTGAAATCTCCTTAAGTGTCTACCGTGCGGCGCTTAGGCGGCACACGGCGAAAGTATCAAAACGTTATCTGGCTTATTTAGCCTTGGGGCGCTTAGCACCGTACTTGGAACGGGCCTGCATACGGTTCTGGACCGGAGCTGCGTCGTAGGCGCCACGGATGACGTGATAACGGACACCAGGGAGGTCACGGACACGACCGCCGCGGACGAGCACGATGGAGTGCTCCTGCAGGTTGTGGCCCTCACCCGGGATGTAAGCAGTAACTTCGATGCCGTTGACGAGGCGAACACGGGCAACCTTACGAAGAGCCGAGTTCGGCTTCTTGGGGCTCGTGGTGAAGACGCGGGTGCACACGCCGCGCTTCTGGGAGTTGTGCTGCAGAGCAGCGTTCTTGGACTTCTTGGGCACGGAACGACGGCCCTGGCGAACCAGCTGGTTAATAGTAGGCAAAGCGTACTCCTTCTCGAATGATTCCAGCTTTCTGTAAAATGCAACGGCTTGAATCGAGGGGTCAGCATCCCCCTACGAAACACGCAGTTCGATAGGATACGTGCCGTAAGCTGTGCCGTCAACAGACCACGCCGCCGGGCGTATCCTAAAATGAGCACATTTCCGCAAAGCCTACACAAAAGGAATCCCCTCCTGTGCGCGGTGGTGGATCCCCGGCCCGGGCGGCCCGCTGTTTAAGTTTGCTGCTCTACAGTCCTGGCTCACACGGAGGCCATATTAAGTGGCCTCCGGCTCGTGCGGAACTCGCGACAAACTTAGCCCCCTGTGCCGCCCGGTCCGGGAATCCGACGTGCTCGTCGGGGCAACGTTCCTCAACAAAAAAGATCCGCTCCCCTGTTGGGAAGCGGATCTTTGAAAGGGCGGTTAACGTACTAGGAGATTACTCCTCATCGTTGTCCTTGGCCTCTTCGGCGTCGTCGGTGTCCACGAGCTGGTTGAGCAGCTCGTCGAGGGAAGCCATGTCCTCGTTGATGGCACCGTTGGCGGGAGCCTTCTTGTCGTCGATCGGGGCGCCCAGGAGCTCCTCGTCGGCGTCGGCGTGATGCGTCGGAGCGGAGGTACCCAGCAGGATATCGTCCGGACCGTCGGGGCTAAAGACCATCTGCAGCAGCTGCGAGAGGTCTTCCTCGTCGGCAACGTCGTCGTTGTTCTCGAGGATGTAGAGCAGGTCGTGGGCCTCCAGACCGTCACGGAGCTCCTCGATCGCCTTGGCACCGATGCCATCGATGCGCAGCAGATCTTCCTCGGACTTGCCGACCAGGTCGCCAACCGTCTCGATGCCGACCTCGCTGAACTTGTTGGTCCAGCGCTGCGACACGCCCAGGTCGTCGAACAGGTACAGGCGAGCCTTCTCGGCGGAGATGGTGTGGCCGTTGCGGGTGAACGAACCGTCAGCACCACCGAACTCGTCGTAGCCGGCCCAGTCGAGCTGCTGCGGGAGCTGCTCGTCCAGGTCCTTGAGCTCCACCGGAGCCCACTCGGGCAGCGACTTGGCGTTGGGCGAAGCCGGGCCGTCGATGTCCACGTAGCCATCGGCCGTGCGATACGTCAGCTTGGCGTTGGCGTACGGCTTGAGGCCAGTACCAGCCGGGATCTTCTTACCGACGATGACGTTGGACTTAAGGTCGAGCAGGTGGTCGACCTTGCCCTCGATGGCAGCCTCGGTAAGGACGCCGGCGGTGCGGATGAACGAAGCGCTCGACAGCCAGGAGTCGATGTTGGACGCGACCTTGAGCGTACCCAGGATGACGGGCTCGGCCACGGGAGCCTGACCGCCCAGACGGGCAACGCGCTCGACCTCGTCGGCGAACTCGTAGCGGTCGACGTACTGACCAAGCAGGTACTTGGAGTCGCCGGGGTTGGTGATCTGAACGCGACGCAGCATCTGACGTGCGAGCACCTCGATGTGCTTGTCGTTCAGGTCGACGCCCTGGCTGGTGTAAACGTCCTTGACGCTCTCGACGAAGGTGTGCATCGTCGACTCGATGTCGGTCAGCTTGCGCAGGTTGCGGAAGTTGACGAAGCCCTTGGTGATCTGATCGCCGGCGCGAACCTCGCAGCCGTCCTCGATCTCGGGCATAAAGCGCACCGAAGCGGGGACGCGACGCTCGTCGAGGACACGGGTGTGATCCTCGGAGTCGGTGAGCGTCAGCACGTACTCGGACTTCTCGGGCTTAATCGAGAGGTGACCGGAGTACGGAGCCAGCTCGGCCTCGCGACCCAGGATCTTCTCGTTGACGTTGCCGACGATATCGAACATACGGCTGACCGTAGGCAGACCCTGCGTAATATCGTCGACGCCAGCGACGCCGCCGGAGTGAATGGTACGCATCGTAAGCTGCGTACCGGGCTCGCCGATGGACTGGGCGGCAATAATGCCGACCGCGGTACCGATGGCGACCGGACGACGGGTGGAAAGATCCCAGCCGTAGCACTTCTGGCACACGCCGTACTTGGAGCGGCAGGTGAGCAGCGCGCGAAGCTTGACCTTCTTGAGGCCCGCATCGACCATCTTCTGGATGTCGGCGACCTTCTCGATGTAGCCGTCCTGCTCAAAGAGCACGGTGCCATCGGGAGCCACAACGTCCTCAATGAAGCAACGGCCGACGAGGTCGGTGTTGAGGTCGGTGGTGCCGGGGATGATGAGGTTGTAGGTGACGCCCTCGTGCGTACCGCAGTCCTCCTCGCGGACGATGACGTCCTGGGCCACGTCGACCAGACGACGGGTCAGGTAACCAGAGTCCGAGGTGTGAGATGCGGTATCGACCAGGCCCTTACGGGCGCCATAGGTCGAAATGAAGTACTCGAGCGGCAGCAGGCCCTCGCGGAAGTTCGCCTTAATGGGAAGGTCGATCGTCTCGCCGGACATGTCTGCCATCAGGCCACGCATGCCGCCGAGCTGACGCAGCTGGGTCTTAGAACCACGGGCGCCGGAGTCGGCCATCATGTAGAGCGGGTTCTCCTCGTCGAACAAGTCGAGCATGAGCGCTGCAACCTTGTCGGTACAAGCGGTCCACTCGTTAACGACTTCGATGTGGCGCTCCGTCTCGTTGATGAAGCCCTCCTCGAAGTACTCGTTGATCTGGTCGACGTTGGCCTGGGCGCGATCGAGCAGCTCCTGCTTCTCATCAGGGATGAGAGCGTCCCACACCGAGATGGTGAGGCCGGCGCGGGTAGCGTAGTGGAAGCCGGAGTACTTGATGGCATCGAGGATCGGGCCGACCTTGGCCTCGGGGTAACGATCGCAGCAGTCAGCAACCAGCTTGGCCACGTCGCCCTTGACCATCTTGTAGTTCATGAACTCGTAGTCTTCGGGCAGGCACTGGCGGTTGAAGATGATGCGGCCGATAGAGGTCTCGAAGCGAGCGGTCTTGTTGCCGGTGACGTCGTAGTCGACGAACTCGTTCTTGCCGTTCTTGACACGGAAGATACGGGTGCCGTCCTCGTTGATGACGTTGGCATCGGCAGCGGACACGCGGACCTGGATCTTGGCCTGCATGTCGACCTCGGAACGGCAGTCATAGGCGTGCAGCGCGTCATCGAAGCTCGAGAACACGTGGTTCTCGCCCGGCAGGCCCTCGCGGACCTGGGTGAGGTAGTACACACCGATGATCATGTCCTGCGAAGGGATGTTAACCGGCTTGCCGGATGCCGGCGAGCGCAGGTTGTTCGCAGAGAGCATGAGCACGCGAGCCTCGGCCTGAGCCTGGCTGGACAGCGGCACGTGGACAGACATCTGGTCGCCGTCGAAGTCGGCGTTGAAGGGCGAGCAGACCAGCGGGTGCAGGTGGATAGCCTTGCCCTCGACCAGCACCGGCTCAAAGGCCTGGATGGACAGACGGTGCAGGGTCGGTGCACGGTTGAGCAGCACGACGCGGCCGTCGATGACCTCTTCGAGGATGTCCCACACAAAGGTGGCACCACGGTCGATAGCGCGCTTGGCGCCCTTGATGTTCTCGACCTTGCCAAGCTCGACCAGGCGCTTCATGACGAAGGGCTTGAAGAGCTCCAGCGCCATGGTCTTGGGCAGACCGCACTGGTGCAGCAGCAGCTTGGGGTCGGTAACGATGACCGAACGGCCGGAGTAGTCGACACGCTTGCCCAGCAGGTTCTGACGGAAACGACCCTGCTTGCCCTTGAGGGCCTCGGCGAGCGACTTGAGCGGGCGACCGCCACGGCCAGAGACCGGGCGTCCACGACGGCCGTTGTCGAACAGGGCGTCCACGGACTCCTGGAGCATGCGCTTCTCGTTGTTCACGATAATCGCAGGGGCGTCCAGGTCGAGCAGGCGCTTGAGTCGGTTGTTACGGTTGATCACGCGACGATACAGGTCGTTGAGGTCGGACGCGGCGAAGCGGCCGCCGTCGAGCTGGACCATCGGGCGCAGATCGGGCGGAATGACCGGAATGACGTCCAGAATCATGTTCGCGGGGCTGTTGCCGCCCTTCAGGAAGGCGTCAACGACCTCGAGGCGCTTGACGGCCTTCTCGCGCTTCTGCTTCTGGGAGTCCTCGTCGGCGATGATGGCCTTGAGCTTCTCGGCCTCGGAGGGGAGGTCGATGGCAGCGAGCAGGTCGCGGACGGCCTCGGCACCCATACCACCCTTGAAGTACATGGAGTAGTAACGGGTCATCTCACGGAACAGCGGCTCATCGGAGATGAGGTCGCGCTCGGTAAGCTTCATGAAGGCGTTGAAGGCGTCCGTGCGGAGCTGCTTCTCGTCCTTGCACTCTTCCTCGATGTCGACGATGCCAGAGGCGATCTCCTCGGGGGTCAGCGGCTCCTCGTCGGAGAACTCGTCAAAGTTCTCGGGGTTGCCCTGCTCCTTGAGGGATTCGATCTGGCGGGCGCACTCGGCATCGATCTCTTCTAGATCGGCAGCGAGCTCCTCGCGCAGGTCGTCAGCGTCGGCCTCGCGAGCCTCGTAGTCGACCTCGGTGATGATGTAGCTGGCAAAGTACAGAACCTTCTCGAGGTCCTTGGACTTGATGTCGAGCATACGGCTCATCGGGAAGCTCGTGGGGCTCTTGAAGTACCAGATGTGGGACACGGGAGCGGCGAGCTCGATGTGGCCCATGCGGTCGCGACGCACCTTGGCCGAGGTGACCTCGACGCCGCAGCGCTCGCAGACGATGCCCTTAAAGCGGATGCCCTTGTACTTACCGCAGGAGCACTCCCAGTCCTTGGCGGGACCGAAGATCTTCTCGCAGAACAGGCCGTCCTTCTCGGGCTTGAGGGTACGGTAATTGATGGTCTCCGGCTTCTTGACCTCACCGTGCGACCAGGAACGGATCTGGTCGGCGGAGGCAAGGGAGATCTTTACCGAGTCAAAATCAGTAGCTTCGAAATCTGCCACAGTCAACTACTCCTTATCAGTGGTCGTGGCGGCGACAGCCTCGGGCGCCTCGGCGGTCTCGGCATCCTGGGCCTCGACGTCGGCGTCAACGCCGGCGAGCGCGGCCAGGTCATCGAGGGCAGAGGTCTCCTCGGCGGTCACAGGGGCGGAGGCGTCCTCGTCGGCATCGCGCATGGGCTCGATGTCCAGCGCGAGGGAACGAATCTCCTTGACGAGAACCTTGAAGGACTCGGGGATACCCGGAACCGGGACGTTCTCGCCCTTGACGATGGACTCGTAGGTCTTGACACGGCCCACGGTATCGTCGGACTTGACGGTCAGGATCTCCTGCAGGACGTTGGAAGCACCGTATGCGTACAGTGCCCAAACTTCCATCTCGCCGAAGCGCTGGCCGCCGAACTGAGCCTTGCCGCCCAGCGGCTGCTGGGTAACCAGGCTGTAAGGGCCGGTCGAACGGGCGTGGATCTTGTCGTCGACCATGTGGCCGAGCTTGAGGATGTAGGACGTACCCACGGTAATGGGCTCGCGGAACTCCTCGCCGGTGCGGCCGTCGAACAGGCGGGTCTTGCCGCGCTCGTCAAGCTGGGTGACAAACTCGGGACGCATGTGATCGCCAAAGGCAGCGGTGGCCTTGTTGAGCATGTTCTTGTTGGCGCGACGGATGACCTCGGCGATTTCGTCCTCCTTGGCGCCGTCGAAGACGGGCGTCGCGGTGAAGAACGGACCGGGGACATACTTGTCGGAGTCGGCATCCTCGGTATCCCAACCGCAGGCAGCAGCCCAGCCAAGGTGGCACTCGAGCAGCTGGCCGACGTTCATACGCGAAGGAACGCCCAGCGGGTTGAGGATAACGTCGATCGGGGTACCGTCAGCCATGTAGGGCATGTCCTCGACCGGCAGAACGTTACAGATAACACCCTTGTTGCCGTGGCGGCCGGCGATCTTATCGCCCTGCTGGATCTTACGACGCTGGGCGACGTAGACGCGCACCTGCTCGTTGACGCCGGGGGCCAGGTCGTCGCCGTTCTCGCGGCTAAAGCGGACAACGTCGATGACGCGGCCGTAAGCGCCGTGAGGCATCTTAAGGGAGGTGTCGCGAACGTCGTGGGCCTTGGCACCGAAGATGGCGCGCAGCAGGCGCTCCTCGGCAGTCAGAGCGCTCTCGCCCTTAGGCGTGACCTTGCCGACCAGGATGTCGCCAGGGCCGACCTCGGCGCCGATGCGGATGATACCGTCCTCGTCGAGGTTGGCAAGCATGTCCTCGGAGAGGTTCGGGATCTCGCGGGTGATCTCCTCGGGACCGAGCTTGGTGTCGCGGGCGTCGATCTCGTGACGGGTGATGTTGATGGTCGTCAGCAGGTCCTCGGCCACCAGGCGCTCGGACACGACGATACCGTCCTCGTAGTTGAAGCCTTCCCACGGCATGTATGCCACGGTGAGGTTCTGACCCAGTGCAAGCTCGCCATGATCGGTCGAAGGACCGTCAGCCAGGGGCTCGCCCTGCTCAACGGTGTCACCGACGCGCACGAGCGGACGGTGGTTGATGCAGGTGGACTGGTTGGAGCGCTGGTACTTGGCCAGGTGATACTCGTCCATGCCGCCGGCATGCTTGACGATGATCTTGGCGGCGTCGGCAAAGATGACCTCGCCGGCGTTCTTGGCCAGGGTGACCTCGCCAGAGTCCAGAGCGGCGCGACGCTCCATGCCGGTACCGACATAGGGAGCGGCGGGGTGAACCAGCGGCACGGCCTGACGCTGCATGTTAGCGCCCATCAGCGTACGCTTGGCGTCGTCGTGCTCGAGGAACGGGATCAGCGTGGCTGCGACGGAGAGCATCTGACGCGGCGAGACGTCCATGTAGTCGACGTCCTCGACAGGCACGTCGGCGGGAGCGCCGAAGGAGCCGTCGAAGTCGCGGGTACGGGCGATCACGGTGTGCGGACGGACCAGCTTGCCCTCGGCATCGGTCGTGATGAACTCGTTGGTCTTGGGATCGAGCGGCGTGTTGGCCGGCGCGATGACGTGCTTCTCTTCCTCGTCAGCGGTCATCCAGTCGATCTGGTCGGTGGCAACGCCGTTTTCGACGCGGCGGAACGGAGCCTCGATGAAGCCGTACTCGTTGACGCGGGCGTAGAGGGCGAGCGAGCCGATCAGGCCGATGTTGGGGCCTTCGGGGGTCTCGATCGGGCACATGCGGCTGTAGTGCGAGTTGTGAACGTCGCGGACGGCCGTCGGCACGTTGGTGCGGCGGCTGGAGCCGGACTTGTGGCCGGCAAGACCGCCAGGGCCGAGTGCGGACAGACGACGCTTGTGGGTCAGACCGGTCAGGGGGTTCGCCTGGTCCATGAACTGCGAGAGCTGCGAGGAGCCGAAGAACTCCTTGATGGAGGCCACGATCGGGCGGATGTTGATGAGCGACTGCGGGGTAATCTCGTCGATGTCCTGGGAGCTCATGCGCTCACGGACGACGCGCTCCATACGGCTCATGCCGATACGGAACTGGTTGGCGACGAGCTCGCCGACGGTGCGGATGCGGCGGTTGCCAAAGTGATCGATGTCGTCGACCTTGAAGCCCTGCTCGCCGGCAGCGAGGGACAGGAGGTAGCGCAGCGTCGCGACGATATCCTCGTCGGTGAGCACCGTGACCTCTTCCTCGGTGGTGAGGTTAAGCTTCTTGTTGACCTTGTAACGACCGACGCGGGCCAAATCGTAGCGCTGCGGGTTAAAGAGCAGGCCCTCGAGCAGGCTGCGGGAAGCGTCCACGGTGGGAGGCTCGCCCGGGCGCAGACGACGGTAGATCTCGATAAGGGCATCCTCGCGAGTGAGAGCGGTGTCGCGCTCCAGGGTGCGCTTAATCACATCGGAGTTGCCGAGCAGCTCGATGATGTCGTCGTTGGTGACGGCGATGCCAAGGGCGCGCAGGAACATCGTGGCGCTCTGCTTACGCTTACGGTCGATGGAGACCATGAGCTGGTCGCGCTTGTCGACCTCAAACTCGAGCCAGGCACCGCGGGACGGGATGATCTGGGCCTTGTAGATCTGCTTGCCCGAATCCATCTCGGAGCTGTAGTACACACCCGGGGAACGGACGAGCTGCGAAACGACGATACGCTCGGTACCGTTGATGATGAAGGTGCCCTGATCGGTCATCATGGGGAAGTCGCCCATAAAGACGAGCTGCTCCTTGATCTCGCCGGTCTCCTTGTTGGTGAGACGAACGTCGGTCAGAAGCGGGGCCTGATAGGTCATGTCCTTCTCGCGGCACTCCTCGACGGTGTGCGCGGGGTCGCCGAACTGATGCTCGCCGAAGGTAACCTCGAGAACATGGTTCTGGCTCTGGATGGGGCTGGATTCCTTGAACGCCTCACGAAGGCCCTCGTCCTTAAAACGCTCAAAGGATTCCCTTTGAACAGAGATAAGGTTGGGGAGCTCCATGGCCTCCGGGATTTTCCCGAAGCTGACGCGCTTGCGCTCAGTGGCAGTGTATGCGTAGGTCACCAGGTTTTTCCTCCTTCACGGAAATGCTCGGTGGGTTGGCGAGGCATAGCTTCGCCAGTTATCGCAACCTAATAGTTTATCAGGTACCGACCGTTGGGCAAGAAAAGCCTTGACGCGATTGAGTTTTTGGAGTAGCAAAGTTTTTCGGCAGAAAACACGCAGGTAGATGTATGTGTATCGAACATCTGTTCATATATTTTCTGTGAACAGAGAGCCGGCAATCGCAGCTCTTATAAAAAACGGGCGCGAACCGAGGTCCGCGCCCGTAAATGTCGATGCCCGAAGGCTTATTTGCGCATCAAGCCGCCGCGCTCGTCGATGGCGTCCCAGAAGGCGCTGGCAAAGCGAGGATCGCTTGCGGCCATGAGGGCGTTGGTGGCCATCCAGCCAGAGGGAGTGCCGGTGTCGTAGCCCGAGAGCGGGTCGATGACGACAGCGTACATGGCCTCGCGGTCGAGCGAACGGGCCATGGCGTCGGTGAGTTGAATCTCGCCGCCCTTGCCGGCCTGCTGATCGGCGAGCAGGTCCATAACCAGCGGGCTCAGCAGGTAACGACCGACGATGTACAGGTTGGACGGAGCAGCCTCGGGAGCGGGCTTCTCGACCAGACCGCCGATACGCCAGACAGCGCCCGGCTCTGCATCGGCAACGTCCTCGGCACCCTCGAGCGAACCGACGCGCTCACCGGCGATAACGCCGTAGCGGCTGACTTCCTCGGGCGAGCAAGCAGCGACGGCGATAACCGAAGCTCCACCGTGCTCCTTGGAAACGGCGAGCATCTTGTCGCAGATGTCGCGGTTAGGCACAACGTAGTCGCCCAGAAGAACCAGGAAGTTCTCCCCTGCCACGGCGTCGGCAGCAGAGCGAATAGCATGGCCGAGGCCCTTGGGCTCGTACTGATAACGGAAGTCGACCGGCATACCGCCAGCGTGGGCGACGGCATCGGCATAGGCGTTCTTGCCGCGCTCGCGCAGCAGGTTCTCGAGCGAGCGATCGGGCTGGAAGTAGTTCAGTAGCTCGGGCTTACCGGGAGATGTAACGATGATGGCGTCGTCGACTTCCTCGGGGTCGAGCGCCTCCTCGACGACGTACTGAATGACGGGCTTGTCGAGCACCGGCAGCATCTCTTTGGGCGTGCACTTGGTGCCAGGCAGAAAACGCGTGCCAAGACCGGCGGCGGGGATGATTGCCTTCATGTTATTCAAAGATCCTTTCGCAGGCGCAAAAGCGCCCCATGCGTGCGGCGCACAGCCGCAGACCAAATTGCGATACCCAAGCATCTTACCGCTGGAACTATATGTCGCTACAAGGCAGAGACAATTCTTCAGCAGGTCAACGCAAATTATTGCTCGAATGGTGCAATTTTATTGCCCAACGGCAGGGCACCCGATACGACGCAAATCACAGAATACGGCAGTTTGAGCTACCGATGTCGAGGGACCGAAAAACAAAAAAGACGGGGCTCGCAATGCGAACCCCGCCTGCAAAGAAATCTGGCGAGAAAGCCTGATTACTTGAGGGTGACAGCAGCGCCAGCAGCCTCGAGCTTCTCCTTGGCAGCCTCGGCGTCCTCCTTCTTGGCACCCTCGAGAACAGCCTTGGGAGCGCCCTCGACGACCTCCTTGGCCTCCTTCAGGCCAAGGTTGGTGAGCTCACGGACGGCCTTGATGACCTGGATCTTGTTGTCGCCGAAGCCCTCGAGCACGACGTCAAACTCGGTCTTCTCCTCGGCCTCAGCAGCGCCAGCAGCGGGAGCGGCGACAACAGCGGCAGGAGCAGCGGCGGAAACGCCGAAGGTGTCCTCGATAGCCTTAACGAGCTCGGAAGCCTCGAGAAGGGTCATTTCCTTAAGAGCATCGATGATCTCATCGGTGGTAAGCTTAGCCATTTCTAAGTCCTTTCGGTTTCCGTGTCTGTGCACGGAGATCAGTTAAAACACGGCGCGAATGCGCCAGGGGTGCGGCGTTGCCGCCGCGGGTGAAAACAGCAACTAGGCTGCCTTCTGCTCGGAGACCTGCTGGATCGAACGAGCGAGACCAGAGGAAACGCCGTTGACGCAGACAGCGATGTCGCGAGCGAAACCGGAGATGAGACCGGCGATCTGGCCGAGAAGCTGATCCTTGGTGGGCAGCTCGGCGATAGCCTTAACATCATCAGCGGAAACGGCCTTGCCGTCGGAGATACCGCCCTTGATCTCAAGGACGCCCTTGGACTTAGCGGAGAAGTCCTTAAGGGCCTTAGCGGCCTCGACCGGCTCGGTCTCGTAGAACACATAAGCGACGGGGCCGGCGAGGATCTCGTCGATCTCGGGCTGCTCCTGGTTCTTGAGGGCGATCTTGACCAGGTTGTTCTTGTAGACCTTCATCTCGGCGCCGCACTCGCGAAGCTGATGACGCAGCTCCTGAGCCTGCTTAACCGTCAGACCGTTGTAGTTGACGACGAACAGACCGGCGTTCTCGGCGATACGGGACTCGATCTCTGCAACCTTGTCGATTTTGTACTGCTGGGGCATGAATTACACCTCCTCGAATTCTTTCCGGGCACGGTCCGCCACAAGGACGTGACGGGGGCATGTCCAAAAAGAAAGCCCCCGCGCTGCATGAGCGACGGGGGCGAGAAGACATATCTACTCGACCACCTCGGCTGGCGGGATATCCCATTAAGCTCGCGGGCGATGCCCGTTTGCACCGGCTGTCTCTGGCAGCGGATTCGTGCGTGAACCGAAAGTATTATGGCGGGGACCCCGGCGTCGGTCAACGGAAAACCGGGCTGCACACAATTCCACCATCCGGCACGCGCCGCCGAAGGCCAGGCGCAAGGTTTTCGCTCGGTCAAGTCCTGGCTCGCACGAAGAGCACATTAAGTGCTCTTCGGCTCGTGCGGAATCTACGAAAACCTTGCGCCTGGCCTTCGGCGGCGCGTGCCTGCGTTGACTTTGGGCAGCCCGGGTTTTCGTTGGCTGACGCCCCCACTCATAATGCTTGGGTCGGTGGGCTGATGTGTTGCGTCCCTGAGGGCTACAGGGTTGAAACGAAGTTGGACAGGCGGGCTAGTCCTTCGTCTAGGTCTTTGTCGGAGACGCAGTAGCTTAGGCGGATGTGGCCTTCGGTGCCGAAACAGTCGCCCGGGACTAGGGCTACGTTTGCTTCTTTGATGGCTTTGATGCAGAAAGCTTCGCTGGTTAGGCCGAACTTTTTGATGCTCGGGAAAGTGTAGAAGGCTCCTGCGGGCTCTACTACGTCGAGGCCCATGGCGTCTAAAGCTGCGAGCACGCGTTCGCGACGGGCTCGGTAGACTTTGAGCATGGGGGTTGGGTCGACGGTCAGGGCTCGGGCTGCGGCGTCCATTTCGAAGGAGACAGCACTCGATACTAGGTATTGGTGGGCTTTTGCGATCTCGGCGATGACGGGGATTGCCGCTGCGAGCCAGCCCAAGCGCCAGCCGGTCATGGCCCAGGGCTTGGAGAAGCTCTCGATGACTACCGTCTGCTCACGCAGTTCCGGGTGGCGCTGGGCAAAGCGCTCGTAGCCATCCACGTAGACTAGGCGGTTATATACGTCGTCGCAGATTACGTAGATGCCCGCCTGCTCCGCTACGCGCGCCACGGCGTCGAGCGATGCCGCGTCGAGGATGCAGCCCGTAGGATTGTTGGGCGTGCAGATGACGATGGCCTTGGTCGCCGGCGTCACGCAAGCACGAAGTGCGTCCTCGTCAATCTGGAATTGCGCAGGCTCCGTATCCAAAAAGACCGCTTTGGCGTGATTGGCCACGACAATGCTCTCGTACAGGCCAAAGGCCGGCGTGGGGATGATGACCTCGTCGCCGGGGTTGAGCATAGCCATGAATGCTGCCGACAGGGCCTCGGTCGCGCCGTCGGTTAGGATGACCTCGTCGGCCGAAAACGTAAGGCCCGCGTCCCCCATGTAGGCAGATAACGCCTCACGCAGGGCGGGGCGACCGTTGTTGGGCGGATAGTGCGTGTCACCGCGGTCCAGTGCGGCGGTCACCTCGGCGCTAATCACATCGGGCGTGGGAAAATCGGGCTCGCCGAGCGCGAGCGCGATGCACCCCGGATGCCGGGCGGCGAGCGCGTTAATCCGGCGGATACCGGAGGGCTTGAGCATGGCAAGCGAGGTATTCATGGGCAGACGCATGGCGTTCCTTTCGTAAGGGTTGCACTAGGATAGCGCGGCGGGGCGCCACCAGACGGTGTAACCTAAACGGAAACAAGCCGGAAAGGAGATGGCATGGAGACGACCGCGCGCGGCGACGTACCAAAAACACTGCACACCATTGCGTATATCAGTATTCCCAATAGCGCCGATCTTGATTTTTTGCTCTGGGACCTGCAGGATGCCATCGCCGCCTATGCTCAACTTTCCGGCACCGCACTCCCCCGCCCGGTTGATTTGGAGGCGGATGATGCCGACAACGTTGCAGACGGCATCGTGCTGGCCATTGAAGATGTGGCTGACGATGAGACGTTGACAGCTATCGAGCAGGCGCTTGAGCGCGTTGGCGGTACGGGAACGCGTGTCTATGCCGCGATTCGAGCTGCACAAGAGGGCGCTGAGCAGGCGCGCGGGACCGCCGTTCGTCTGCACAAGGCATGTGAGCGCCATGACCAATTGTGGTGTGGCGGCGTTGCCATCTGCGCCGGCAGCGGCATCGCAGCGCTTCGCCATTCCCCACGCATGGGCCTCTTGCGCCGACCATTTTCGGAGGCGATAGATAAGCTTGTGGGCGCTGTGCGCATGGGCTGCTCCGTCGAGCATGCACAGCGACTTGGCGGCGGCAATGCCGCCAACGTCGACGCCGACGGCATGGTTTGCGCCGAGCCAGCCATGCCCGCGCCGATCTGGCGAGGCGTTCTGAAACGTCTGGGCGTCCACGCTCAAACAAAAATCTAAATTAAATAACAGCCCAGTCAACGGCTTCGTGCCACCGCTCAACAAGCCGCTCCAGGCGCCAGGCGGCATTGGCAGGACTTGTCGAGGGCAGGACGACGGCGGGCAACCCCGTCCGATCTTGCAAGTAGCGTTTGTAGAGTCGCCCTGCCGTACCGCCGTTACAGACAACGACCTCGATCGACGCGGCATCGGTAATGCGCTCGATATGTGCCGGCACAACGTTGCGGATGCTCGCGTCGCTCGAGCCCTTAATGTCGCAGCTCTCGACCACATCCCACAGGGCCGCGCCGCCGTTCAGCAGCATGGCCCGCTTGGCGGCAATGGAGGCATCGAGCGTCGCGGGCTCACCGCTTGCCAAAGGATCGCCCTCGTTGGGCGGCACAGGCATACCGAGGCACACAGCCATCACGCGCCAAAAGCGGTTCTGGGGGTTGCCGTAATAAAAGGCATTGGCGCGCGAAAGCACCGAGGGAAACGACCCAAGCACCAAAACGCGCGAGCGCTGGTCGAACACGGGCTCAAACCCATGCTCAATATGTTGATAGCCCTCGTCGGACGCAGCCATGGCCTAGGCCCTCAGCAGATAACGCACCTCGTAGGGCGCAAGCTCAAGGGCACCCGTCAGCTCGACCGTGGGCGCATCGTCGGCAAGCAGGTCGACGAAGGAGCCGTTGAGCTCGCCGGCTCCAAAGGTATAGGGCTCGTTCACGGCGTTGACCGCCACGAGCACCGTCGCGTCATCGCAGGCGCGCTCGAATAGCAGCTGCTTGTTCTGGATCACCACGTTGCGATAGGCACCGTAGTTGAGAGCACGGGCGGCCGCGTCGTCGGCCGAGCGAAGGTGCGTGAGCTGCGTGATGAAGGCCGTCAGCTCGTTGGGCGCAGGCTCATCGAGCGCAGGTCGCAGCGCCCAGTCGCCATCGGGGCCGCCCTTTTCGCCAGGAATCCCCCACTCGCTGCCATAGTAGATGCACGGAATGCCCGGCATGCCAAACAGCATGCCATAGGCGGGGCGCAGGCAGGACTTGTCGGTAAGGATGCTCGCCAGGCGCGGCACATCGTGGTTGTCGACAAACGACAGCAAATGCTTGCCGCGGTAGATGCACCACGGGTCACCGCCAAACTGACGGTGCAACGAATGGGCGATCTCGAACATGTTGACCGAGTTAAAGCTGGAGTGCAGGCCCTTGTAGCACTCGTAGTTGGTGCAGGAGTCGAGCATCTCGTCGTTTACGATCTGATTGTAGTCGCCGTGGAGCGTCTCGCCGATCAGCACAAAGTCGGGCTTGAGCTCACGGGTAAAGACGTGCAGGCGGCGCATAAAGTCGCGGTCGAGCATATAGGCAACGTCCAGGCGCAGGCCGTCGACGCCAAAGACCTCGGCCCAACGGTGCACAGACTCGAGCAGGTAATCGACCACAGCGGGATTTTGCAGGTTGAGCTTCACAAGCTCAAAATGGCCTTCCCAGCCCTCATACCAAAAGCCATCGCCATAGCAGGAGTCGCCGTCAAAGCTAATGTGGAACCAATCCTTGTAGGGCGAGTCCCACTTACGCTCCTGCACATCGCGGAAGGCCCAAAAGCCGCGACCGACGTGGTTGAAGACGGCGTCGAGCACCACACGGATGCCGTGGGCATGCAGCGTGTCGCATACGGCGGCAAAGTCGGCATCCCCACCCAGGCGGCGGTCGATATGGCGCAGGCTGCGCGTGTCGTAACCGTGGCTATCAGACTCGAGCGGCGGATTGATGAGCACAGCTCCAATACCGAGTTCCTGCAGGTAGTCGGCCCATTGGGCAATCTTCATGATGGGGGCATCGGGGCTAGCTGTGGCATCGGCAGCCTGGGCGAGCTCTTCCTCGGCAACGGAGGCGGCGTTTTCGCGCGGAGCTCCGCAAAAGCCCAGCGGATAGATCTGATAGAACGTCGTCTCGTATGCCCACATAGCAACCTCCCGGTAAGCGCAACACAACGACATCCATTGTATGCCCGGCTTGTATCCTCTTCCCCAAAATAAGTTGCGGTGGAATAGTTCCTGCTTGGACCTTCAGAGGCCTTAAACAGGAACTATTCCACCGCAACTGATGAGGAGGATGTGGCTAGGCGACGGGCTTGGCGCGACGTATGGCCGGAAACAGCACGGTGATGGCGAGGATGACGCCCACGACGGCGATCGCACCGCCCGCGTAGCCGATCCAGGCGATACCGGGGCCCGACACCACGGCGCCGCCGATCGCCGTACCGGTGCCGATCCCCAGGTTGAACAGGCCCGAGAAGATCGACATGGCGACGGCCGACGAATCTGTCGGCGTGTGCTTGATGAGCTCGGCCTGAAACGCCACGTTAAAGGCCGTGGCGCAGCAACCCCACAGTGCGCAGACGGCAAGCACTGTCACGAGCGACGATGCGGCCGGCCCCATGAGCAGCAGGGCCACCGGCACGCCGGAGAGCGTGATAGCCAAGAACGGGAAGCGATGCCCATCGAACAGGCGGCCAAACAGCCAGCTTCCGAGCAAACCAGAGCAGCCAAACGCCGTCAGCGTCATGGTAATGGCGCCCGCATCGACGTGCGCGACCTGCGCCAGGAAGGGCTCGATATAGCTGTAGCTTGCGTAATAGCCGGTCGCCATGAAGACCGTGACTGCGTAGAGCGCGATGAGGAGCGGGTTCTTGAGCAGCTCGGGCAGCTGTTTGACAGTAAAGCGCTCACCCGTCGGCATGGCCGGGAACACCGTTGCCTGGTAGACGACCGCGATGGCTGAGAGGCCCCCGACCACGGCAAACGTCATACGCCAGCCCACGGCCAGGCCAATGGCGCGGCCGAGCGGCAGGCCGAAGATCTGTGCGATGGAAGAGCCCGTGGCGATCATGCTGATGGCGAGCGCGCCGTGGCGCGTGTCGACCAGGCGCGAGGCCATAATCGAAGCGACCGACCAGAACACGGCATGCGCGCAAGCGACCACCAGGCGCGCGCAGACCAGGATGGGATAGGTGGGCGCCACGGCGGACAGGAACTGGCCGAGCGAGAACACGGCAAGCACGCCCAGCAGCATCCGCTTGAACTCGAAGCGCGAGGCAAACACCATGAGCGGCAACGACAGCAGCATGACGCCCCAGGCATAGACCGAGATCATGATGCCAGCTTGGGCCTCGGTAAGCGAGAACGACGCGGCGATATCAGTCAAAAGGCCGATGGGCATAAACTCCGACGTGTTGAACACGAACGCACAGCAGGTGAGCCCGACGAGTGGGAGCCACTGCTTGAGCGTGATGCCGTCTTGCCTTGTCTGAGTCATATATAACGTCTCCAATCGTTTTGAGCGGAGGCGATTATATAGCAACGGCCCCGCATCCGTCAGTACAGATGCGGGGCCGAAAACAATTCGATACACAGAGGTTGCGCCGTCAATTCATAACTAAGCCAACCCCAGCAATATGCCCGCCGAATGCACGACAAACGCCACGATCCAGGCAACGGCGACCTGAAACGCGAATACAGCCACGGCATAGCGCGCGCCCAACTCGCTCTTGACGGCGCCGATTGCCGCCACACAAGGCGGGTACAGCAACGTAAAGACCAAGAACACGTAGGCGGTAAACGGCGAAAACATGGTCGACAGCGCCGCGGGCGACGTTGCGCCCAAAAGCACCGTGAGCGTCGAGATGACGCTCTCCTTGGCAATGAGCCCCGTGACGAGCGCCGTCGAGGCGCGCCAGTCGCCAAAGCCGAGCGGGGCCAACACCGGCGCGATGATGCTACCCAGACCGGCAAGCAGGCTTTGCGACTGGTCGGCGACCACGTTAAAGCGGATATCGAACGTCTGCAGGAACCAGATGACCACCGTAGCGGCAAAGATAATGGTAAAGGCTTTGGTAATAAAGTCCTTGGCCTTATCCCATGCCAGCATCACCGTCGTCTTGACGCTTGGCAGGCGGTAATTGGGGAGCTCCATGATAAACGGCACCGGGTCGCCCTTAAATGCCGTACGGTTGAGCACCAAAGCCGCGATGCAACCAACCGCAATACCAATCAGATAGAGCGAGACCATGGCAGGAACTGTCGCCTGCGGGAAAAACGCCCCGCACAGCAGTCCGTAGACCGGCAACTTGGCCGAGCAGCTCATAAACGGCGTGAGCATGACCGTCATCTTACGGTCGTGCTCGGATGGGAGTGTACGGGTCGACATGATAGCCGGCACGGTGCAGCCAAAACCGACGAGCATGGGCACAAAGCTGCGGCCCGACAGGCCAAAGCGACGCAGTACCTTATCCATGACAAAGGCCACGCGCGCCATGTACCCGGAGTCTTCCAGAATGGAGAGGAACAAGAAGAGCACGACGATAATCGGCAGGAAGGTCAGCACGCTGCCCACGCCCGTAAGCACGCCGTCGACAGCAAGCGAGCGCACCACGTCGTTGGTTCCGAACGCCTTGAGGCCCGCATCGGCCGAGGCGATGATAGCAGCGATACCGTCCTCCATGAGTCCCTGCAACGCCGCGCCGATCACGCCAAACGTCAGCCAAAAGACGAGGCCCATGATCACCAGGAACGCCGGAATGGCCGTGTAGCGACCCGTCAGGATGCGGTCGATCTTGACGGAGCGCACGTGCTCGCGGCTCTCGTGCGGCTTGACGACACAGCGCCCGCACACGTCGCCGATAAAGCTAAAGCGCATGTCGGCCAGCGCGGACAGGCGGTCGGTGCCGGCCTCGCCCTCCATCTGGGTAATGATGTGCTCGATGGCGTCGAGCTCGTTGCGATCCAGGTGAAGTGCCTCGGTCACCAGCTCGTCGCCCTCAACTAGCTTGGTCGCCGCAAAGCGCACCGGGATGTGCGCCGTCACGGCATGGTCCTCGATAAGGTTGGCAATGCCGTGGATGCAGCGATGCAGTGCACCGCCGTCCGAGCCATCGGGCGCACAGAAGTCCAGGCGACCGGGGCGCTCGCGGAACCGCGCCACGTGCAAGGCATGATCCACCAGCTCGCCGATACCCTCGTTGCGGGCAGCGCTAATGGGGACAACGGGCACGCCCAACAGGCTCTCGAGCAGGTTGACGTCCACGGCGCCGCCGTTGGCCGTCACCTCGTCCATCATGTTGAGCGCGATGACCATGGGGCGGTCGAGCTCCATAAGCTGCAGCGTCAGGTACAGGTTACGTTCGATGTTGGTGGCGTCGATGATATCGATGATGGCGTCGGGGCGCTCGTCGAGGATGAACTGACGGCTCACGACCTCTTCGCCTGTGTACGGCGACAGCGAATAGATGCCGGGCAGGTCGGTAACGCTCGCCTCGGGGTGGTTACGGATAGTGCCGTCCTTGCGGTCGACCGTCACGCCGGGAAAGTTACCGACGTGCTGGTTGGAGCCCGTAAGCTGGTTGAACAGCGTGGTCTTGCCGCAGTTTTGGTTACCGGCAAGGGCAAAATGCAGCGGTGCGCCCTCGGGCACGGCCGTCTTGGCAGCACGGGGTGAATACGTCCCCTCGCCGAGTGCCGGATGCTCCGTCGTGCCGATTGCGGCGTTAGCGCGCGGGCCGGTATCGGTGTCGTGCACATCCACGAGCTCAATGCGTGCGGCATCGTCCTTGCGCAGCGTCAGCTCGTAGCCACGCAGGCGAATCTCGAGCGGGTCGCCCATGGGGGCGTACTTCATCATGGTGACTTCGGTGCCCGGCGTTAGGCCCATGTCCAAAATATGCTGTCGAAGCGCCTGGTCGTCCGATGCCACCGATGCGACAACAGCGTCCTTTCCAATCTCGAGTGTATCGAGCCTCACGTCCGTGCTCCTCCCCCGGCGCCCACAGGGCGTTGCATTTATGTTCACCATGGCTAACCGTTTGCCATGGCTAACCAATTTAACCATGCATGATAGCGCGAACATACAACGATGTTCAATCGACAGATTGCTGCAATGGGGACAGGCAGGAGAGTTCAGGGCCATAGTTTCCCGATGAGGCCTCTCGGGGAAACTACATCCCAGAATTCCGGCTCGAAACGGGATATGGTTTCCCAAACAGGCCTCTTACGGAAAATGCATCCCGGAATCCCCGCTCGAAACGGGACGCGCTTTCCCAGTCGAGGCCCTATGGGAAACTGCGTCCCACCTTGAAAGGCAAAACTGGGGCGCAGTTTCCGGACGGGGCATCAAAAACGAAGTTGCGGTGGAATAGTTCCTGGATGGGCTGGTTGATGCCCCAGATAGGAACTATTTCACCGCAAGTTATTGAAGGGCTTGGATGCCGGGACTCTTACAGATGGCGCTCGAGGAAGCGGAAGGCCAGGCGGATCCAGGGACGGACGGAAACCTGCTTGTCCTCGTTGTCGACCGCGGTGTTGGCGTTGCCGAGCGAAAGGCCATGACCACCCTGGTCGAAGACGTGCATCTCGCATGCAACGCCCTCCTCGGCCATGCGCTGCGCAAACGGGTAGACCTGCGCGATCGGCGCCGTCTTGTCGTCGGACACGCCCCACACAAAGGTCGGTGGCATCTGACGCGAAACATGCGTGGTGGGGCAGATGTCGGCCAGATGCTCGTCAGTTGCCTCGCCGCCCGTCACCATCGACAGGTAGTCGTTGAGCAAATCGCGCCCCGTCTTGCCGCCCGTCTTGGGCACACGCAAGTCAATGCGCGGATCGCGCGTCTGCATGTCGCGCACATAGGCAAAGTCGAGCAATGGATAGCCCAGCACCACGGCATCGGGACGAATGTCGTCCGGACGCGCCCCGGCAAGTGCCGCAAAGGGGCCGGTCTTCCATTGCGTTGCCAGCGAGGCACAGATCATGCCGCCCGCCGAGAATCCCACGACGCACACGCGCTTAGGATCGACATGCCACTCGTCGGCGTTGGCGCGCACCGTGGCGACCATCTTGGCAAGATCTGCCTGGGGGTGCGGAAAGCTCACGTCACCCGTAGAACTCGTGACATAGTTGAGCACAAAGGCCTGGTAACCGTGATCCAAAAACGCAAACGCCACAGGATCCTGCTCATGCGGAGCGATATGCGTAAACGCACCTCCGCCACAGATAATCACCGCGGGGCGGCGGCCATTCGGTTTATCGGGCAACGGCTCGGCACCCAAATACGTAAACGTCGCCGGATAATCCTCGGTCGACTCCTCGCCCCACAGCGCATGGTTCTCGACAATCATATGTGCTCCCTTCGCGCAAATTATGCGCCCTTGTTTTTCGCCTTCAAGCGTACCCCACTTGAACCCGTGGCGCAGAAACACTCCGGCAATAAGTTTCCCTTCAACTGATATATCACATAATCCCAGTTCAGAGGTATCGTTGAGCAGCGTAGAATAGGGGCGTTGACCAAGCCGCGAAACACATGTGAAACGTTTCCGGCAAACCAAACGCGCGATATGCGCCTATTTAAGTTGGAGGCAACTATGGGTCTGCTCGATTCGCTTAAGTCCACCTTCACCTCGACCGGCGAGGCGTCCGTTCCGCCCGCAGCAAGCTTCGCTACCCGCGAAGGCGTCATCTATGCCCCCGTCAACGGCGTGCTCGTCAACCTGAACGAGGTTCCCGACGAGACGATCGCCTCGGGCATGCTTGGCCAGGGCTATGGCATCGAGCCCATTACCGGCACCATCTATGCGCCCGCCAACGGCCGCATCGGTGCCACCACTGTCACCAACCACTCCATCGGCATGATCACCGAGGACGGCCTGCGCGTGTTCATCCATGTTGGCCTGGGCACCGTGGAAATGAACGGCAAGGGTTTTGCCCGCTTTGTCGAGATGGGCGATGTGGTCAAGGCAGGCCAGCCGCTCATCAGCTTCGACCGCGAGGCCATTAAGGCCGCTGGTCACGAGGACATCGTGACCGTCATCGTCTCCGAGCTCGATCGTCTTAAGAGCATCGACCATGTCGGCGAGTCCGGAACGCTTATCGGCGGCAACCCGCTCGTCAAGCTTGGCGACCCGCTGCTGGTTGCCAAGACCAAGTAGCCAGGCCCCACGCCACACAGCCAAAAGGCACCTCGTCAAGCGCCCGCGACCATTTGGCCGCGGGCGCTTTTCGTTTGAAAAACCATCCCGCCAATGCTTTATCTGTATAGCTCAAATGAGCCGAGCTGCTAGAATATCGAACTGTATGGATAACTATCATTCAACCGTTATGGGAGGATACGTGAACCGCACCAAAATCGCGCAGCTCTATGCCGA
>CABRFZ010000017.1 GCA_902470365.1 uncultured Collinsella sp. | reverse complement strand
GTAGAGCAGCAAACTTAACCCGCCCCGGCCCCCGATGGCCCCAGACCGGCGGGATAGACCAGTTCAGATGGGGCTTTGATGCATGGGTGGTCTGTTGGTGGGCAAATGGGTATCATACTGTGGTTACTGCGTCGACTCTGTGATGCATGTTTGTACGTTCCCGGCGGTCGGTTTGCCAGAAGCGCCCCGTCGGTTGTTCCAGACCCGTTTCGAAGAAAGGAAACCACACTAACCTATGGCAGCTAAAAAATCATCTCCCTTGAAGATCATCCCGCTCGGCGGCCTTGACGGCATCGGCAAGAACATGACGGTCTTCGAGTGCGGCGACGACATGGTGCTCGTCGACGCTGGTCTCATGTTCCCGGATGACTCCCAGCCCGGTATCGACCTGGTGCTTCCTGACTACACCTATGTCCTGGAGAACGAGGAGAAGCTCCGCGGTATCGTCGTCACCCACGGCCACGAGGACCACACCGGTTCGCTTCCGTATCTGCTGCAGGACCTCAACAACAAGGTGCCCATCTTCTCGAGCAAGCTGACGCTTGGCTTTATCGAGGGCAAGCTCTCCGAGTTCCGCATTCGAGCACCCAAGTTCCGTGAGGTCAAGGGTGGCAGTCACGTCAATTTGGGTGGCATCTCGCTCGACTTCTTCTCGATGACGCACTCCATCCCGGGCGCTCTGGGCGTGTTTATCCGCACCAACCAGGGCACCGTTATGCACACCGGCGACTTTAAGCTCGACCAGACGCCCATCGACGGCGTCACGCCCGACTATGCCGCTATCAGCCGCTTTGCCAAGCAGGGCATCGACCTGTTGCTGTCCGACTCCACCAACGCCACGATTCCTGGCTTTACCAAGTCCGAGGCCGAGGTTGGCCCCAATCTGCTGCACGCCATCAAGAATGCTCCGGGGCGCGTGTTCGTCGCGTCGTTCTCGAGCCACATCCATCGACTGCAGCAGATCTGCGACGCCGCCCGCAAGTGCGGCCGCAAGGTCGTCGTGACCGGCCGTTCCATGCTCACCAACACCCGCGTGGCGCGCGAGCTCGGTTATCTCAACATCGATGATGCCGATATCATCGATGCCTTCGATATTGACAACCTGCCCGACGACAAGATCGTCGTCATGTGCACCGGTTCGCAGGGCGAGCCCCTGTCGGCCCTTTCGCGCATGGCCAACGGCGAGCACAAGACGCTCTCCATCCACGAGGGCGATACCGTCATCCTCTCGGCAACGCCGGTCCCCGGTAACGAGAAGGCCGTTCAGCAGGTCGTCAACAGCCTCGCCAAGCTTGGCTGCGACGTGTGGGATAAGAACCGCGCCCTTGTTCACGTCTCGGGTCACGGTAGCCAGGAGGAGCTCAAGCTCCTGATGGCCATGGCCAAGCCTACGTACTTTATGCCGGTCCACGGCGAGGCCGTGCATCTGCGCGCCCATGCCCAGCTTGCCCGTAAGATGGGCATCAAGGATGATCATATCTTTATCCTCGACAACGGAGATACGCTCGAGATGCGTGGCGGTATCGTCAAGCGCGGTACGCCCGTCGAGTCTGGCGTCGTCTACGTCGACGGCCTGCGTATCGGCGATACCGACCCTATCGTTCTGCGCGATCGTCAGAAGCTTGCCAACGACGGTATGGTCACGGCTGTCGCTATCGTTTCGCTCAAGCACAAGAAGATCGAGGCCATCGAGTTCTCGGGCCGCGGTGTCTCCTTTGCCATCGACGACCAGTTTTCCGAGGACGCCTCGGCTTCCATCATGAAGACGATCGAGAAGGGCAAGTTCAGCTTTACGAGCAGCGGTTCCGATGCCATTCGCAAGGCCGTGCGTGACTCGCTCTCTAACTTTATCTGGAGCCGTACGCGCACTCGTCCGATGATCATCCCGGTCGTCATGGAGGTTTAGTTTGGCGCGCGGATCTGCACAAAACGCCAAAGGCAATAAAGCCAACAACCAACCGGCATCTGCTAAGGGTGCCGGTTCCCGTCTTCGTGCCAATAAGGGCCATGAGGCCGACTTCGACGATTTCGAGCCCCTGGTCGAGCCTTCGGCCAACCGCGATATCGCCGGCGTAGTCATTGCCGTTTTGGCGATTGCGTCCTTCATTGCCGTGATTTCGCCGGCGACCGCACCCGTTACGGCTGCGGTTGCCGGTTTCTACCACCTGGGCTTTGGTCTGGGAGCCTACGTGCTGCCGATTGTCATTTTGCTATTTGCCGCCACGCTCTTTTTAGGCGAGGACTCGCCGCTCAACGTGCGCTCCGTTGCGGGCGGCGCCGTTGTCTTTATCGCCGTCGTCTCCATTCTTTCGCTGATGGTGCCTGGTACGAGCGACTCTTGCGACCTTATGTTCATGCCGCAAAACCTGTCCGCCTCGGGTGGTTACATCGGTGCGTTTATTGCGAGTGCGCTGCAGAATGCCCTGGGTAAGCCTATCGCGATGGTGGTCCTGTTGGGTCTGGCCGTCGTTGGCTTTGTCATCATCGGCTTTTCGGTGGGCGGCGTTTTGCGCTCTGCCCGCGACCGTGCGGCCGATTTTGCCGAGCGCCGTCGTGCCGACGTCAACGCGAGTCCTTGGGGTGACGACGATGCCCTGTCTGTGCCCGGTGTTGCCCGTCCGCATCTGAGCATTCTTCGTCAAAAGGGCTCCGATATGGCCGTGACCGCGGTCATGGGCAACGATGCGGACCCGGTTTTGGACGATGGTGACGAGGACGAGGATCCGTTTGTCGACGTGTCCGATGCCGTGGAGGCCGAGCGCGCTAAGACGACGCTGCTGCCTCGCCGTCATGCCAAGAAAGGCAAGACGGCTCCCAAGCTCAATACGAGCGAGCCCGACCCGTCTTGGTCCGAGAGCGAGATTGAGCTTACCGAGGGTGATGACGAGGACGACGAGGCTCCGCTCGAGACTGCTAAAACCACCTTGCTGCCGCGCCGCCATGCCAAGCGCGGCCAAGTGACCGGTCAGCTTTCGATGGAGGACGATCCGGACAAGGTCGACGAGTCCGAGCCGCCGTTCGCCGTGAATCCCGTCTCGGCCGCCCCTCAAATCCCTGATTTCCTCAAGCATCCCAAGGTTGCCGATACGGCTGTGGCGGGCGCTGTCGAGGCGTCTACTTCGAGCGATGGGGGAGCGGTCAATGCCCCCGTGGATAACGAGGGCGAAGAAGAGGACGGCCTTAAGCTTCCGCCGCTCGAAATCCTGCATGCAAACCCTCAGTCCGCTTCTGCCGCGTCTTCGGACAAGGAGCTGGAGCAGACCGCCGAGTCGTTGCAATCAACGCTGCTTGAGTTTGGCCGTAGCGCTCGCGTCGTCGGCTGGATTGCCGGTCCCACGGTGACGACCTTTAAGCTGCAGCCCGGCGAGGGCGAGCGCGTGAGCAAGATTTCGAGCCTTGAGGACGACATTGCGCTTTCGCTTGCCGCCCAGTCCGTGCGTATCTTTGCGCCGATTCCCGGTACCTCGCTCGTGGGTATCGAGATTCCCAATCGTAAGCGTCAGAACGTCAACTTGGGCGACGTGCTGCCCTATGTTAAGGGCGGTCCGCTTGAGCTTGCCATTGGCCGCGACGCAGAGGGCACGCCGGTCGTCGCCGACCTCGCCAAGATGCCCCACCTGCTGATCGCCGGTACCACGGGTTCCGGTAAGTCGGTCATGATCAACTCCATCATCACGACCCTGCTCATGCGCGCCCTTCCCGAGGACGTTCGTCTGATCATGGTCGACCCCAAGCGCGTCGAGCTCGCAGGCTATAACGGCCTGCCGCATCTTTACGTGCCCGTAGTGACCGAGCCCAAGCAGGCCGCGAGTGCCTTGCAGTGGGCGGTGTCCGAGATGGAGCGCCGCCTGAAAGTCTTCGAGCGCCTTAACGTGCGCAAGATCTCGACCTATAACGAAAAGCAGGCCGCCGGCGAGTTTGAGCATTACGATAACCCGCCGCAAAAGATGCCCTACCTGGTCATCATCATCGACGAGCTTTCGGACCTGATGATGGTTGCCGGCAAGGACGTCGAGGCGTCGATTGTGCGTATCGCCCAGCTGGGCCGTGCCGCCGGTATCCACCTTATCGTGGCGACCCAGCGTCCGAGCTCTAACGTGGTGACGGGTCTCATCAAGGCTAACATTACCAACCGTATCGCCTTCAACGTCGCAACGGGCATCGACTCCCGCGTCATCATCGACCAGATGGGTGCCGAAAAGCTCACCGGCTTAGGTGACATGCTGTTCTCAAAGGTCGACTGGGGCAAGCCCCGCCGTATCCAGGGCTGCTTTGTTTCGGATGACGAGATCAACGAGATTGTCGAGTTTGTTAAGTCGCAAAGCGAGCCCGACTACCATGAGGAGATCCTGTCGGCTGTGGCACCTGCCTCCATGTCCATGGCAGGTGGCGGCGGGATCGTGCGCACCGGCGTTGCCGAGCCTCAGGACGACGATCCGCTTATCTGGGAAGCCGCTCATATTGTGGTGGAATCGCAGCTGGGCTCCACATCTGGCCTGCAGCGCCGCCTGAAGGTTGGCTATGCGCGCGCCGGGCGTATTATGGACATGCTGGAAGAAAAGGGTGTCGTCGGACCGCCCGACGGTTCCAAGCCGCGCGAGGTCCTGCTGGATGAAGAAGGCCTTGCCGCGCTGGAATCTGTCGACGCCGAGATGGCACGTGAAGATCGTGAGTTTGGAGGATTCTGATGGCTGCACGCTTTGGTGACATGCTGCTCGAGCAGCGTCGCCGAATGGGCCTTTCCATTCAGCAGGTCGCCAACACCATCAAAATCAGGCCGCAGATCATCGAGTTTTTCGAGAATGGCAATTTTGCATCGATGCCTCCGCGCGGTTATGCGCAGGGCATGATTTCGAGCTATGCGCGCTTTTTGGGCCTCAATCCGCGGGAGGTCGTCAACGCTTATTTTGACGATCTGATGGCATATGAGCGCGAGACGTCGCAGCAGGGCGGTCGTTTTCAGGACGCCGCCGGCTACGTCAATTCGCGTTCCTCGGTCGACAACGGCCGCTTCCTGATGGTTCAGGGTGGGCGTTCGACGCGTTATGGCCAGCGCCCTCAGCAGGCTGGCTATGTTACCGAGACGGGCTCGAGCGAGGAGATTCGTTCCCAGCGCGATCGCTTTCGCAGCACGCCGGCGCCCGAGGAGCGCGCACTCCCCGCTGTCCGCGGTGTCGCACGTGACCCTCGTGCCGGCTACGGCGATGGTGGTTATTCCGATCGCGGGTACCGTGGCGTTTCCTCCAGTCGTCCGCGCGGCGGCTATGCAGACGCCGATACTACGCAGGTGACCCCTCGCCTTCGATCTCAGTCGCAGACCTTTAGCCAGCGCTCCTCGGTGCCTCGTTCTGGCCAGCGCAACTACCAGGGTCGCGGCGAGCTCGCCCCCCGCTCGGGCCAGCGCAATATGCAGCGCCAGGGTAGCTATCGCGGACGTTCCGACAATAACCGCGGTCGTATGCCCCAAGGCACTGGTCGCGGTGGCTCCAATCGTGGACGCGGCAGTGGGCGTGCTCCCCAGAACAACGGTCTCGATCCTCGTATCGTTTACGCCGGCATCGGTGCCGTGGCGCTGCTGCTGATCGTGCTCATCGTGGTGCTCCTGCGTGGCTGCGGCTCCTCGGCGCCCGAGGCGACGCCCGAGACGCCCGTTGCCACCAAGACATCGACTAAGAAGTCTTCCAAGAAGACCGAATCCGTCGACGAGGATGAAGATACCGATGAGACGACGGACGAGTCCACCGATTCGGATGCCGCTAAGACGATGGCCAAGAAGGAGGAGAACGAGGTCACAAAGGTCAAGATCTCCGTTGCCAAGGGCAAGACTGCTTGGATTGAGGTCAAGGTTGATGGCAAGTCGGTCTATGGCGCCCAGGCGACCGGCCCCTTTGAGCAGGAATACACACCCGAGTCCTCGATCGAGATCACCACGTCCAAGCCTTCCGATGTCACCGTTACCAAGAACGGCGAAAAGGTCCGCTACGACACTAAGACGTCGGGCGTGGCACGCGTGACGATCACCGTTCCCAAGAAGGAGACGACCGAGTCCAAGGACGGCGAGAGCTCCGATGGCACCGATGGCACCGAAAGTACCGACGGAACTGATGGATCCGACGCCCAGTCCACGGACGGCACCGATGCCGCCACCGACGGGCAGACTACGCCCTATTCAGATGACTATTCGTACGACAGCTACTAAGCCGCTCGTAAGCGAAAGGATTACCCATGGCTAAAGATTCCAGCTTCGATGTCGTGTCCGAGGTCAATATGCAGGAGGTCGACAATGCCTTCCAGCAGACCACGCGCGAGATTTCCCAGCGCTATGACCTCAAGGACTCTGGCGCCACCATCGCGCTTTCGAAGGGCGACAAGCTCTTTACGATCAACGCCCCGGCCGACTTTGTCTCCAAGCAGATCATCGATGTCCTGAGCTCCAAGCTCATCAAGCGCGGTATCGATCTTAAGGCCGTGTCCTGGGATGCGCCTCAGGCTGCAACGGGCGGTACCGTGCGCGTGCTCGGTCACATCGTCGAGGGTATCGACCAGACGACTGCCAAGAAGATCAATAAGGACATTAAGGATCAGAAGCTCAAGGTCAAGGTGACGATTGAGGCCGACAAACTGCGTGTTTCCTCTGCTTCCAAGGATGCGCTGCAGACCGTGATCCAGTTCCTGCGCGGCCAGGACTACGGTCAGCCGCTGCAGTTCACCAACTACCGTTAATTCATTCGAAAGGACCGCTCTCCAACATGGATACTCCGTTGGGCTCCGTACTCTATATCACCCTCGGGTGCGCCAAGAACGAGGTCGATACCGACCGTATGCGTTCGCTGCTGACCGCCGCGGGCTACGAGGAGGCATCCGATCCGCAGGATGCCGATATCGCCATTGTCAATACGTGCTCGTTCCTTGCCTCCGCAACGTCCGAGAGCATCGAGACCACACTCGAGCTTGCCAATGAGGTGCAGGACGGCGTTCGTTCCTGCCCGATCGTCATGTGCGGCTGCGTGCCGTCACGCTACGGCGACGACCTGCCCGACGAGCTGCCCGAGGTCGCGGCCTTTGTGAAGGCCGACGAGGAAGACGGCATCGTGGCGGTCATCGATGACGTGCTGGGTGTTGAGCGCGAGATTGCCGCCTATATTCCGCAGGTCAAGCGCACCGTCGAGGGCGCTGTCGCCTACGTCAAGATCTCTGATGGCTGCAACCGCTTCTGTAGCTTCTGCATGATCCCGTATATCCGCGGTCGTTATCACTCGCGCAATGCCGAGAGCATTATCTCCGAGGTGCGCGATCTGGTCGCCGGCGGTGTGCGCGAGATCGTACTGATCGGTCAGGACACGGGCATCTGGGGTACCGACTTTGCCGACGAGAACCTCGCCGAGGGCGCGCCGCGCAATCTGGCGCAGCTGCTGCAGGCCGTTGCTGAGGCGGTGCGTCCTCATAACGTTTGGGTCCGTGTACTCTACCTGCAGCCCGAGGGCATGACCGACGAGCTTATCGAGACCATTCGCGATACTCCCGAGGTGCTGCCCTATATCGATATCCCCGTGCAGCACTGCGACGCGCGCATCCTCAAGGCCATGCGCCGCTCCGGTTCGCGCCAGGAGCTCGAGGACCTGTTCAGCGACCTGCGCGAGCGCATCCCCGGCATCGTGATTCGCTCCACGGCCATGGTGGGTTTCCCGACCGAGACCGACGACGAGTTCCGCGATCTTATCGACTTTATGGACACCGTCGGCTTTGACTACACGAGCGTCTTTGCCTACTCGCGTGAGGAGGGCAGCCTGGCCGCCAAGATGGAGGGCCAGGTCGATGAGGAGGTCAAGCTCGAGCGCGCCCAGGAGGCTATGGACCTGGCCGAGTCGCTCGGCTTTGCCGCGACTGCCGCGCACGTGGGCGAACGCGCCCAGGTGATCGTCGACGGTATCGAGGAGACCGAGGACGGTGCCGAGCTCATCGGACACGCCTGGTTCCAGGCGCCCGATTCCGACGGTGCGGTGCATCTGGATGCCAGCGAGGCATCTGTGGGCGATATTCTGACGGTCGAGTTTACCGATAGCTTTTGCTACGAGCTTATCGGTCATGTTGTTGAGTAGGAGAGCGTCGTGGCTAACGAGAGCAATAAGGAACTGACGAGTGTTTGGACGCCCGCCAACATCGTGACGTGCGTGCGCATCGTCTTTATTCCGGTGTTCATGATTGTGTCGGCGCTGTCTCACACAAGCGTTGCCAGTACGGATTGGAGCACCTTCGACGGCCCGCTTGCCGCCGCCGCCTTTATTCTGTACGTCATCCTGTCGTGCACAGATAAGGTCGACGGCTACCTGGCTCGTTCGCGCAACGAGATCACCGACTTCGGTAAGTTCTTGGATCCCATCGCCGATAAGTTGCTCGTGTTCTCGGCCCTGCTGCTGTTCTTGGACTTTGGTGCCGTTACTGTGTGGTCGGTGTTCATCATCCTGTTCCGCGAGCTGCTGGTGAGCGCCCTGCGCATGGTCGCGAGTGCGGCCGGTGTGGTCGTTGCCGCCGATAAGCTCGGCAAGTACAAGACGGCGACCACGATGGTCTCCATCTGCGGCTATCTGTGCGTCTTTGCGATGGCCGGCTTGCACCTTGGCCCGGTGGCGCTGACGCTCGGTATCTACTCGGTGTCACGCTTCCTGTACGCCGTGGCCGTTGTCTTGACCGTTATCTCGGGCGCTCAGTACTTCTGGAACTGCCGCAAGATCGTCTTTTCGGTCTAGGTTCCTGGTAGACATGACGGAATCATTTGAGCAAATTACCGCGCACAATGAAGAGCTTGCACGCGCTATTGTCGAGCGTGCAAGCGTTCGTGGTGTGACGGTATCGACGGCTGAATCTCTAACAGCGGGCATGATCGCCTCGACGATCGCCGATATCCCCGGTGCCTCGGCGGTGCTGCGCGGCGGTGCGGTGACGTACTGCGACGAGATTAAGCATCGCGTGCTCGGCGTTGAGCAAGAGACGCTCGGCCGCTATACCGCGGTGTCGTACCAGACGGCGCGCGAGATGGCTGCCGGTTCGCTGGAGCTGTACCAGAGCGATATTGCCGTGAGCGCGACGGGCTATGCCGGCCCCGGTGGAGGCACCGAGGACGATCCGGCTGGAACCTTTTATGTTGGCTGGGCGTATCGCTCGGCCAATGGGGGAGCGCCGGTCGTGGACTCCATTCGTTGTCACTATGAGGGCGATCGTTCGCGTGTTCGTGCCCATGCGGTCGCGGAGGCACTGGGTCGCATTGTCTGCGTGCTCGATTCTATGGAATAGACGTGTTTTAAGGGGCCTTCGGGCCCCTTAATTGTGGAGATAGGGACCTCTGGCGAATTTGCTTTTTGTGCAGGTAGTTGGCGTAATCTTGCTCGTCATGCCTTGCTTGGTTCGCCTGCGGTCAAGTTTTTGGTCAGTGTTTGGTCGGCGTTTGGTTGGGTTTTGGAAAGGTCGGCTGCATATGATTTATCTGAACGGTTGACCACGAACAGCCGTTCGTTTATTATCGATACAGGTTGTTAAGAGGAGGGCTATTCATGGCCAAGAATTCAGGTCCCGTACGTACCGTTCATGCTCGCACGACGGGTAAAGAGCGCGATGAGATGATCGCCACCACCAAGGCCGAGATCGAGAAGAAATTCGGCCAGGGTTCCATCATGAGGTACGGCGACGGTGGTCCCGAGCTCGAGGTCGAGGCCATTCCCACGGGCGCCCTGGCCCTCGATGCCGCTCTGGGCATCGGCGGCGTGCCGCGCGGCCGTATCGTCGAGATTTACGGTCCCGAGTCCTCCGGTAAGACAACGCTTTCGCTCGAGATTTTGGCAGAGGCCCAGGCTATGGGTGGCGTCGTGGCATTTATTGATGCCGAGCACGCGCTCGATCCCACGTATGCCGCGCGTATCGGCGTGGACATCGATGAGGTCCTCATTTCCCAGCCCGATACGGGCGAGCAGGCGCTCGAGATCGTCGACATGCTCGTGCGCTCTGGCGCCATCGACGCCATCGTCGTCGACTCTGTCGCCGCTTTGACTCCGCGTGCCGAGATCGAGGGCGAGATCGGCGATACTACGGTTGGCCTTCAAGCCCGTCTGATGAGCCAGGCGCTCCGTAAGCTCGCCGGCTCGCTCGCCAAATCTAAAACGACCTGCATCTTCATTAACCAGCTGCGCGAGAAGATCGGCGTCATGTTCGGCAACCCCGAGACTACGACGGGCGGCCGCGCCCTCAAGTTCTTTTCGTCGGTGCGTATCGATATTCGCCGCATCGACAGCATTAAGCTCAAGGACGAGGTCATCGGCAATCGTGTGCGTGCCAAGGTCGTTAAGAACAAGGTGGCCGCTCCGTTCCGCTCGGCCGAGTTCGACATCATGTACGGCACGGGCATCTCTAAGGAGGGCTCGATTCTGGACATGGCCGTCGAGTGCGGTATCTGCAAAAAGATGGGCTCTTGGTTTGCTTACGGTGAGGACAAGCTCGGCAATGGTCGCGAGGCCGCCAAGGCCTTCCTGCGCGAACACCCCGATTGTGCTGACGAGATCGAACATAAGGTTCGTCTCGCCTGCGGCCTTGAATTCGATGACGATGCTCCGTCCGAGGTCGAGCTGACCGATCAGCCCGAAACTGAGGAGTTTGATGAGCTTTACGCCATCGACGGCTCCGCGATGCTCGATGATGACGACGAGTAGCGGATGCCCTCATGTCGTATACGGTGACCGAGGCCACGGTCGTCTTTCCCGATAAGAAGGCGGCCTCCTCGTTCTCAAGTGGGTATGCATCAAAAAAGCCTTGTGCACATATCGACTGTGAGCTCGAGGGCGGTTTTGAACGATCCATCTGGATTCCTGTTCGTGTCGCGCGCCTGTTCCTTAAAAATCGCCCCGATCTTCCCTGCGATTGGGATGAGTTTTGCGAGGCAGTGCAGCTCATTGAGCGTAAATGCGCGCTTACCATGGTGACTGAGATGCTGTCGCGCCGCGACCATGCCACCGGTGAGGTCCGTGACAAGCTGGCTTGCTATGGGTTTCGCGCGGCCGCGATTGATTTCGCCGTCCAGCGTGCCACTGAGTATCGCTTTTTAGATGAGAACCGCTTTTGCTCGTATTTTATCGAGGAACGCAAACGACGCGGCTGGGGACAGCGCAAGATTGAGACCGAGCTCAAGCGCCGCCATGTCGTACTCGATGATATCCCCGGCTATCCCGAGGATTATTTTGCCGTGGAGGACGACTTGGCTCGCGCGTCGGCTTTGCTCGCAAAGCGTCGTATTCCCGAGACACGTGGATTCGAAAAGCTCGTCCGGTTTTTGATGGGCAAGGGATTTTCGTACCGCATCGCCGCCGATGCCGTTAAGGCGCGTCTCGATGCCGAACGTGAGGAATGTGCAGTTTAGACACATGTGTTTTGCGTACCTGCCGTTCGCCGCGTTTTAGCCGCCGTACTGGGTCCATTTATTTGACAGTTGTTGCGGTTCAACGTACGATAAACACTGTCATTTGCTTTGTGATATGTGCTCATCTTTGATGAGTTTGTTTATATGTTTATCTGTATCCGACCCGCATAAGCTGCGCCCATATTACTCAAATGTCGCGAGCCGTTCGCAAGGACGGTTCGCTTTGTTGTGTAACGAATCCATAAAAAGGAGTGAGCATGCCTATCATCGCAGCGCTCGTTGGCATCGTTTTGGGTGCCATCGCCGCCATTGCCTACATGCGCACCGCCAAGCAGGGTAGTCTTCACGAGGCCGACGAAAAGATCCAGTCGGCACACGCACAGGCTGAGTCCCTAATCGGTGATGCAAAGCGTCAGGCCGAGACCCTCAAAAAAGAGGCTCTGCTTGAGGCCAAGGAAGAGATTATCAAGAATAAGCAGGCTGCCGAGGCCGAGGACAAGCAGCGTAAGAGTGAGATTCGTACGCTCGAGAACCGCGTGATGCAGCGCGAGGAGTCCCTCGATCGCCGCAACGATGCCCTCGACAAGCGCGAGCATCAGCTGTCCAGCCAGGCTGGCCAGGTTGAGAAGCGCTCCCGCGAGCTTGAGGAGCTCTGCGCCAAGCAGACTTCGGAGCTCGAGCGCATCGCCGACCTGACCCGCGAGGACGCTCACAAGGAGCTCCTCGACAAGGTTCGCGGCGAGGTTACCCACGAGGCCGCCACGATCATCCGTGAGTCCGAGCAGCAGGTTCGCGCCGAGTGCCACAAGACCGCTCAGGAGATCTTGTCCCTGGCGATTCAGCGCTGCGCCGCCGACCACACCGCCGAGGTTACCGTTACCTCCGTGCACATTCCTTCCGATGACCTCAAGGGTCGCATCATCGGCCGCGAGGGACGCAACATCCGCACCTTCGAGCAGGTTTCCGGCGTCAACCTGGTGATCGATGATACGCCCGAGACCGTCGTTCTTTCGAGTTTCGATCCGGTCCGTCGCGAGACCGCCCGCGTCGCCCTTGAGAACCTTATTGCTGACGGCCGCATTCACCCCGCCCGCATCGAGGAGATGTATCACAAGGCCGCCGACTTGGTTCAGCAGCGCGTGCGCGAGGCTGGCGAACAGGCTGCCTTCGATACCGGTATCCACGATCTGCACCCCGAGATCGTTAAGACCCTGGGTGCTCTGCGTTACCGCACCTCGTTTGGTCAGAACGTGCTCCAGCATTCCCTCGAGGTTTCCGACCTGTGCGGCGTGATGGCTTCCGAGCTTGGCCTGGACGTTGTGACCGCCAAGCGTGCCGGCCTGCTGCACGATCTTGGTAAGGCTATCGACCATGACGTCGAGGGTCCGCATGCCGTTATCGGCGCCGAGCTCGCCCGTCGCTATGGCGAGAAGCCCGTTATCGTTCATGCTATCGAGGCCCATCACGCCGACGTCGACCCCAACACGGTGCTCGATGTTCTGGTCCAGGCTGCCGATGCTGTTTCTGCCTCTCGCCCCGGTGCCCGTCGCGAATCGGCCGAGAACTACATCAAGCGCCTTGAGAAGCTCGAGGAGATTGCCAACTCCCATGACGGCGTCGAGCGTACCTATGCCATGCAGGCTGGTCGCGAGGTTCACGTCATGGTTCAGCCGGACAAGATTTCCGATGCTCAGTCCACGGTCTTGGCTCATGACATCGCCCATCAGATCGAGGAAGAGATGGAGTATCCCGGTCAGGTGCGCGTCGTCGTGATTCGCGAGAGCCGCGCTGTCGATATCGCTAAATAACATGAACGACGCGAACGAGCTCATCTCATTTATCGCGTCGATGTCGGGGGAGGGCAACCTTCGCGTCGAGGAGAACCTTGGCGAGGGGTATGTCCGCCTCCGCGTTTCGGAGGCCGAGCGGCGCCAGGCAAAGCACGACATTCAGCATGTCGAGGATATTGTCATCGAAATGCTGCGCAACGCCCGTGATGCCGGTGCCGACAAGGTCTATCTCGCCACGACCAAGGAAGATGGCGTCCGTACGCTCGTCTTTCTGGATAACGGCTCGGGCGTGCCGCAGGATATGCAGGAGCGCATCTTTGATGCCCGCGTTACCTCCAAGCTCGAGAGCATGAAGATGGATCGTTGGGGCGTTCACGGTCGAGGCATGGCATTGTTCTCGATTAAGCAGAACACCGACGAGGCACGCGTTGTCGCGTCGGATGTTGACCTTGGCTCGGTTTTTAAGGTGAGCGTCGCTACCGACCGCCTTGGCGAGCGCGCCGATCAGTCCAGCTGGCCTCAGGCCGTGAAGGACGAGGACGGTCACTATGTCTGCGCCCGCGGCCCTCACAACATCATTCGCGCCGCCTGCGAGTTTGCTCTCGAGGAGCTGCGCGCCTGTGATGTCTATTTGGGGTCTCCGTCCGAGATTGCCGCGACGTTGCATGCGCAGGCGTCCAGCCGTCTCGATGCTTCTCGTCTTTTGTTTATCGATGACGAAGCCGAGCTTCCGGTGGTCGATCGCCTGGGACTTGCTTCGGATGCGGAAGACTTTATTCGTATCTGTTCGGGTCTGGGCCTTGAGATGTCCGAGCGTACGGCGCATCGTATCTTGGCGGGCCAGATTAAGCCCGTTCGCGGTGTGACCGCACGCCTGCTTCGCGAGCGCGATTCGTCTCCACATGCGTCTGCTCAGGTTGATCTTGCCAAGGATCGTCGCGGGCTGCGTATCGCCAAGGACGACATGGCGCAGTTCTCGCGAGCCGTCGAACGCGACTTTAACGATCTTGCATCGCGGTACTATCTCAACCTTTGCGGCGACCCCAAGATTCGTGTTTCGCGTGATCGTATTACCGTGACGTTCGATCTTGCCAAAGAGGAATAGCATCTTTACCGAGTCCGTTCGGTACGATACAGTTATTGCAGTTAAAACGTACTTTTAAACGCAGGAGTTTCTTCATGGATTGCCTGAAGGTATCAAGCAAATCATCGCCCGCGTCCGTTGCCGGCGCCATTGCCGGCATGGTCAAAGATGGTGTCCCCGTCAATATCCAGTGTGTCGGCGCGGGTGCCGTCAACCAGGCCATCAAGGCCGTGGCCATTGCACGCGGTTTTTTGATTCCAACCGGGTTTGATATTTCCTGCGCGCCGGTGTTCTCCGACATCCTCATTAACGGGGAGTCGCGCACGGCCATCCGTCTTTCTATTTACGTTCATCAGATTAATCGAGCTGCTATGGATAACGTTGTGATGGACGACGTTAAACCTGTGGCCTAGCGTGTTTGCTCTTTGCCCGCGCTCTTTGATTCCGCCTATTCCACCTCGTTAGGACTTATACACATGGACCAGGGTTCCGTACTCGATATTCTTGCCGGTAAAACCTACTTTATCCGCACCTTTGGCTGCCAGATGAATCAGCACGACTCCGAGCGCGTGAGCGGCCTGCTCGACTCGTATGGCTGCCTCATGGCGCTTGATCCGGAGCATGCTGACATTGTCGTGTTCATGACGTGCTGCGTTCGTGAGGCCGCTGACACCCGTCTGTACGGTCAGTGCAACTCTTGTAAGAGCCTTCCGCCTTCGCCCTCTGGCAAGCGTGTGGTCGCCGTGGGCGGCTGCATCGCGCAGCGCGACGGCGAGGGTTTGCTCACCAATGTCGATAACGTCAATGTTATCTTTGGCACGCATTCCATCGCGCATGTTGCCGAGCTCATTGCCGAGGCGTTCTTGGACGGCAAGCGTCATATTCGCACCTATGAACACGAGGACACGGATGCTATGAGCATGCCGTGGCATCGTGAGACCCAGTATCACGCCTGGATCCCCATTATGACGGGCTGTAATAACTTCTGCACCTATTGCATCGTGCCGTATGTGCGCGGTCGCGAAAAGAGCCGCCCATTCGAGGAGATTGTCGACGAGGTAACCGGTTTAGTACGCCAGGGCGTGCGTGAGGTCACGCTGTTGGGTCAAAACGTCAACTCCTATGGTCGCGATCTGTTTGGCAAGCCGCGCTTTGCCGATCTGTTGCGTGCCGTGGGCGATACGGGTGTAGAGCGTATCTTCTTTACTTCCTCGCATCCCAAGGACCTGTTGCCCGAGACCATCGACGCAATGGCCGAGACGCCTGCCGTTATGCCGCAGCTGCACCTTGCAGTTCAGTCGGGCTCGACGCGCATCCTTAAAGAGATGAACCGTCGCTATACGCGCGAGGATTATCTGGGGCTCGTCGATCGCATTCGCAATCGCATGCCCAATATCGCGCTTTCGACCGATATCATCGTGGGCTTCCCCGGCGAGACCGAGGAAGACTTTGAGCAGACGCTCTCGCTTGCCGAGACGGTCCGTTATGCTCAGGCCTATACGTTTATCTATTCCAAGCGCGCCGGTACTCCGGCCGCCGAGATTGACGATCCCACGCCGCATGAGGTGATTCTTGAGCGTTTCAACCGTCTGGTGAAGGTCATCGAGACCACAGCGCACGAGTATAACCAGGGTGAGCTCCACACCGTTGTGCCGGTACTTATTGAGGGTACGAGCAAAAAGAATGACGCGGTGCTGCTGGGCAAGAGTCCTAAGAACCAGACCGTTCATGCACCGATTCCCGAGGGTTACAGCATCGATCAGTTGATTGGCAAGATTGTCGATGTTGACGTCGACGTTGCTAAGACCTGGTATCTGTCCGGATCCGTTGTGGGCGAGCCGCGCTAATGATTTCTCCCGGGGCAGGCCTTTCCGCCGTTGCGATTGTCGGTCCGACCGCGGTTGGCAAAAGTGATGTCGCAGATCGTTTAGCGGCTCGTCTTTCGTCCGAAGTGCTGTCGTGTGACGCTATGCAAATCTACCGAGGTATGGATATCGGCACTGCCAAGATGGCACCCGAGGAATGCACGGCGCCTTTACGCCTGGTCGACATTGTTGAACCGGGTATTGCATATTCTGCAGCGCTGTATCAGGCAGACGCTCGTGTGCATGTTGAGCGCTTGCTGGGCGAGGGCCGCCTACCGGTTTTTTGCGGGGGCACAGGCCTTTATCTCAAGGCCGCCCTGGATGAGATGGATTTTCCCTCGGGCGAGCTTGAGGACGATCGCCGCGCGGGATATCAGGAGCTTGCCGAGCGCATTGGCGAGGAAGCGCTGCATGCGCTGCTTGCTGAGCGTGACCCCGAGTCCGCTGCGGTGATCCACCCCCATAATGTTCGTCGTGTGATTCGCGCGCTCGAAATGCACGATGATGGCGTGTCCTACGCGCAGCAAAAGTCGCAGTTTAGTGTTCCGCGCGAGCATTATCACGCTCTGTGGTTTGGATTGATGCGTAATCGCGAGGCGCTTTACGAGCGCATTAACCTTCGCGTCGATCTGATGTTTGAGCAGGGTCTTGTTGATGAGGTTCGCGGTCTTATGGATCAGGGGCTGGGAGATGCCCTGACTTCGATGCAGGCGATCGGCTATAAAGAGATTATCGATGCCCTCAACGGCGTGATTTCTATGGATGAGGCTCGCGAACTCATCAAGACGCGTTCGCGTCGCTATGCCAAGCGTCAGCTTTCGTGGTTTAAACGCGATGACCGCATTGTGTGGTTTGATATGGACGTGTTTACGATCGATGAGGTCGTTGAGGATATCCTTCATCGTATTGAGGCGGCCTAATGGCTCGGTTTCCCCTCGTTCCCACAGCACCTGAGCCCGAACGTGCCGTTCTTGTCGGAGTTGAGTGGCGCGATAACGCCTGGCCGCTCGATCGTTCGCTTGACGAGCTTGAGCGCCTTGCCCATACGGCTGGCGCTCAGTGCGTGGCGCGTTTGTCACAGCGTCTGGTTAAGCCGTATCCAAAATCGTTTATCGGCTCCGGTAAGGTTGAGGAGCTTTGCGGGCTCGTGCATCGTATGGATGCTGATGTTGTTATCTTCGACGATGATTTAACGCCCTCTCAGCAGTCGTATCTTGAGAAAGCCGTGGGCGAACCGGTTAAGATTATCGACCGTACGGCGTTGATTCTCGATATCTTTGGCCTGCACGCTCAGACTCGTGAGGGTCGCCTGCAGGTGCAGCTTGCCCAATTGCAGTATCTGTTGCCCCGCTTGCGCGGTATGTGGAGCCACCTTGCTAAAGAGCAGACACGCGGTGGCATTGGTTCGCGCTTTGGTCAGGGCGAAAGCCAGCTCGAGGTTGACCGACGTTTAATTCGCAACAAGATCGCCGCGCTTCGTCGCGAGCTTAAGCAGGTTGAACAGCGCCGCGATGTCCAGTCAAAGAGCCGTATCGAGTCGCCAGCGTTTCGCGTTGCCTTAGCCGGTTATACCAATGCCGGTAAGTCGACGTTGCTCAATCGCCTGACCGGGTCTACGGTGCTTTCACAGGACAAATTGTTTGCCACGCTTGATCCGACGACACGCTCGTATCGCTTGCCCGGCGGTCGTGGTATGACCATTACCGATACGGTTGGCTTTATTCAAAAGCTACCGCATGGCCTCGTTGATGCCTTTAAGTCCACGCTGTCTGAGGTCCTTGGTGCCGACCTGATCCTTAAAGTTGTGGATGCCTCTGACGAGGACTACGAGCGCCAACTCGAGGCAGTCGATCGCGTTCTTGACGAGATTGGTGCCGGTGAGCGTTTGACGCTTACGGTGTTCAATAAAATTGATCTACTCGATAGCGTTGATCGATTGAGTTTCCATCGTCGCTATCCCGAGGCCGTGCTGTTCTCGGCCCAGACGGGCGAGGGACTCGATGATCTCGTCGACCGCATTGCTCGTGAGGCAGCTGCCACCGATGTATTGCTTTCCGCTGATATCCCGTATCGCGAGGGCGCCCTCATTACGCTGGTGCATGAGCAGGGAACCCTTCTGCATGAGGAATATCTAGAGGACGGCGTTCGCATTGTGGCAAAGATGCCGGCCCGAATCGCGCCGCGTCTTGAGCGCTATCGTACGGAATAAACGAGCTCTAGCACGCCTAGAATGACAGGCTGATGGAGCAGGTAGAACGATAAGGCATGCCGACCGAGGACTGCGAGCGCCGGGATGGGATTGGCGTATGCCCATGCCGGCGCTTCGTGGCTTGATGCTTGTGCTGCCTGGGCAGCAAAAAAGCCGGTAAGGTACATAAAGACAAACGGAATGAGCGGATAGTAATCTCCCGAAACAAAATCCGGCCCCGGGAATCCAAGCCATGCCAGGTAGGGGAGTGGGTAGACCGCCTTTGGAATGCCCCAGGTTAGGGCAAAAAGAACAAGGCACGCTGCGATGCCCCACGAGCCCGGTAATCTTTGGAGTAACGGACGGGTGAGCGCAACTACCGCGGTGCACGCCGCCATGCAATAAATGATGCCAAAGTTTACCGAATCGTCGACTGATACCAGTGTAGTTGCAATCCATACGATCAAAGCTGCGGCCGCGTACTTGAGGGCGCGCTTAACGTTATTACGCGAGAGCGTGCACATCCAACCGGCGATAAACAAAAAAACCCAGCTGATACTGGCGCGCCAGATATCCTGGAAAACCGTTTCGGTAAACCATGGCATATCCCATCCATATAGGTAGGCCAAATCGTAGCAGGCGTGAAAACCTGCCATCGACAGCATCGTAAACCCGCGGACGGTATCAAATATGGTGATGCGTTTTTGCATTACGAGAACCGGCGCATTAAACCGACAACCTTACCCAAAATAACGGGGTTCGTCGCGTAGATGGGTTCCATAGTGTCGTTCTCGGGCTGCAAGCGCACGCGCCCCTGCTCCTTGTAGAACGTCTTGACGGTCGCTGAGCCATCAATCATGGCCACGACGATTTCGCCGTTCATGGCGCTCTTTTGCTCGCGAACGATAATGTAGTCACCGTTGTAGATGCCGACGTTGATCATTGAGCTCCCATGCACCTCAAGGATAAAGGAGCCCTGGTCTGTGGCGATTTCGGTCGGGATGGTAAAGGTGTCTTCGATATTTTGCTCGGCCAGAATGGGAATCCCGGCCGCGACGCGACCGACAAGCGGCAGCGAGACTGTTCCGCGGGGCGCTGTGGGTTCATCGGATTTGGAAATCGAGACAGAAGATCCGTCCTCATCAAAGAGCTCTAGGGCGCGAGGCTTGGTGGCATCGCGCTTGAGCAGCCCTCGAGCCTCCAGGGCAGAGAGATGAGCATGCACCGTGCTGGGGGAGGAGAGGCCTACGGCCGATGCCATCTCGCGCACACTGGGCGGATAGCCCTTCTCCTGCTGATATTCCTTGATGAAGTCGTAAATCTGCTGCTGACGCTTGGTAATTTTGCGAGCCATCAGGGGATCCTCTCTGCCAATGTCAAACAAATGTTCGATTTTTGCTTGACAGGAACAACTGTTCGAAGATAATAATAACCGAACATTCGTTCTCGCGCTAGACATTTTTGTCCGCGCGGCTTGATAAAACTGTTCTCAGCAAAACACGCGAGAGGAGAACATGATGAACGCAACGGATATGGTCCAGGGAAACCTCGCCCTTAAGCTCGAGACGCCTGCGGCGCCGGCTTTCACGGTTGTCAAAGGCGGCCGATCTGGTTTCCAAACACTGCCTGGCAAGCCCGTCCGCAGCCAGTGTGTCGCCACGACCTCAGCCCCCGTTGCCCTAAAGGCCTCGACGATTGTTGCCCTGGCCGTTGCACTCACGCTCTTCTTTGTACTTGCTACTTCGATCTTCAGCGCTCGTCATGCCGCTTATGCTGAGTCGGCATCCAACGTTACCTACGAGACCGTCCGTATTCAGTCTGGCGATTCCTTATGGTCGCTTGCCCAGGAGCATCCGATTGAGGGTCTTTCCACACAGGAGACCTCTGATATGATCCGCAACGTCAATCACCTGGAGCATGGCTCGCTCGATGCCGGTGCGCATCTTAAAGTTCCCGCACGTTCCTAAGATTTAAGTACCGTCGCATGGTACCCTTGTAATCGTTTTAGAGGAGGTACCATGCGCTGTCCTAAATGCGGCAAGGCACATACCCGCGTTGTTGATTCCCGCATGCAGGAATCTAATAACACCATCAAGCGCCGTCGCGAATGCTGCTCATGCAATTATCGCTTTACGACATTTGAGCGTTGTGAAGACCCTATCGAGGTCATTAAGTCAGACGGAACCAAGCAACGGTTCGATCGCAATAAGCTGCTGGTCGGTTTGATGCGAGCTACGATCAAGCGAGATATCGACACTAAAAAGCTCAACGAGATCATTGACGATATTGAGGTCGAGCTTCGCTCCCGCACGCTTACGGCTGTTACGTCCCATGAGCTGGGCGATATGGTTCTTAAGCGGTTGGCCAAGATCGATAAAGTGGCCTACATCCGCTTTGCCTCGGTCTATCGCGATTTCAAAGACGTCGATGAGTTTCTGCAAGAGCTCGATAAGCTAAGGTGATTTCATGTCCAACATTACCGTTAACATTAAACGTCTCGACCCAACCGTCGAACTTCCCAAATACGCACATCCCACGGATGCCGGTCTTGACCTCCGAGCCAACGAGGATTGCATTCTGAAGCCCTTTGAGCGTCGTCTGGTCTCCACGGGCCTAGCTATCGCGCTGCCCGACGGCTACGCCGGCTTCGTCCAGCCCCGCAGCGGCCTGGCCATTAAGCAAGGCCTGTCCATAGTCAACACTCCTGGCCTCATCGACGCCCACTACCGAGGAGAGCTCAAAGTCATCCTCATCAACCTAGACCCCACGAACAACATCCAAATCAACAAAGGCGACCGCATCGCCCAACTCGTCATCCAAGAAGTCCCCACGGTCAACCTCACAGAAGTAGAAGAACTAGACGAAACCGACCGAGGAGCCGGCGGCTTCGGCTCCAGCGGCGTCGCTTAGGGCGCTCATATCCCTCCCGTCTGCCTCTCACACATATCATTCCATGCTCAAACATTCTCGCTTCGCTTCGCTCACTGCGAAACTGCGCGTGGAACGATATGTGTGAGAGGCGGGCGGGCGGTTACTCGCTTGAAAAATAAAAGCCTTTCTTTCTAGTAAGCCGATGCGATAAAGGAAAACCTCCTTTCTCGCATCGGCTTACTATATTTATTTTTTCCGGTTTCTCCTTTGCAGGTTCTAATGGTAGGGAATCTGGCATAGCTGCTAGCACGTAAACGTAGCTGCTCGGCGGGAGCCGCCCATATATCGTTCCACGCGCAGTTTCGCAGCGCAGCGAGAATGTTTGAGCATGGAATGATATATGGGCGGCTCCCGCCGAGCAGCGGACTTTCGTCTACCTGATATGCGCAGGTTTTCCGCCCCAGTAGAAGCGGCAGAAGGCTCGTTTGCGCTTTTGGGGTTTGCCTACGAGTTCCATGGTGGCGACGGCGATGTCTTCGGCTGCGTGGGGGCGGCGCAGGACTTCGCCATTGATGAGCAACGCCCTAAGTGACTCCGGATGATCGTGAAGATGTCGCAACGTCACGATGAGCTCTCGTGCCGTGGTGACGTGCATGCTGGCGCCCATGCCGGTGAGCATGGTGGTGTTGGCTTTTTCCTGGCCGTACGATTTGCCCAGCAGGATCATCGGCAGATGTGCGCATAGGCACTCGGTGACCGTGAGCCCGCCCGATTTGAGGATTGCCAGGTCGCAGCCGTGCATGAGGGCCGCCATGTCGTCGACATAGTCCAACACCGTGACGTTCTCGAGCTTCATGGCATCGAAGAGCGTCTTTAGCCGGGTGGCATACTCCACGTCTTTGCCGGGCAAAAAGACAAAGTGCATGTCTTCGAAGCTGCGCAGGAAGGGGAGCGTGTGGTCCATCGCCGCGCGAAAGCGGACGTAAGGCTGAGGTAGGCTGGCACCGGCCATTACCAGCACGACGGTCTTGTCGATGGGGAGGTTGAACTTGGCTAGCTCTTCCTCGCGATCGTAATCCGTGTCGAATCCGGCGCGGATAGGAATGCCGGTAATGCGAATCTTTGCCTCGGGCACCTTGCGCGGACGCAGTGTTTCGGCCATAAATTCGTTGGCAACACAGAATAGATCGGTGTCCTTGTGGGGCCACCAGCCCTCGACTTCGTAGTCGGTCGGTACGCAGATGACAGGATAATCGATACCCGTAATTACGCGGGCGCCCACGGCAACATTGGCTGCTGTGATGTGCGTTGCGACCACGGCTATGGGCCTGCGGCTACGTATATATTCGTTGAAGGCGGGGAACATAATTCGCGACCATGCCGTGCCGCCACCCCAAAGAAGATGTCCCGTAAGCGTATATCGCCAGGTCAGGTCGTAAATGGGGCGCGTGGCTCCCGTAAAAGAAGCCGCGGTCTTATTGCCGTCGAATTTAATACGTCCAAAATCAAGGATATCGAGTACTTCAATCTCAACATCCTCGGGGATGCCATTGGTGCCACGGATGAGGTCGAATGCCTGCGCAATCGCATTTGCGGCGGCCTTGTGGCCCGAGCCGACCGACGCGTGCACGATGGTCACGAGAGGTTTTTGCTTGGCCAAGAGCGTGGTTTGCTCCGATTGGGGAGTGCTGTGTGTGAGCAGGGGAGCGTCGTCGCTCGTCTGCGTCTGATCCATCGATAACTCCCCTTCGACGTTGTAACACGGATTTATCATTGTAGTGCATGAGTGTCACGTTCATGTAAATTTGGGTATGAGCGCAAAGAACGACAACGTTTCGACGAGAGGACTCTTCATGACTACCGATCAGACAATCGATGTTGCGATTATCGGCGGCGGCCCTGCGGGCTATGCTGCCGCCATTTATGCGGCGCGCGCCAACCTGACGACGACTGTCCTTGAGCAGGGTATGTCTGGCGGACAGATCGCCACGTCCAACGAGATTGAGAATTATCCTGGCATTCCGCTGCTGAGCGGTGTTGAACTTGGTGAGCGATTCCAACAGCATGCTGAAGGCCTGGGAGCTCAGGTTGAATGGAGTATGGTGACAGGCGTCGATTACGATGCCGATGCGGCTCAATTTACCATCCATCATGATATGGGCGACATAACGGCCAAGAGCGTCATTGCGTGCATGGGCGCCACGCCACGTCCTGCGGGTTTTGTTGGCGAGGACACGTATCGCGGTCGTGGCGTTTCGTATTGCGCGACGTGTGACGGTATGTTCTTCCGTGGCAAGCAGGTCTTTGTTATCGGAGGCGGCAATTCGGCATGCGAGGAGGCGCTGTTCCTGTCCGACATTGCCAGCAGCGTGACCATTGTGTTGCGTCGCGATCAGTTCCGTGCACCCGAGGGCGTTGTGAATAAGGTACTTGCTAAGGACAATATTTCAGTTAGGTACCAAACTAGTATTGTTGAGCTTTCTGGTGAATCGATGCCCACGACAATCACGTTCAAGGACAATGCGACTGGTGAAATGCAGACTGAGTCCTTTGAACCTGGCTCTTTTGGCATCTTTGTCTTTGCGGGCACGCAGCCACACACCGAGCTGGTTGAGCATCTCGTCGATCTGGCTCCGGACGGCGGCATTGTTACCGACGATTCGATGGCCACCCGTACGCCCGGCTTATTCGCAGCCGGCGATATCCGCTCCAAGCGTTTACGCCAGGTTGTGACCGCCGTTTCGGACGGAGCCATAGCGGCTACCAGCGCATACGCTTTCCTACGCGGATAAGTACGATAATATATCTTATGTAAGGTTGCTATCTTTAAACAAAGTGGTTGGACGGTGCTTCAATGTGCTGTCCAACCACTTTTACTTAGCGGCTATATGGTATGCAAAACTAGATTATCTAGAATACAATATAGAAAATGAACGGAGGAACCTCATGAACCACGTCAAACATGTTATCCCGATGTCCGATACATCGGTCAGCATTAAGCCGGAGGATATTCAGCCGACGGTGCTGCCGGATGCATTTATTCAGTCCGATATAGTGGGTAAACTCAACGCGTTGAGCCTGCCACGCTATGATCAGCTGCCCAACGTAACGCTCTATCGCGATCAGGTTATTGAATATGTGGCGCTGTGGATGGAACCGCTTTCGATTTGCGTAGAGCAGCCCGTTATTACGCCATCGATGATCAATAACTACGTAAAGGTCGGCCTCGTTCCTTCTCCGGTTAAAAAGCAGTATGGCCGTGAGCAGATTTCGCGTCTCATCGCCATTTGTATCTTTAAGCAGGTGCTGCCCATCGCTGCGGTTCAGGCGCTCTTTAATATTCAGCGCTTGAGCTATGACGCTCCGACGGCTTTCGATTATGTAGTCGATCAACTTGAGGCATCGATTCGTGCGGCGTTTTCCGTCGAGCAGACTCCCGTGCCCGATACCGCACACCAGGTTACGCGCGAATCGCTGCTCGTACGCAGTGCGGTTTCGTCTTTTGTATCGAAGGCGTACCTGATGAGCTACCTTAAGTTTAATGGGTTTAATAGCTAATCGAGGCATAAGACGGGCGGGATAAAGAGCCATTGGCCCCTTATCCCGCCCGTGCATTTGTCAAGCTGGACATTATCGGCCCGAAGCCACGCCCATGCCGTAGCCGATGATGAGGCCGTGCATCTCGGCATAGTAAGAATCTAGCCCGTTGCAGGGCATGATGATGGTCTTAGAGTCGGGCCAATGCTCCACAATGCGGCTGGCAAGTGCCTGGGCGCCCGCCTCATTCTCAACATGGTCGATAACGACCTCACCGCCGGTAAAGCCTTCGGCCTCCATGGTGTCGACAATCTTGGTGAGCATCTTCTTTTCGCCACGCGTGTGCCCAACGAGTTCAATTTTGCCCGCTTCGCTCGCCGTGCCCAAAATGCGGATATTGAGCTTGTTGGCAATAACGCCGGCTGCCTTAGGAATGCGTCCAGCCTTTGCAAGGTTCTCGTAATTACACAGGCTAAAGAGAATCTTGCTGTTCTGCTCGAGACTATCGAAGTAATCGCAGGCGTCCTCAAAGGAAACGTCTGGGTAACTTGCAAGATAACGATCAAACAGTAAGAAGATCAGATCCATCTTGCCACCAGCTGCCCGCGAATTGACCAGGTGAATCTGACGATTGGGCTCCTCGGCAAGTACCATATCTCGTGCTGTAGCAGCAGCATTATAGCTTCCAGAGACGCCCTCGGAGATTGGCATGCAAATCGTCTTGTCGGCGAGCTTAAAGAGCTCAGCCCACTCCCCTACGCTTGGGCAGGCGCTCGATGATGCGCTGGCTTCCGATTGAATGGCAACATTAAGCTCGTGAACATCGAGCGAGAGGTCATCGACAAATTCACGCTCCCCTACTCGGATTTTAAGAGGCGCGAATGCAAAGGTAGTATGAGGTGCGGTTGGTTGCCAATCGCGAAGATTGCAGCTCGAATCTGAGATAAGTGCCCAGCTCATTGAGGGTCCTTTCTAGTTGTTCCTCAACAATTATAGCTATCTTTTGGAAAGATGCTGCGCATATCTAGTATTCAAAACTAGATTGTTGCTTATACGCAAAACGGGCGGTCGAGATAAAAGAATGGACCTCGCTCCCAAAGGATACGAGGTCCACCTTCGTTTGCTGAGTTAAAACACTTAGTAGCGTACGAAAATGTAATTGTTATTCATGCCAGCCGCAACAGAGCTGATGATAACACCCGTGCTGTAGTCGGAAGCGTGAATCATCTGACCGTTACCAATGTAGATGCCGGTGTGGTAAGAGTTAACCACGACGTCGCCAGGCTGGGGATCGGACACGCGGGTCCAGCCCATGAAGGTGCCCGTGGTGCCAAGACGGCAATAACGGCCGGTGAGGCAGTAGCTCACAAAGCCGGAGCAGTCAAAGCTGTTCGGTCCAATGCCGCCCCAAGAATATGCACAACCGAGCTTGCTGTAGGCGCGTGAAACAACGGAGCCACCATCAACAGACTGATTCGGTACTGAAGGCGTGGGAGCCGGAGCGGGCGTAACGGGCTGCGGCGTTGGAGCCGGCGTGTTGCCGCCCTGGTTGTTGTTGGTCTGACCGCCATTGTTGGTCGTGCCACCACCGTTGTTGTTGTTCTCGGTCGTACCAGCGGTGTCGTTGCTCACCGTGGCCTTTTCGGCGGTGCTGGCATTGATGCCAGCCTGAAGCGCGGCGTTGGCCTCGGCCTCGGCAGCAAGCTCGGCCTGCAGCTGTGAATCCAGGGAGTTCACGACACTCTGGGCCTCAGCCTGCTGGGCATTGAGCTCGTCGACCTTCTTCTGCGTCGCGGCGACGTTCTTCTCCTGCTCGGTCTGCTTATCGGTGAGCTGCTGCTTAAGGTCCTTGACCTCCTGAATTGTCTGGGCCTGCTTGTCAGAAACCTTGCCGTAGTAGAACAGTCGGTTGAGCATGTCGCCCAGATCGTCGACCCCCGTCAGAACCTGAAGGAGACTCAGACCTCCGGTCTTGTATTCACCGGCAACGTAGCTCGAAAGCTTTGCCTGACCCTCCGCAATCTCCTGCTGCTTTTGCGTTATCTCGCCTGCAGTCTGATCAAGCTCCTGCGTCTGTGCGGAGAGTTCTTCATGAATTTGCTGGGTTTGGGTGCCGATCTGCTCGAGCTTGGTACGAGCAGCGGCAAGGTCGGATGCGGTATCGGCGTAGGCCGGAGCCACGAGGCCCAGGCCCAAAACACAAGCGAGGGTTGCCGTAGCAGCGCAGCGTGCCATGTTTCTGTGCGTGTTTGCTGTGCGCATGTAGCTTCCTTTCCGGTATCTAAGGGTAGCGGCTAGTCCACCGTTACCAGGCTAAAGAGTTCAACGTCCTCGTTAGAAGGCGTGAGCTTCTTGCGCGGGTTGAGAAACGCAAGCTCAAGGATACAACCGTAGCCCACAAGCTTTGCGCCCATATCTCGCACCAGTTTACCTGTTGCCTCGACGGTTCCGCCCGTCGCGACCAAGTCGTCCAGAATCAACACGGTATCTTTAGAGCTGATAGCATCGGCGTGGATCTCGATAGAATCCGTTCCATACTCGAGCTCGTAGCTCTCGCTCACCGTCTTGCGCGGCAGTTTGCCCGGCTTACGTGCGGGAACAAAGCCGGCACCCAGGGCGACGGCCACGGGCACGCCCACCATAAAGCCACGAGCCTCGGGGCCGACGACCTTGGTAATACCCATGCCAGCAAAATGCTCGGCGAGCGCATCGACCATGGCCTTCAGAGCCTCGGGATTGCCAAAGAGCGGCGTGATGTCCTTAAATACGACTCCGGGCTCGGGATAGTCGGGGATATCGACGATATGAGATTCGAAGTCGTACATGGCGTGACCTTTCATGGATTGCCGGGTGAACGGCGGTTATTTGCCCGTGTTAGCAGACGAGCTATGCGAGGGGGCAACGACCTTGGACGGCTGCACGAGCGACTCGTCATGCGCGGCAACCGCGGGAACGCTTGCCCCATCGCTTTTAGCCTTGGTGGATTCGGAACGCGCGATCTCCTCATCGAGAGCATCGATGTCAGCGTCCTCGACCACGGCGTTGAGCGACTCAAAGACACGGTTCTTAAGGAGCGCGGTGTGCACACCCTCGGTGAGGTCGTGCAGCTTCTTAAAAGCGCGCTCGAGCTTGGCGTCGCGCTCGTCATCGGAGGTATCCATGCCGAGCATGCTCACGAGAACCTGCTCAAACATCGAAGACTCGCGGTTTGCCGACGATACGTACTGACGCAGGTTGCGTGGCTCAATGTGGAAGCGCGACAGCTCCGAGCAGTAACGGATAATCGGGAAATCTCGGCCATCGACGAGCTCACGGTTCTGCGGGCTCTTGATGATGCGGATAAGATCGTTCTCGGCAAGGGAGCGGATAAACGAGATCTCGACGCCGAGCATGTCGGGGATCGTCTCGATGGGATGCAGCTTTTGCTTGGTCTCCTTGGGCTCCGTCTTAAGCGGAACATCGGACAGAAGACCCACCTCGTAAGCCAAAGTGGACAGGTCCGTTGCGTTTTCCAAGCGCTGCTTAATGACGTTGAGCGGCATGTAGCGGGTCTTCTGCAGGTGCAGGATGACCTCGAGACGGTCAACGTCTTCCTTGGAGTACTGGCGATACCCCTTAGGCGTACGATGAGGGGTGATGAGCCCCTCATCTTCTAGAAATCTAATTTTTGAGTTCGATAGATCGGGGTATGCGCCTCGAAGAAGGTTGACGACTTGGCCGATACTCAGATAGTTGCGTTCGGCCATTACCTACTCACCGGTTTCGATGCGCTCCGGCGTGCTCTCGTGGTAGATGAGCGTGAACGTACCGATCTGAACGGAAGAGCCGTCGTGCAGCGGAGCACCGTTGACGATGGCGCCGTCGACCCAGGTGCCGTTGAGCGACCCCAGATCCTCAATACGGGCGCCCAGGCCCTCACGAATAATGCGGGCATGACTGCGCGAGACCGTCATGTCGTTAAGGAAGATGCCGTTCGCGGGATCGCGGCCGATGGTGGTCACGTCGTCCTCGAGCTCAAAGGCAGCTCCGGTCTGCGGACCCTTGACGATGGACAGAACCGGAGCGGTGATGTGCACGTTGGCCATAAGGTCGGGAACGGTGACATCGCTCGAAGGAACACGGAAAACGCAGGTAGCGTCCGCAGTCTTATCGTTCTGAGGCATATTGTTAACCTTGTTGTCCATGACAACCCCTATCTAACGCGGCCACGCCGCAAAGAATGAACCGTACGTAATCATACCCCAATGAATCAGTCTTCGATTTCGGGGTTGAGAAAGTCGGTGTCCTCGTCCTCGGGATGCGCGATGGCCTGTTTAATGGCCGCCCCGCCCTTAATGGAATAGATGACAGCGGTGAGCATAGAGAAGATGACGCCGCCGTACACAAAGAAGATGCCGAGGGGCACCGAGCTGCCGTTGAGGCCCGGGAATGCCGTGAACGTCGCGGGCAGCAGTTGCCAGCCGTCGACGACGGGAAAGCCCAGCAGCATGAGCGAGAAGCCGGTCATGAGCAGTGCCGTGGCGATCTTGCCGGGAAAGACGACATCGATGGGGCGACGGTGGTAGTGGCGCACGATGAGCGTGCCGATGCCCAGGTAGATATCGCGGCCGATAATGAGCACGCAGACCCAGATGGGAAGCTCGCCGCGGACTACCAGGCCCAACACGCCGGTAAACAGCAGTGCACGGTCGCAGATGGGGTCCATAACCTTGCCGAGCCACGAGACCGTTTTGGTCATGCGGGCAATCTGGCCGTCCATCCAGTCGGTGGAAGCCGCGATGGCATAGATGACAATGGCGACGACACGGTTGTTGTCCGTCACAAACAGGTACAGGAAGACGAGCGTGAGGACCAGGCGCGTAAAGGTAATGAAATTGGAGATCGTAAAGATCTTATTCGACGGGTAATCGGAAGTGCCGATAAGCTCCTTTTTGATCTTCTTCTTGATGCCCACAGGACTCCCCCGCTGGTAAACGACAAAACTCTCGATACTATACCCGTTCTAGCGATGTCTATCCAGCGTAAGCATAGAGAGTCCAGACATGTGGAGTGTGGTTCTAGGCTGCGCTCTATTCTGCATTTGTGTACATCAGCACCCAAAAACGACATTTTTCGGCATCATTGGTGGCTGATGTACACGTTTTGATTCGGTGATTACATCGATCGGGAAAGTTGTTGCTTTAAGCAAATGAATCATGATGATTAAAAACAAAAAAGGTCAGGCACTAGGTGCCTGACCTGCAAACTTCTGGTCGGGACGACTGGATTCGAACCAGCGACCCCTTGACCCCCAGTCAAGTGCGCTACCAAGCTGCGCCACGTCCCGAAGCTTTTGTTGCTCTGCTCTCGCTCGCAACAGGGAGTATATTAACCCGAAACTTTGGCCTTGCGCAAGAACTTTTTTAATTATTTTTGAGCAAGTCCAAAATTGTATCTGCGAGCTGGGGTTTTGTTAGCACAGGAAGTTCTTTCGTGCCCGCTGTGCTCACAATCCAGGCCTTATTGGTATCAGTTCCAAAGCCTGAATCGGCGCGCGAGACATCGTTGGCGATGATCGCATCGCAGCCCTTGCGGGCCAATTTACGCTCAGCGTACTCCACGACGTTATCGGTCTCGGCTGCAAATCCGATTACATGGCGCTCGCCTTTCTGGCGCGAGAGCTCAGCCAAAATATCAACGGTCTCGACGAGCTCGATGCGATCGAGGCGTTCGTTGACCTTTTTCAGCTTGTGATCCGCAGGGGCCGCGGGTGTGTAGTCGGCGACAGCCGCCGCACAAATGGCCGCATCGGCCGTCTGAAAGACACCTAGCGCCGCCTGCAGCATCTCTGCGGCGGTTTGCACGCGTACGCACTCAACGCCGCGACCCACGTCGAGTGACGTCGGTCCCAGCACAAGCGTGACCTCAGCACCGCGGCGAGCAGCCTCCCCCGCCAGGGCGATGCCCATCTTGCCCGACGACCGATTGCCGATAAAACGCACCGGATCGATTGGCTCATGCGTGGGGCCGGCGGTGATCACGATGCGCTTGTCCGCCAGGTCCTGCGGCACGGGGTTGAGCACCTCGCAGATGGCTTCGACAATGTCCTCGGGCTCGCTCATGCGCCCAGTGTCCACGTCACCGCAGGCAAGGTAGCCACTACCGGGGCCAACCACGTGCACCCCGCGGTCGCGCAGCGTGGCCATATTGGCCTGGGTTGCCGGCGCCTTCCACATGCCATTGTTCATGGCAGGCGCGATCACGATGGGTCGCGGCGTGGCGAGCAGCGTCGTGGAAATCAGGTCATCGGCAATGCCGTTGGCCATCTTAGCGATGATATTGGCCGTCGCGGGTGCTACGACCACCAGGTCGGGTTCCTGCGCGAGCGAAATGTGGTGGATGGGATCGGAGGGGTCGTCGAACAGGCCTACCGCGACCGGCTCATTGGTGAGCGCGCGGAAGGTGAGCGGCCCCACAAACTCCGTGGCATGCTCGCTCATAACGACCTTGACGCGCGCGCCGCGCTTTTGCAGCAGGCGCACGATATTGCACGACTTATAGGCGGCGATCCCACCGGTAATACCCAGCAGGATCGTTTTTCCCTCAAGTTGCATTGAATTATTGGGCGCCGCCATCGTTTAAGCTTCCTTGCTCGGGAGCACCAGCAGGCGGTGGCAGTACGGGCAGTGCGTAATCTCGCTACCGTCGTGGTTGAGGTCGCTCATGGACGATGCCTGCAGCGCGGTGTGGCAAACCGTGGGGATGTTGCCCTGGATGGTCTCGACGGCCAGGCCGCGGAACTGCTTGAGCAGGCGCTCGTAGTCAGTGAGCACGTCGGTCGGCAGCGTGGCAGCAAGCGCGGTGCGCTCCTTGGTGGCGGCGTCAATCTGGGCCTGGAGGTCGGCGGCCTTGGCACGAGCGGCCTTGGTGTCGGCCTTCACACCCTCCTCGAACTTGGCGATGATGGCCTGCGCGCGAGCCTCGCGGTCGAGTGCCTCCTTATGGGCGACAACGACATCCTTGCGGGTGTGCTCGATCTTGTCCAGACGCTTTGCCAGGGTGGCAAGCTCATTTTCCAGGTCCTGCACCTCGCGGTAATCAGAACCGTCGACGTGACGCTTCTTGGCAGCCTCGATGGCGTTATTGGTCTGAATCTCGGTGGTGTTGAGGTCGTCGAGCTCAATGTCCAGATCCTTGCGCTGGGCGTAGAGCTTGGTCATCTCGGACTTGAGCTTCACATAGGTCTTACGCTTGGAAGCGAGCTCCTTGAGCTCCGGCATATTGGCAAGTTCGCTCTTGTTGCGCGCGAGCTCCAAATCGATCTGTTGCAGCTTGAGTAGCGTAGCGCCGGCGCTCATAAGTTCTCTCCTTTTGTCACAGTCCACCATTGGCAAGGGTTCAGTATTTTAATCGTATGTCGGGGGTCGACCCCGGCGTCAACTGCAGAGTTCATCAAGATATCCACGAACGGCTCTTCGGAGCGGTCGTGGCCGAGCAGAATCACGCCCAGGCCACGCAAGTCAAGGTCCTGCGCAACGTGGTAGCCGGCCTCTCCGGTCACAATAACATCTGCGCCCGCGGCGATGGCAAGCTCACCAAAATCGCCGAGGGAGCCGCCCAGAATGGCGACGGTGCGGCACGGGTGCTCGGCTTCGCCCCACACGCGCGGGTCGCTGCCAAAGGCCGTGGCGGCACGGTTGGCGAGATTGCGCAGGTTGCAGGCATCGTGGAGGGTCGCGAGTGCGCCCAGACCGGTGAGCTCAGGCTCGTCCACATGCTCCAGCGAGCTCATGGGCTCGGCGTCCAGCAGCTCACTCAGACGAACGCGCGCTTCGTGCGAGCGGTCAAGGTTGGTATGGAGCGAAATAATGCTCACGCCGCAACAAGCCGCCTCGTAAAGCGCAGCGCTACACTGGGGACGCGCGGATTCGGCCGGACAAAAGGCCTCGGGCGCCTTGATATAGATGGGATGATGCGCCAGCAGCACGTTGGCGCCGGCCTCGAGAGCGCGGTGCACGTTGGCCTCGGTCGCGTCGAGTGCGCAGGCAACACCGGTGATATCAGCAGCGGGATCTCCCACGGATAGCCCAACATGATCCCAGCCCTCGGCGTCCGCCTTGGGGTAGCGCGCCAGCAGGGCGCGCTCAAGCTCGGCGACGATCATGCGGCGCCTACGATCGAGAGCAGCGTCTGTGCGAAGTCGTCCAGATCGCCCGGATTCACGCGGTCATCAAACGAGATGCGCAGCGACCCCAATGCCTGTTCACGACCAATGCCCATGGCGCTGAGCACGTGGCTCGGGTCCATGCTGCCGCTCGAGCAAGCCGATCCGGCCGAAACCTCAAAACCGGCGGCATCGAGCTTGATGATGAGCTCCTCGGAGTCCATGCCGTCAACGTAGATCGAAACCATACCCGGCAGACGATCGGCCTGCGCGTAGTCGCCCATCGTGGCGTAAATGCGAGGATGGGCCGTAAGCGTGGCATAGAGCTTGTCGGAAAGGGCTTGCAGCTTCTCGCGCTCCTGGGCCACATGGGGCGCCAGCGTACGGGCGGCAGCGGCAAAGGCAAGCTGCGTGCGCAGGTCCTGCGTACCGGCGCGACGGCCGGCTTCCTGTCCTCCGCCAAAGATGCGCGGACGCAGCGGCGTGCGGTTCTCAAGGTAGAGCGCACCGGATGCCACAGGGCCGCCGATCTTGTGCGCGGCAACGGTCATAGCATCAACGCCCAGCTCGGTGACATCGAGCGGAATATGCAAGTAGCCCTGGATGGCATCGGTATGAAACAAGGCGCCGGCAGCATGTGCGGCGGCGGCCAGCTCACGGATGGGCTGCACCACGCCGGTCTCGTTGTTGGCGACCATAATGCTCACGAGCGCGACGTCGTCGCCCAGCAGCTCAGTGAGCGCGGCGGGCTCGATATAGCCCGCGCGGCAGGGCTGCACCAGGTCGACGGTAAAGCCAGCGGCACGCAGCAGCGGCAGGTTATCCAGAATTGAATCGTGCTCGATCGCCGACACGATCACGCGGTCGCGCTTGCGATCGCGCTGACGTGCGCCCTCGGCAAGTCCGAGGAGCGCCAGCTGGTTTGCCTCGGTACCGCCGTTGGTCAAGATGATCTCGGACGGACGGACGCGCACGCCAAAGCTGCGGGCAATCTCGCGACGTGCCACTTCAAGGCGCGCAGCGGCCTTGCGGCCGAGCGAATGCAGCGAGTTGGGGTTGACGCCGGCAAGCTCGCTGTCGTCGTACTCGCGCTGCGCAAGGAGCGCCTCGACGCGCATGGGCGTCGAGGCGGCATAGTCAAGATTCACGGGTATGCGGTTTTGACCTGCGGTCATAAGGGTTTATGCCTCCTGTGCGGCCTCGTTGCCCAGCTTCTGCAGCAGCGCAACCTCGGCAGCGGGATCTTCGGACTTAAATACGGCAGAACCGGCCACGAGCACGTTGGCGCCGGCCTTGACGACCTCGGCGATGTTCTTGGAAGAGATACCGCCATCGACCTCGATCAGCGGCGACACGCCATGGCGCTCACACATGGCCTTGAGTTCGCGGAGCTTAGGCAGCGTGCCCGGGATAAAGCTCTGGCCGCCAAAGCCAGGGTTCACGCTCATCAACAGCACCATATCGACGACGTCGATAATGCTCTCGAGCACGCACACGGGGGTGGCGGGATTGAGCACCACGCCGGCCTTGACGCCGCGCTGCTGCAGATGGGTGAGCGTGCGGTGCAGGTGCGTGGAGGCCTCGTAGTGCACGGTGATCATGTCGGCACCGGCGTCGGCGTACCAATCGACCGTCTCGTCGGGGTTCGATACCATCAGGTGCGCGTCGACCGGCACATCGGTGGAGCGCTTGACAGCCTTAAGGATGTCAACACCAAAGGTCAGGTTGCCGGTAAAGTGACCGTCCATGACGTCGAAGTGTACGTAGTCGGCACCGGCGATCTTGTCGAGCTCGCCCTTGAGGTTGGCCATGTCGGCCGAAAGGACGGATGGAGCGATTTTGATGGAACCCATAGTAGTAGCCTTTCTGCGCTAGTCGGCGAGTCCGTAGAACTCTTGAGAGGGGACGCGGTCGGTAAGGATCTCGAGCGCCCTATCCAAAGTAACACCGTTGTAGAGCGTTTGCTCCACGGCAAAGGTGAGCGGAATGTCTACGCCCAGTGAACGGGCGAGCTCGCTGACGCTGCGGGCCGCGACGGCACCCTCGACCACCATATGCGTGCGCGCCTGGTACTCGTCGAGCGACACACCATGCGCGAACTCGTAGCCAAAGGTGCGGTTGCGCGAATGCTCCGAGGTGCAAGTGGCGATAAGGTCGCCCATGCCGGCAAGCCCCATGCAGGTCATGGCTTGACCGCCGCGGGCGTGTACCAGGCGGCTGATCTCGGCCAGACCGCGCGTCATGATGAGGGCGAGCGTGTTATCGCCCGCACCCGATCCGGCGGAGATCCCGCATACGATAGCGATGACGTTTTTCATGGCGCCGCAGACCTCGACGCCAGTCATGTCCTGCGACAGGTAGATGCGGAAGGCCGTGGAAAGCAGCAGCTCCTTAAAGGTCTCCCCCACCTGTTGATCTTCACTGGCGATGACGGCGGCCGAAAGCCCGCCGCGGCAGATTTCCTCGGCATGGTTGGGGCCCGAAAGCGCCGCCACGCGCGACTCGTTGCCGATCTCGCTGGCGATGACCTCGCTCATGAGCAGGCCGGACTCGGGCTCGATGCCCTTGGTGAGACACAGAACCGGCGTCTCGTCCGCGATGATCGGCGCCGCCTCGTGGCAGACGTCACGCAGGTGCGTGGAGGGCACGGCAAAGATGATGGCCTCGGCGCCGTCGAGCGCCTGGGCCAAGTCCGTCGTGGCGACAACGTTTTCCGGCAGCACGTAGTCCACCAGATAGCGGGGATTACGGTGCTCGCCGTTAATGCCAGCTGCCGTCTGCTCGCTATGGGCCCACATGGTCACGCGCTCGGCTCGCGCGGCGGCAAGGCCGGCAACGGCGGTTCCCCAGGAGCCGGAGCCAATCAGCGCAACATTCATGACTCTCTCCTACTTATCGTCGGGCTCGGTGACGCGCTTGGTAAACGAGAGCTTGGACTCCTTACCGGTCATGAGCTTTTTGATGTTCGCGCGATGGGCCCACACCACGGTGATACCGATCATCGCCATGCAAAACTTGAGGCCCAGGCTGCTGTACGGAAAGACCGCGCAGGCAGCGATGGGAAGGCCGATGGCCGCGACAAGCGAGCCCACCGACACAAACTTGGTAATGGCGACGGCCACGATAAACATGCCCAGCAGCGACAGGCCAATGGGCCAGTACCAGGCAAGGATCACACCCAGGCCCACGGCGATACCCTTACCGCCGTGGAAGTTAAGGTAGGGCGAGAAGATGTGTCCCCACACGGCAGCCAGGCAAATGACGCCGAGCATCCAGTCGCCGGCGGCACCGGGAGCCATGATGCTCACAGGGAAGCCATAGCCCACGCTCGCGATGAGCGGACGCGCGATAAGGACGCAGATGGCGCCCTTAAGGCAGTCGAGCAGCAGCGTGAGCGCGGCCACCTTGGGGCCGGCCACGCGCAATGCGTTGGTAGTGCCGATGTTGCCTGAGCCCGCCTTGCGAATGTCGGTGTGGTTGAACACGCGGCCCAGGATCAGGCCAAACGGAATCGCCCCGATAAAGAACGAGACCACGGCGCAGATGGCGGTCAGCAGGATCGGATTAAGCATCCTTTTGCTCCTTCTTCCTAAAGAAGAGTCGAATGGGCGTACCGGCGAAGTCGAAGGTCGAGCGCATGCGGTTCTCCACGTAACGCTGGTAGGTGTCATTGACCAGGTCGCTGTGGTTGACGAAGAATGTGAACGTCGGCGGGTTGATGCCCGTCTGAGTCACGTAGTGCATGCGCAGGCGGCGCTTGCCGTCCACCACGGTATGGCCAAACTCGCGTAGGTCGGTGAGGAACGTGTTGAGGCGCGAGGTGGTGATCTTTTGCGAGCGCGTCTTCTCGGCAGCGTCGACCATCGCCCAAATCTTCTCGACGCTGCGGCCGGTAAGAGCAGAGATGCGCACGTACTGGGCCCAGGGAGCCATGACGCCCAGACGGCGGTCGACGGTCTCCATGCAAGCCTCGCGCTTGCGGTCGTCGTCGAGCAGGTCCCATTTGTTGAGCAGCACCACGATGGCGCAGCCGCGCTCGATGGCCAAGCCCATGACCTTCTGGTCCTGCTCGGTGACGCCCACGGAGGCGTCGACGACGAGCAGTGCCACGTCGGCGCGGTCGATGGCGCGCAGGCCGCGGACCATGGAGTAGTACTCGATGTTCTCGTACACGGTGCTCTTCTTGCGAATGCCTGCGGTATCGACCATGCGGTAGTGCTTGCCGTTGCGCTCGACGACGGTATCGATGGCGTCGCGCGTGGTGCCGGCGATGTTGGACACGATGGAGCGGTCGGCGCCCAGGATGCGGTTAAACAGCGACGACTTACCAGCATTGGGGCGGCCGATGATGGCGACGTTCAGCGCATCGGGGAACTCGTCGGCGACCTCGTCCTCCTCCTCGGGTAACAGGGCCACGATATCGTCGAGCAAGTCACCCGTGCCGTGGCCGTGCAGGGCCGACAGCGGCGTGGGCTCACCGATGCCAAGCGAATAGAACTCCCAGATACTGTCGTTCTCGCGATCGGGGTTGTCGAGCTTGTTCACCAGCAGAAAGACCGGCTTGTCGCAGCGCTTGAGCATGCGAGCAACCGATTCGTCCTCCTCGGTGACGCCGGTGCGGCCGTCGACCACAAACAGGATGACAGCGGCTTCCTCGGCGGCGGCGAGCGCCTGGTCGCGGATGGACGTGGCAAAGACGTCGTCGCTCTTAAGCGGCTCGATACCGCCCGTGTCGACGATGGTGAACTCACGGCCATTCCAATCGGCCGTGTGATACGAGCGGTCGCGCGTAACGCCGCGGGACTCATGGACGATGGCGTCTGAGGTTTGGGCCAGGCGGTTAACGAGCGTGGACTTGCCCACGTTGGGGCGTCCGACGACGGCGACGATAGGTTTCATCTGCTCTCCTTTAATGGGTAGGGTCAGCGGGAATAGTTGAATTGGCGGGCGTTATGCCAAGGATGTGCTCCAGGGTATCGAGCAGCTCATGCGGCATGGTCGACACCACATGAACCTCGGCGCCACGACTGGTAAGGCTTGCGAGTAAATCGTCACGATGATACTCGTCAAGCGTCATGCCGTCAGCGTTGAACATGAGCTTAGGCACAAAGAGCATAACCCCCGACAGGTCTTGCGGCAGCTGCTCCAGGATATCGCTCGCGACGATGAGGCCGGTCACGTCCACGTTGCCGCCAAAGTAGCGGTTCTTGATGGCCGCGACGGTGCCGGAAAGGCCCTGTGGAGACTCCACGAAGCGGGCGACGGTATCGCGTGCGCTGGCGCCCGAAAGACATACCAGGCGCTGGTCGCGGTCGGTCATAGCCTTGCGAACGCGGGCAAGGCGCTCGGCGTCGGTGGCAAGCACGTCGTCGGTCTCGTCCAGATACGAGCGGATCATGCCGATGCCGTCGTAGTACTGCGGGTAACCGTCGTAAAAGTCCGCCTCGGGCGGCTCGATGCCGGCGTCCAGATAGAACTCGTCGCTCATCTGGAACGTGTGGCGGCCAAAGCGCTCGTATGCGCGGTCCTGGAAGGGTCGGATCATGGCAATGGTTTCGCGCGCGAGCTCGGGCTTGTCGCTGTAGGACCAGCTAAAGCGGTTCTGGTGCTTGGTAAAACCGAGCGGCACAATGCCCAGGCTGGTAATCTGCTCGTGCTCCTCGCAAAAGCGCAGGGTCTTTTCCAGCTCCTCGCCGTCGTTCATGCCGGGGCACAAAACGATCTGCGCGTGAATCTCGATGCCGGCGGCCATGATGGCCTCGAGCACATCCATGCCGCGCTGGGCGTTGCGGCCCATCATGCGGCGGCGCACGTCGGGGCTCACGGCGTGGACCGACACGTTCATGGGACTCATGTTGCGGTCGATGACGTTTTGCACGTCATCGTCGGAGAGATTCGTGAGCGTGACAAAGTTGCCCTGCAAAAAGCTCAGGCGGTAGTCGTCGTCGCGAATGTAGAGCGTGGAACGGCCGCCCTTGGGCAGCATCGTCATAAAGCAGAACACGCAGGCGTTGACGCAGGTGCGCATGCCGTCGAAGATGGGGCCATCGAACTCAAGGCCCCAGTCCTCGCCGGGAAAGCGGTCGAGTTCCACGGGGGTGACGGTGTTGTCGCGCGGGTCGAGAACCTCGAGGTCGACGGTGTCGTCGTCTGCTTCCCAAAGCCATACGATCATGTCGGTCAGTTGCTCGCCGTTGACCGTGAGCACGCGCATGCCCGGCTCGATACCCACATCCCATGCGGGCGACTCGGGACGCACGTTCTTTACGAGCGCGCCCTCACCCGGCTCGGGGTCGCGGCTGCGCCCGTAATCGGCCACCTCGGCGGCGTATGCGGGTACGGTCTGGTCCATGATTAGCGGCAAAGCTCCTTGATGCGCGCAACGGCGCGTTCGATGTGTTCTTGCGGGGTGGAGGCTCCGGCAGTGATGCCGATGTGGCGCGCGTTGGCAAACCATGCGGCCTCGAGCTCGGAAGCCTCCTCGATGTGATGCGTGTGCTCGCAGGCATCGGTACAAATCTGTGCCAGGCGACGGGTGTTGCCCGAATTTTTGCCGCCCACGACGACCATGCAATCACAGCGGTTGGCAAGTGTGGCGGCTGCCTGTTGACGCTCACTCGTGGCGGCGCAGATGGTGTTGATCACGCGCAGTTCCTGCACGCGCGGGGTGACGGAGGCCACAACCTCGGCCAGGTTCTGCGCGGTTTGGGTGGTCTGCACAACCAGGCCCACCTTGCCCTTGAGCGGCAGCGCGTCAGCATCGGCGGCGCAGCTCACGACTTGAGCGTCATCACCAGCGTGGCCCAGAATGCCCTCGACCTCGGGGTGGCCCGGCTCGCCCACGACGATCACGCGGTAGCCCTCGCGCACCAGGCGCTCGGCCGCCACGTGGACCTTCTTCACGTAGGGGCAGGTAGCGTCGACCACGGTAAGGCCGCGCTCGCGAGCGGCGTCGATGACCTGCGGCACCACACCGTGGGCGCGGATAATCACGGTGCCCGATGCGGCGTCGTCCAAGGTGTCTGCCAGACCGACGCCGGCCTCGGCAAGCTCGCGTACCACAATGGGGTTATGGATGAGCGGACCCAGCGTGTGGACCTGTGCGTTCTCCCCTGCCTGCGGCGCGGCCGCCAATGCCATATCGAGTGCACGCTGCACGCCGTAACAGGTGCCGGCATGCGCTGCGATTTCGATGGTGGGGACGAACTCCTCAGCGGCGGCCGCGGCGGTATTCATGACTTCCTCGCCCATGGCTAAAACCTGCCCGGGTGCTCGGCGCAAAGATCGTCGCGCATGGCGTAGACGCGGTTCATGGCCTCGGACTCAAACCAAGCCAGGCGCTCCTTGCGCTTGAGATCGGCCGGTGCATCGGATAGCGAGATGGCCTTGCCGGCACGGATCCAGCACTTCTTGGGGCGCATGATCTTTTTGCCCGCAGGCGTAATATCAGACCAGCCGCAGATGGCGAGCGGGTTGACAGGCGCCTTGCCCATCTGGGCGATGAGCGCAAAGCCGCCGTGAACCTCGGGCTTGATCTCGCGCGAGCGGATGCGCGTGCCCTCAGGGAAGATCAGGACGTCCTCGCCGCGCTGCAGCGCATGCTGGGCGGCGCGCAGACACTTCATGTCTGCGGTGCCACGCTCGACGGGAATGCCACCCACGCGACTAAAGGCCCAGCGCACAATCTTGGTCTTGGCGAACTCGGACTTAAAGATGGGGCGGATGCGGCGGCCGCCAAAGAACAGCGCCGTCTCTACAGCCAGGAGCTCGGCCATCGAGGTGTGGTTGCAGATGACCACGCTGCCGCGGCTTTCCTGGCGCTCAAACAGCAGGTCGGCGTCCTCGACCTTCCAGCGCCACATGAGCTTGGAGAAGGCCCAAAGGATTGCCATGACAACGGCAACAGTGCCGCGGATGAGCGCCGGGAACTCGGCGTAGGGGGCGTTGTAGTAATCCTCGGGCGTCTGTTTAAACAGGCGCATGGGCTACCTCCTTTGGTTGATGAGGTCCTCGATAATCGAGACGACCTCATCGATGGTATGGGCGGTGGAGTCGACGTGCACGGCGTCCTCAGCGGGAACGAGCGGTGCGACCTCGCGGCTGCTGTCGAGCTTGTCGCGCTGCTTGAGGGCGTCGAGGGTTTCGTCGACCTCGGCTTCGAGCAGCTCTTCGGTGAGCGGCTGGGCGTCGTTTTGGTGACGCTGCAGCACGCGGCGGCGGGCACGCTCGCGCGGGTCGGCGGTCAGGAAGACCTTGACCTGCGCGTTGGGGAACACGACGGTGCCGATGTCGCGACCCTCGGCGACGATGTCGCGGTCCTCGGCGGCGCGGCGCTGATGGATGAGCATGGCCGCGCGCACGCCCGGGTAGGCCGAGACCTTGGACACGTTAGCGTCGACCTGCGGAGTGCGGATGGCAGCCGAGGCGTCCCGGCCGTCAATGGTCAGGCGCGTGTCCTCGCCGGTGCCGTTGGTAAAGCGGATTTCGACCTGCTCGGCGAGGGCGTCGATGGCCGCCTCGTCGTCCAGGTCGATGCCGCGGTCGAGCGCGGCGAAGGTGACGGCGCGATACATGGCGCCCGTGTCGAGCTTGTTAAAGCCCAGCTGGCGGGCGATCTCCTTGGCGATGGTGGACTTGCCGGAACCGGCGGGGCCGTCGATGGCGACGATCATGTAATGCTTCCTTTCGGTGGTTGACGTGCTGGTATAGGACGCGGGCGTTGAGGCGCGGCGGGTTGCCTAGCCCGTGTAGCGCTCGCGGTAGGTGTTGCGCTTGGGCGCGGAGCCGTGGCTGCCGTGATGGCGCGTGCGGCTCGCGGTGTTGGACGCGGGCGCGGCGGCGCGCTTGGAGGCGGCCTGCTTGGGCGGGATACCGCCGGCCTTGAGGATCTGCACCTCGCGGTCGGTAAGCTCGCGCCACGAGCCCTTGGCTACGTCCTTGAGCTCCAGGCCGGCAAAGTTACAGCGATGCAGGCGGATCACCGGGTGGTGAATCTTGCTCAGCATGCGTTTGACCTGGTTCTTGCGGCCCTCGCGGATGATGACCTCCACGGCAGTGGTACCGGGCTTGACGCCTTGCGGAGCCACGGCCTCGGCCTCGTGCGCGGTGATGACGCGACAGATCGCCGGCTGGCATAGGCCGTCATCGAGCTCGATGCCGCGACGGAGCGGTTCCAAGTCGCGATCGGTCAGGTAGCCGTCCACGAGCGCCTGGTAGGTCTTGTAGACGTGCTTGCTGGGGTGCAGCAAGTCCTGCGACAGGTCGCCGTCGGTGGTAAAGAGCAAAAGGCCCGTGGTGTCGCGGTCCAGGCGACCCACCGGGAAGAGTCCCGGAAAGCGGTCGCGCGGGACCAGGTCGGCCACGCAAGGGCGCTCCTGCGGGTCACTCATGGTGGTGAGGTAGCCGGTCGGCTTGTAGAGCATCAGGTACACGGCGCCCTGGTTGAGCTTGACGGGCATGCCATCGACCTCGATATGGTCGCGGTCCACATCGACCTTGGTACCCAGTTCGGTCGCGACCTGGCCGTTGACGGTCACGCGGCCTGCGGTCATCAGGTCCTCCGAGCCGCGACGGCTCGCCACGCCCGCGCGCGCCAAAAAGCGCTGCAGGCGCATGGTGTGCGGGTAGACGGGCTGGGCGTCGACCGCGGGCGCTGCGGTGTTCGTGGCGCTTGCGGCGCGCGTCTCCCCTGCTTCGTTAGTCCTCGTCATGCATGTCCTCCGAGGTATTGCCGGTGAGCAGAAGCTCTGCGTCATCGGTGTCCTCAACATCGGTATCGATCAGTTCGCGCTCTTCGTCCAGGTCTTCGGCCTGCTCCTCGAGCGTGGACTGAATGCTGCGACCGCTCAGGCGCTCACGGATAAACTGGCGCGACTGCTCGTCGGGGGCAAACTGCTCCAGATCGGGCAGGTCGCGGGTGGAGCGCAGGCCGAACTTTTCCAAAAAGGCGTTGGTCGTGCCGTAAATGATGGCCTGACCGCGCTGGGGGTCGCGGCCGAGCTCGCGCACCAGGCCCTTGTCCACGAGCGACGCGATGACGCCGTCGGAGTTGACGCCGCGGATGCCCTTGACCACCTCGCGCGTGACGGGTTGGTGGTAGGCGATGACGGCCAGGGTCTCGAGCGCCGCCTGCGACAGTTTTTGCGTGTCCCAGCTCAACACGTAGGCCTCGACCACATCGTGGTAGGCGGGGTGCGTAAACAGGCGCCAGCCGCCGGCGACCTCGCGCAGCTGAAAGCCGCGGTTGGCCTCCTCATACTCAACCTTGAGCTCGGCCAAAAGCGACGCGCACTCGCCCGGGGCGATATCCAGCGCACCTGCCAGCGCGGGCGCGCTGACGGGGTCGCTCGATACCAGCAGCAGCGCCTCGAGGGCGCCTTTGAGGCTGTTTGCCTCCAGCGTGGAAAGGGTTGACATGGTTGCCGCTCCTATTCGGTGAGCTCGGGGCCCTCGCCGGACACGTATGCCTCGGCGCCCTCGACGCGGTTGATTTGAATGGTTCCAAAGATCTCGTCCTGGCTCAGCGTGAGCGAGCCGCGCTTGGCGAGCTCGAGCATGGCCAGGAAGGTGACGACGAGCTGCTCGGTCGTGGCGTCGCCGTCCAACAGCTCGCGGAAGGTGCAGGTTTGATGCGCCATGGTAAAGCGGTCGACCGAGGCCACGGTCAGGTCGAGCGGCACACGGTGCGGCGCCACGTGCTCGGCCTCCAGCAGGAAGGTCTGGCGCTTGCCGTCCAGGTCGGCGCAGATGACGGCGAGGCCGCGCAGGGTAATGCCGGCCAGGTAGTCGGGCATGAGCCCCAGGAACTCGGGGTCGGGGCCGGCTACACGCGGATGCATGCGGCTTTCGGCCTGCATGCGGGCACCGAGGGCTGCTGCCGCGCCCTTAAACTGCTTGTAGGCGATCAGGCGCTGGATCAGGACCTCGCGCAAAGCGTCGCCGTCAAGCGTGCTGAGCTCCTCGAGGTTTTCGTCGAACTCGTCATCGTCGTCATCGGCTTTGCGCGGGGCCTCCTGCGGCACCAGCGAGGCGGCCTTGATGTCCAAAAGGGTTGCCGCGACCAGCAAAAAGTCGCTCGCCACGTCCAGGTCTAGCGCCTCGATGCGCTCGGCCTCGGCAAGGTATTGCTCGGCCACCTCGCTGATGGAGATGGCGCCGATATCTACTTTTTGGCGGGTTACCAGCTGCAGCAGCAGGTCGAACGGTCCGCTGTAGACCTGCGTCGACACGCGATACGACATCTTCGACCTCCTTTGACGGCGCCTTCGCGGCGCGGTTTGGGTGCATGTTGCGACCGTTTTGCACGGTCGACCAGTAAGTTTACCTTAGATGCCGGCGATTGCGAAGTTGAGCAGCTGCTCAGCAAGCGGATACACGGTAACGTCGAAATAGCGGCCGATCACATCGATGCCGGTCCACATGGGCAGCAGGTACAGCACGATGATAAGGATCGGCATGGCGTATTGCTGCAGGCGGTAATAGTTGGCGAGCGCCTTGCCATTGAGGAAGGGCACGATGATCGACGAGCCGTCGAGCGGCGGAATCGGGATGAGGTTGAAGAACGCAAGCGACAGGTTGACCACGATGAACGTGGCGCCGAAGTTCATGATCTGTGATGCCACGGCAAAGGACATGCTGGCGTAGAGGTTGCCGTATGCCGTGTGCATGAGGGCTGCGGCAAGACATGCGAGCGCGATGTTCGATGCGGGGCCGGCAACGCTCACCAGGACCTCGTCGCGCTTGGGGTGCTTGAGGTTGTTGAGGTAGACGGGCACGGGCTTGGCGAAGGCGAACACCGGGCCGCCGGCGGCAAGCATGAGCAGCGGCAAGATGATGGTGCCAAACGGGTCGATATGGTTGAGCGGGTTGAGCGAGACACGACCGCGCGATCGGGCCGTCTTATCGCCGAGCGCCCAGGCTGCGGCGGCGTGCGCGCTCTCGTGGATCACGATGCCAACGATGACGGCTACGGCGCTGGCGAGCAGGTTCATGAGGTAGCTGCTGGACATGTCGATCCCCTAGCGGACGCGGCGCGAGGCGCGCGTAAGCAGGTAGTCGGCCACAAATAGAATCACGGCGACGATAGCGTAATCCAGGCGAAACACGCCGCCAAAGGGCGATGTGATGACGCCGTAGCCGGCGATGGCGCTCGGCAGCGCGCGTGAAAGCTCAACGACAAAGCCCACGATCTGCAGTTTGGCGGTGAGGCCGCTAAAGCACAGCAGCACAGTCATCGCACTCATAAAAATGCCGCAGATGCGACAGGCGATGGCGATGATGCTCATCGCCACGGCAGCGGCCTTACGAGAATTCACGCGCGGTCTCCTCTTCGATCTGGGTGGAAAGCTCGAGCCATTCGTCCTCGAGCTTGGGCAGCTCTTGCTTAAGCCCGTTATATTCCCCCAGCGCGGCGTTGAACTTGTCCTGATCGGCATAAAGCTCTTCGCTTGCCATCAATTCCATAAGCTCGTCATAGCGGGCACGCTTTTTGTCGAGCTCGGCCTCGATCTTCTTGAGCTGGTTGCGTACGCCCTTGAGCTTTTTGTTGAGCGCAGCGCGGGCCTGGGCCTCGGCGCGCTTTTGCTCCTTGGTCTTTTTACCCTCGACCGGCTTGGGGGCCGCAGCGGGGCTGTCGGCCTGGGCGGCGCTGGTTTTGGTGGGCTTGGTCGCGACAGGAGCGCTCTCCCCTGCAGCCTCGGCGGCGGCGCGGGCGGCGAGGTCCTCGCGCTTGTAGAGGTAGTAGTCGTAGTCGCCGTCGTAGACCGTGACCTTGCCGTCGCGGATGTCGATGATGCGGTTGGCCACGGCGCGCACCAGGTGCTCGTCGTGGCTGATCAGCACGATGGTGCCGGGGAAGTTTTGCAGGGCGTTCTCGAGCATGTCCACCGAGTCGATGTCCAGGTGGTTGGTGGGCTCGTCCAGGCACAGGAGCGCCTCGGGCGCTACGAGCATCTTGGCCAGGGCCAGACGGGCCTTTTCGCCGCCGGAGAGGACGCGCACCTGCTTTTCGATTGCGTCGTTGTCGCTAAACAGGAAGGCGCCCAGCAGGCTGCGCTGCTGAGGCACGGTCCACTTGGGCGTGACGGTGTCAATCTCTTGCAGGACGGTGTTGGACTCGGTCATGCCTTCGAGCGCGTGCTGGGCGTAATAGGCCACGCCCACGTTCGTGCCCAGGTCGCGCGTGCCGGTAGTGGGCGGCTCCAAGCCGGCGATGATTTTCATGAGGGTGGACTTGCCGGCACCGTTGGGGCCGACGAGCGCCACATGCTCGCCGCGGTAGAGCTTTAGGTCGATATCGCTGTAGATGTGCTTATTGCCGTAGGACTTGGACACGCCCTCCAAGCCCACGACCATGTCGCCCGAGCGCGGCGGGTCGGGGAACTTAAAGTCGATGTGCTTGTGGCCCTCGGGCAGGATGACAAGCTCTTTTTTGATCTGCTCGATCTTGCGGATGCGCTCCTGGGCCTGGGCGGCCTTGGTGGGCTTGTAGCGGAACTTGTCGACGAAGACCTGCATGTGGGCGATATCGCGCTCCTGGGCAGCACGCTTGGCGCGCATCTGCTCCAGGTTGTCCTCGCGCTGCTTGAGGTAGCTGCTGTAGTTGCCGGTATAGGTGGTCACACGGCGGTTTTCGAGGGCGGCGACGTGGTCGACGCAGGCGTCCATGAAGGCGCGGTCGTGGCTGACGATGAGGACGGCGCCGTCGTAGTTCGCGATAAAGCCGCGCAACCACTGGACGCTTTCGAGGTCCAGGTGGTTGGTGGGCTCGTCAAGAAGCAGCAGGTCGGGATGGCGCAGGAAGAGCTTTGCCAGTGCGATGCGCATTTGCCAGCCGCCTGAGAACTCGGAGCACGGGCGCTCAAAGTCGGTGACCTTAAAGCCCAGGCCGGACAGGATTTTGCGCGCGTTGCTCTCGAGCTCGTAGCCGCCCAGGTGCTCAAATCGGTCCTGGACCTGGCCGTACTCATTTAGGAGCGAGTCGACGTCCTTGCCCTGCTCGGAGAGCTCGGTGATCTGGGCCTGCAGCTCGTTGGCGCGCTCGCCCATGCGGCGGATTTCCTTGGCCGCCGCCATGACCTCGGCAAGAATGGTGGTGTCCTTTTGCTCCAGATTAGTTTCCTGCTCTAGGTAGCCCACCTGGCAGTCCTTGGCGTACTGGACCTGGCCGGCGTCGGGGCTGTCGATGCCCATGATGATCTTGAGCATGGTGGTTTTGCCGGCGCCGTTGGGGCCCACGAGCGCGAAGCGCTCGCCGGGGTTGATTTGGAAGGACGCGCCGCTAAAGAGGACACGCGCGCCGAAGCTTTTTTCGATCTTGTCGACCAGGAGGATCATGGTGCCGCCTTTGACCTTGTGTGCCTATATGAAAAAAGGCCCCAACTTGCGTTGGAGCCTCATTCAATGCTCGGGTGGAGACGAGGGGGATCGAACCCCTGACCTCTTGACTGCCAGTCAAGCGCTCTCCCAGCTGAGCTACGCCCCCGTG
>CABRFZ010000016.1 GCA_902470365.1 uncultured Collinsella sp. | reverse complement strand
AACTGCGGGAGCGAGCCATCAGCTCAATGTGTTCGGTTGAGATCAGAAATCAACCCCTTTTCGTCGGAGCTGTCGAGTGCTGCCAGGCTACGGTAGACCCACTCGTTGACCTGGGTGTTCTTGACGCCTGCGGTCTGCATAAGGGCGCCTACCTCGCGGATTGCTGCGAGCAGATCGGCCTTGGGACCCGCGAGCTCGACCTCGATGCTGTGGTAGGCGGTCACGCCGCGGTTCTCACTCACGTGGTCGATAAAGCCCTCGACGGTCTCAAGCTGCTGGGCGAGAGCTGCATCGTCGTCAGCGTCCAGCGCAACAAGGGCGTTCGAAACCGTGAGGGCGGGATGTCCGCAGGGGACAAAGCCTTCGATGACATCCATAGCTTCGGTAATGGTTGATCCCAGGCCCGCGAGGGCATTGATGAGTTGCTGTTTGGTATCCATAACGGTCCTTTCGACGGGTCAATTTTTCTTGGCGAAAATATACGTGACGCGTTCGGTGGCAAAAGTGTGAAGTGTGGTGCACATTAGGGTCTTCACAGCTCGTGCATAGAGCAGCTGTCTACCTTTAGAACGTGGTAAGATAGCTATCCACGAGCGGGGTTCACTCGCGTGTTCCTTGAAAAGTCGACGGTTATCGGGTGCTTGCAGCCCCGATGCCATCCAGACTTTCCCGACATTCGGGGGCGACTGGTTTCGACACGATAGCTCTGAGAGAGGAAGCAAGCCGAGGTCTCCTCGCCTCGTTAAATAGGGGTACCGTCAAATTGAATTGACAACAACTCTTCTTTTGAGCCTATGGCTCTCGCTGCTTAGTTTATAGCGGCGCGTCAACCCGGTGATTTCCCCGACACCGGCGCGACGTCATTTTAGGGGAATGCTCCTGCGCACGTAATCGGTATGGCGCGGGCTAAGACCGAACCGGTTGGGATGCCGCGAGCGTGTCGCTGCGCGCAAAGCGTCCGAGACAAAACCAGCGACTGAGCTTGGAGATGCCAATCAGGGGGCTTTCGTGGACCGGAGTTCGATTCTCCGCGCCTCCACCAAAAGTTATAAGCAGGTAGAAAAGTATTTCTACCTGCTTTTTTATTACTTATTGATACCGCGGAGAATCGAACTCTATGCAGGGCGCGGGCGTAAAGAAAACGCGTAAGCGTTTTTAGCCCGCGGGCGAGGACGCCGGCAGGCGGCCGAAGCCGGTGCGGGTTCGCGAAGCGAACACGCGGATTCTCCGCGCAATGCTTCAGCCCAATATGGATGCGATGTTATCGAATCTCAGCCGGCCATGCGCCGCATCAACGGATCCCCAAACCCGCGGAGAATCGAACTCTGCGCAGGGCGCGGGCGTAAAGAAAACGCGTGAGCGTTTTTAGCCCGCGGGCGAGGACGCCGGCAGGCGGCCGAAGCCGGTGCGGATTTGCGAAGCAAATACGCGGATTCTCCGCGCAAAGCTCCAGCCCTATATAGATGCGAGCCGATGGGATGACGACCGGCAATACCCCGCGCCAACGCCACCCCTGTACCGCGGAGAATCGAACTCTATGCAGGGCGCGAGCGTTAAGAAAACGCCGCAGCAACGCAGGGTGGGATGCGCTTTCCCGCCGACCGACCCGTCCTCCGCAACTCCAAAACCAATGTGCTCTCTATCCCAAAACTGGGTAGAAGAAGGCCAAAACGAAACAGCAGGAGGTCAATATGACTGCAGAAGATAAGGCAAAGAACGCCGGCACGGTCGCGCTCGTTTTGGAGGGCGGCAGCTTCCGCGGGCAATTTACCGCAGGCGTACTCGACGTCCTCATGGAGGCCGGCGTCGAGATTCCGGCGGTATATGGCGTATCGGCCGGCGCCCTCAACGGCGTGAACTACAAGTCGCACCAGATCGGCCGTGCCAACCGCATCAACCTGGCTTTCTGCAACGACAACCGCTTTATGGGTGCCGCGTCGTTTGCGTCCACGGGCTCCATCGTCGGCTACGACTTTATCTTCAACGATGTCCAGGACCGCCTGGATCCCTTTGACAACGAGACGTTCGACGCGAGCCCCATCGAGATGTACGCCGTCGCGACGGACATGCTCTTTGGAACCGCCACGTACCTCCCGGTCAAAAGCGCCGTGCTCGACCTCGATGCCGTGCGCGCCTCGACGTCGCTGCCGCTGGTGACGCCGCCGGTCGAGATTGACGGGCACAAATACGTCGACGGTGGCGTGGCCGATTCGGTCCCCATCGAGCACGTGCTGGAGGAGGCGGGCTTCGACCGCGCGGTTGTCATTGTTACGCAGGACCGCTCGTACGAGAAAAAGCCCTACGAGTTTATGCCTGCCGCGCGCGCCCGCTATGCCGACTACCCCTATCTGCTCGAGGGAATCGAGACGCGCCACGACCGCTACAACATCCAGCGCATGCACCTGTGGAAGTATGAGCGCGAGGGCCGCGCGTTGGTCGTTGCTCCGCAAAAGCCGGTCGAGGTCGGCCATGTCGAGCACGATTCGGCAAAGCTTTTGGACCTGTATATCCAGGGTCGTCAGGAGGCAAAGCGCCTGCTCGCGGAAATCCAAGAGTTCGTTGAGCGCTAACGGCGGCGAACTCTCAAAAAATGGAAACAGCTAAAGAGCTGGAAAAATCACGGCTCGTGGATGACATGTGCAGAAACTCTGGTCGGAGCCAAAATACCTGTTGACTCGTACGGCGAGCGGGGTAATATGGACGGGTTACTTGCAGAGCCCCGTGAATCTCTGTAACAACACGTACTGTACATGGAGGAGTCTAAGTGATTTCGAAATCGACTCACTACGCCAAGCAGGGCGAGGTCCAGCGCAACTGGGTTCTCGTCGACGCCGATGGTGCTGTCCTGGGCCGTCTTGCCACCCAGATCGCAATGATCCTGCGCGGTAAGAACAAGCCCCAGTTCACGCCCAACAGCGACTGCGGCGACTTCGTTGTCGTCATCAACGCCGATAAGGTCCAGCTTACCGGTAACAAGGCCGACACGAAGACCTATTATCGCCACAGCGGCTACAACGGCGGCCTCAAGGCTGAGAGCTTCCGCCAGGCTATGGAGAAGCACCCGGAGAAGGTCATCGAGCGCGCCGTTCGCGGTATGCTGCCCAAGACCACCCTCGGCCGTGCCCAGATGACCAAGCTTAAGGTCTACGCTGGTGCCGAGCATCCGCATGCTGCCCAGAACCCCACGAAGATTGAGCTGGAGGCTTAAAGATGGCTGAGAACACCGTTGTTTACCAGGGTACCGGCCGTCGTAAGAACGCCGTCGCCCGCGTCCGTCTCGTCCCCGGCACCGGCAAGGTGACCATCAACAAGCGTGACGCCGAGCAGTATTTCGGCCGTCATCAGCTCGTTGAGAACGCCCTTGCTCCCTTCAAGGTGACCGACACCGCCGGTCAGTTCGACGTTATCGCTCTGTGCGATGGCGGCGGCATTTCCGGTCAGTCCGGCGCTCTGCGCCTGGGCATCGCTCGTGCTCTTCTGAACGCTGGCGACTACCGTGCTGACCTCAAGAAGGCCGGTTTCCTTACGCGCGATGCTCGCGTGGTCGAGCGCAAGAAGTACGGCCTCAAGAAGGCCCGCCGCGCTCCCCAGTTCTCCAAGCGCTAAGGTTTTATCTCCTTTCGAGATACAATGTACAAGCGGGGCCTGCCGATTCCTCGGCGGGTCCCGCTTTTCTTTTTCGACTAGGGTGGGCGGTTGCATATCGCCTGCTAGGGAAGGAGCGATCCTATGCCCCAGAACATCTTCGGTACCGACGGCGTCCGTGGCGTCGCCAATGCCGACCTCTCGTGCGACCTCGCGTTTCGACTGGGCCGCGCGGCGACCAAGTTTCTTGGTCCGGACATCTGCATCGGCCGTGACACGCGCCTTTCGGGCACCATGCTCGAGAGCGCTCTGACCGCCGGCATCATGGCCGAGGGCGGCCGTCCGCATTGCTGCGGCGTTATCCCCACGCCCGCCGTGGCGCTGCTCACTGTTCAGAACGAGCTCGACGGCGGCATCGTCATCTCCGCTTCGCATAATCCGCCGGAGTTCAACGGTATCAAGTTCTTTAGCCGCAAGGGTATGAAGCTTCCCGATGCTGTCGAGGAAGAGATCAGCGCCTGGGTCATGTCCGAGGAAGCCATGGCTGCCGACACGCTGCCGACCGGTGCCGGCGTGGGCCACATCATCAAGATGAAGGACGCCCGCAAGGCATACGTCGACCACGCCATCGATACGCTTGATGGCCTGAGGCTCGATGGCCTGGTCGTTGCCGTCGACTGCGGTCACGGTGCTTCCTGCCAGACTACGCCCGCCGCGCTGCAACGCTTGGGTGCCACGGTGCACGCCATCAACACCGATTACTGCGGCACCGACATTAACGTTGAGTGCGGCTCTACGCACCTCGAGCCCCTGCGCGAGCTCGTGCTGCGCACCCATGCTGACATCGGTCTGGCCCACGACGGCGACGCCGACCGCGTACTGTTCGTGGACAGCGAGGGCAACGAGATCGATGGCGACTACATTCTTGCCATCTGCGGTTCTGACCTCGCCGCTCGCGGCAAGCTCGCCAACTCCGAGATCGTCTCGACCGTCATGTGCAACCTGGGCTTCTCCATCGCTATGAAGGAGCAGGGCTTCGAGATGGTTCAGACCGCCGTGGGCGACCGCTACGTTCTGGAGCGCATGCTCGCGGACGGCGCCGTCATCGGCGGCGAACAGTCCGGCCACATCATCTTCCTGGAGCACAACACCACCGGCGACGGCTTGGTGACGGCTCTGCAGCTGCTGGCCGTGCTCAAGCGCACCGGTCGTACCCTCACCGATCTTGCCGGCATCATGAAGAAGTACCCGCAGGTACTCGTCAACGTGCATTCCGACAACAAGGCTGGTCTGGACGATTGCCAGCCCATCTGGGATGCCGTCGCTGCTGCCGAGAAGGAGCTTGACGGCCGCGGCCGCATTCTGGTGCGCCCGAGCGGTACCGAGCCGCTGGTCCGCGTGATGGCCGAGGCCGAGACGCACGAGCTGACCCAGCGCGTTGTCGACGACATCGTCGAGGTTGTCAAGCGCGAACTTCCCTAATGGTCAAAAACCGTTGCCAAGTGGTAAACTGTTAAGGTTATTTTGATTGATTGGTATGTCCGAGGGGGAGCATGTTCACTAAAGTCCTAAGGTCTTTTGGTATGCGTGGTCGAGTCCTTACGCTGGATGCTCCCATCTCGGGCGATGTCATTCCGCTTTCCGAGGTAAACGACCAGACGTTTGCCACCGGCCTTTTGGGCCAGGGCGTGGCGATTCAGCCCACCGGAACGCGTGTGATTGCACCGGCTGATGCCAAGGTCGAGGCTATTTTTCCCACGGGACACGCCGTTGCGCTTAACACGGTCGATGGCTTGGACGTGCTCATCCACGTTGGTTTGGACACTGTTCAGCTCGAGGGCAAGCACTTTACCGTACATGCGCAAGTGGGCGACATCGTCCATAAGGGCGATGTACTCATTGAGTTCGATTGCGAGGCAATTGCTGCCGAGGGCTACGATGTGACGGTTCCCATCTTGGTATGCAACTCCGTTGAGTTCTCGAGCATCAAGGGCTCCGTTGGTGTGCATGTCGAAGAGATGGACCAGCTCATCGTTGCTCGCGAGCGCTAGCAAGTGCACGTGGCCATTAGCCTACAATTCAAACACGTTTACGGAGGGCGCCCTTGAAAGAGGACGCCCTCCGTGGCAAGATGGGAAACGTCCGAGGCTAAACAGCTTCGGGTCACCGTGGACGGGCAGGGGCCTCGACGCGGTTAGACACGAGACACATACATTACGCGACCTCGCCCTGGTGGCCGCACACGTTGGTTGCGGCCGACGCGGGCCGCGGGCAAGTGCTTGTAAGGGAGCCTTGCCTCTCTTGTACGAGAAAGGACGCGTAATGAAGATCATTAAAGCTAAAGACTACGAGGATATGAGCCGCAAGGCCGCTAATATCATCTCGGCCCAGGTTATCCTCAAGCCCGACTGTGTGCTGGGTCTTGCCACCGGCTCCACCCCGATCGGTGCCTACAAGCAGCTCGCTGCTTGGTACAAGAAGGGCGACGTCGACTTTGCCGAGGTCAGCACCTACAACCTGGACGAGTATCGCGGCCTTTCGCACGACGATCCCCAGAGCTATCACTACTTCATGCGTGAGAACTTCTTCGATCACATCAACATCGACCTGAACAACACGCATGTGCCCGACGGTTCCAACCCCGACGCCGCCGCTGCCTGCTCTGAGTACGACAAGATTGTCGCCGACGCCGGTTATCCGGATCTGCAGCTGCTCGGCATTGGCAACAACGGCCACATTGGCTTCAACGAGCCCGATGACCACTTCTCCAAGGGCACGCACTGCGTCGACCTCACCGAGAGCACCATTCAGGCCAACAGCCGCCTGTTCGACAGCATCGACGATGTTCCCCGTCAGGCCTACACCATGGGTACCCAGACCATCATGTATGCCCGCATGATCCTGGTCGTCGCCAACGGCGAGGCCAAGGCTCAGGCCGTGCATGACATGTGCTATGGTCCGGTTACGCCCGAGTGCCCGGCTTCGATCCTGCAGCTGCACACCAACTGCGTTGTCGTTGCCGACGAGGCCGCCCTTTCGCTCTGCGAGTAGCGCGAATCCTGCAGCTCGACATAGCCTTGCCTAAGGCCTCCGCTTTGCGGGGGCCTTTTTGCTATCCCTGTCCGCCCACTTGACCAAAATCTTGCCGCAAGCTTGACGAACGCCAGATGTCCAACAGCTTGATTCATTCCATACCAGATTCTATGCAAAAATGCCACTAGAAGGTCGTAGACGGTAGCGGGTGCTAGGCGAGTTGAATGACATAACTGAACCTTGTTCATCTGCGTTACACTGCCGCTTAGATGGGACAAGCTGACAAGCTCATTTACCTGCTTAAAGACCGATTAGTCGGGGGATTAATAACAATCGGCCCTCGCTGTACAAAAACTTGCCGCTTGCGTACCAAAAGACAACCTAAAACACAAGGTCGCTCTATTCATAGCGCGGCTTGTATGGTCTTGCGGCTACAGTGTCCATACGGTCGAGTTGAGGAGCGGGCATGGTAAATGATTTGAGCGGTATAGACGACCTCGAGCTGATGCCGTTAGGCGGAGGCTATATGGTGCGACGCGAACGCTTGATGAATGAGCTTATCGCCAAGGGCCGAAAGGCCGGCATCGTGGTTCTTTATGCGCCCGACGGGTTTGGGAAGACCTCGGTGCTGCTGCAGTACACCCATGAGGTTAAATGCGACCCGACGCGAGGCCCCGTGCGGATTATCGAGGCCGATCGCGCCATTGGGCGCGAGGTGTTTATGCAGCTCGAGGTGGTTACCGAAGAACTCAAAGACAAACCGCACTCCCTTATCGCGATTGATAATGTGCCAAACCTCGATCAGCACGATACCGAAGACCTCATCGACAGGATTCGCGGCCTGCGCGCTATGGGGGTAGGGGTCTTTATTTCCTGCCGTCCTTCAAATCGTCAGCTGATTCATGGGCTGGGCGATTCGGTTAAGATCAATGCGCAGATGCTCAAGGTGCATGCCTATGAGTATTCGGCGTGGGCATCGGCGTTTTCGATCAGCACATCGCTCGACTTTTATCAGCTCACGCAGGGCGTGCCCGAGCTCGTTTCGGCATTGCAGACGGGTCTGTATGGCCAAGGCGACGTAGCCGGTCTGCTCGAAAACGAGATTGTCAACGTATATGGCGCGGCACTTGCCGATCTGGCTTCGCTCGACAATAATGCGCTGTTTTGTGTGGCATGTCTCATGGTTTTGATGGGCGAGGGCAATATCGCAGAACTCGAGGCCTGTGGGGTGAGGCTGTCGATGGTCGACCAGTCCTACTTTGTACGCGACTACCCGATCTTTGGCTTGGATCCCGCCGAGCGGAGTTTTACGTGTCTAGGCACGGAGGATAACGGACGCTTGCGCTTGCGTAAGTTGGTGGCCGAGGTTCGCCCCGAACTTGTTCCGAGGGCGGCCCGGATTTTGCTTAAGGCGGGCCGATGCGATGCGGCGATGGGCCTGGCGGACGCCTTTCTGGACCGTGAAGCGGTCCTTGAACTTGCTGGGCAGTATGGGGTCGATCTGGCTCTGACGGGGCACGGGGCCGATATCTGCCGAGCGGCGCTGGGCACGATCGATGCCGACGATCCGGCTCCAGAGCCAACGCCTGCCGAAGCGCTTGGCGTATATCTGGCAGCGGTCAGCGTGTCCAATACAAAGCTCGCTCGCTATATGGCATCGGTCATCGAACGCGGGGGCGAACGGGCGGCCTGCGAAATAGACCCTGTTTCATGGAGGGTGGCCCAGACACTGACGGCTGTTTGCTATGGGGACAACGGGCTTGGGCTTCCTGCGAACCTGGCCGTGCCAGAAATAGAGACGTCCCACACCGCACTCGATATGTTGTCTGCGCATATCGAGGTCAAGCGCTGCCTGACCGAGCGGGGAGATGACGGCGGCGTTCTACAGCAGCTCAAAACGAGCAAGGCCTACGATTGCGAGCTCGATATCGCGGGGATTGTTATACGGGCCGATAGCATGCTGGTGGAGCTCTTTGATGGATCGTTTGCGGGAACCGACGAGCGCGACGACGAGATGACGGTGGTGCGGGAGGCGCTCGACGTACGTGGGCTTAAGGCGATGGCTATCTGGGTGCGCATGGTGTTGGCGGCACGGCGGCTCCTTTCCGGCTTGCCGGTAACCGACGATGCGGCGTTCAACGAGCTCGATCGTTTTGCCGTGCGCATGCGCGACAACCAGATTCAGCTGTTTGGCCTGTTGCTAGAAGGTTGGCAGTCGCTGGCAGAGGGACGGCCGGTTAATGCAAAGTTCCGTGCGGTCCAAGTGCTCAAACTTGCCGAGGAGTCGATTGCGTACATGCGCGATAACGCATTGCTGCTGGAGCGCGCGGCATATCTGCGTAACACCTCGATGGTTTCGGTGCGCGAGGAAGCGGAGTTGCTCGATATAAGCCAGACGCAGGTTGGTGGAGCGGAGGCCTGGATGGTGGCGCTGCATTTGGCCTGTGCGGGCCGAGACAGCGATCTTGCGGCCTGGATGTCCATGAATCGTGCGGGGATTCTAGAGCCATCGTATCGGCTCTTTGCGCGCCTTGCCATGCATTGTCTGGGCGAGCCGGCGGGCAGGATACGCAAGAAGCTTCCCGTGCGCGAGCTGTCGCGGTACTCGCTGCGCGACGATTTGGAAGGGGAGGGCGAGCGCCTGTTCCAGGCCGGCGAGGTTGAAGCCGTTGATACCATCGACCATATCGAGATTCGCATGTTTGGTGCGTTTCGCGCCGAGCGCGACGGGTTTCCCATCACGGACAAAATGTGGCGCCGCAAGAAGGCGGCGACGCTCGCCGAGCGGCTTGCGCTGGGCATGGATGCGCTCGTCGATCGTGAGACGCTGGCCATGGAGCTGTGGCCCCATGCCGAGTTCAATAGCGCCCGCAACAACCTGTACTCGACGATATCGCGCTTGCGGTCGGCTTTGGGGCCAACGCCGGATGGCAAGTCGTGTGTGCTCATCCAAAATGAATGCATCGGACTCAACGGCGACTACGTCAAGACCGATGTACGGCTGTTTGACCAGATAAGCCGCGAGGTTTTGGGAAATCGCACGGGTGCGCGCGGGCCCCATCTGGTCGAGTTGTGCCTTAAGATTGAGCAGCTTTATGCCGGACCGCTGTATGTTCCCAATGGCTGTAATCCCACCTACTTTTTGCGTATGCGACGCATTATGCAGTCAAAGTACATCGATTGCATGATTAAGGGAGCAAATGCCGCTCTAGAAGAAAACGACCTGCAGTCGGCGATTTGGCTAGCGGAGTCGGGGCTTCGGCAGGAAACGGCGCGTGAGGATATGGTGCGCTGCGCCATGCGCGTCTACAGTGCGGCGGGGCGGCGGCGCGATATCGTTGAGCTATACAGCGGGCATATGCACCATCTGAGGGAGCAGGTCAATGGCGTGCCCGAGCCCGAGACGCGGCGTCTATACGAGCGCTTGGTGGAGGGACGGCTCAATCGCGTGCTGGTCGAGCGATAAAAAACGGGCGCCCGAAGTACTTGGGCACCCGTAAGCTTGCTATGTGTTGGCTCGCCGGATCATTGGCTCTTAGACGAGCTTGATCTTCTCGATGTCCTTGCGCGAGGACTCGCGATACAGCGAGAACTTGCGGCCGATGACCTGGACGACCTCGGCGTGGCAACGCTCAGCGAGCTCCTCGGCGGCTTCGCGGGCGGAAAGGCTGGAGCCATCGAGCACGGAGCACTTAACGAGCTCGTGCTTCTCCAGATAGGCGACCGTCTGCTCGACGGTGCCCTCGTTGACGTCGGACTTGCCGATGATGATGGCGGGGTTGAGGTGATGGGCCATGCTGCGAAGCTGCTTGACCTGTGCTCCTGTCAGTGCCATGGGTTCTCGCTTTCTATGTATGGGGCGCCCCGCGACGGGGCCTTAATCTACGTGAGCTGTCCCACGATAGCGCAGGAACGGCGCGGTGTGGAGCGCGTTTGCCCAGTTCAAAAAGAATGCGGATGCCGAGTGAGTGGGCGGTGCGGGCTGCGAGCAGGCTATGAGCGGGGTGCAGAGACCGGCTCCCATGCAATAAACGCCCAACGAACCTTACGGACGTGGTCGAGCATATAGCGCCCCTGCGGCACGCCCTTGGAGCCCGGCTCACCGGCATGGGGGTTCTCAATCATGTGCTGGGCGATGTAATCGCGCAGGCGGTCGACCTTATCTTCGTTGCCATGCTCGAGCATACGGGAAAAATCTGCTACGCCTGCCTCAAGGCTATTGAAGGTATCGCGACGAGGCGATTCAAAGTACGTAACCTGCGGCAACGCACCCATCTGAATGAGGATGTTGAAGGCGTACACAAAGCCATTGCTGCAGGTAACCGAGGCGCCGATGGCGTTCATCAAGTGCAGGTCATAGCGCGGGCTGGAGTTAGCGACCATCGTGACAGCACAACGCCGACGAGCCGTACGATCAAGCTTGGCAAGCGCGCCTTTTAGATTGGTCGTCGTAACCGACCGACTGGCAAAGGCGACATCCACCGCCTTCGCGACCGGTCCAACCAAATCCCAATCATCATCCCAAGCAAGCTCAAGCGGCGTTATGCGCCTTTCGAGTCCGTAGTACTCAATGCCGGCATCAAGCGTGCCCAGCATAGCGGGGGAGAAGTCGGCAGCAATCACAGGATGCCCAGCCTGAGCAAGCGGAATAGCAATCGACCCAGCCCCACATCCCATATCCAGCGCCGACTCACCAGGCTCAAGAGCCAGCAATTTCATAAAATCCCGAGCATATGGGGCAGTCTCCAACGGACGAAAATGCCGAGCCCGCTTATCCCACTCAAAAGAATCATCAGCTCGCCGCCGAGCGGCCTGCATCTGCATCCACTCCTGGTTCCAATCTGTGGAAAGCAGCTCAGAACGATTCTCCCCATCAACCACGGGCCAACCTCCTAGCAACAAAAAAGCGACTCCCCCAAAAAGAAGAGCCGCAACCAGCATATATCAGAAAGAACCGATCCAACGCCAAACCGCCATACCAGCAAAGTAGGGCAGAAGCGAAGCGACTGCCAAAGGGATAGAACTCAACCGAGGTCCCGTTGTGCGGGAGCCCCGGGGAGGGCAAATATATAAGGTCGATCGCGAGTTCCGCACGAGCCGGAGAGCACTTAATGTGCTCTCCGTGCGAGTCAGGACTGTCCGAGCAGGCGACCTTATATATTTGCCCTCCCCGGGGCTCCTCGCCAGTCCCCCTCAGCTAGTTCTTGAGCGAGTTCAGCGGTGCCGGGAAGCGTCCGCCGCGGTGGGCAAGCACGGTGCCGGCGTTGGGGTTCACCGGCATGATGGGCGCACGGCCAAACAGGCCGCCGTACTCGACGCAGTCGCCCACGCCCTTGCCGATGGCGGGGATCACGCGGACGGCCGTGGTCTTGTTGTTGATGACGCCGATGGCCATCTCGTCGGCGATGATGCCGGCGATGGTCTCGACCGGGGTGTCGCCGGGGATGGCGATCATGTCCAGGCCAACGGAGCACACGCAGGTCAAGGCCTCGAGCTTCTCGAGCGAAAGCGCGCCGGCCTCGACGGCGGCGATCATGCCGGCGTCCTCGGACACGGGGATAAAGGCGCCAGAGAGACCGCCCACGCTGGAGCTGGCCATGACGCCGCCCTTCTTGACGGCATCGTTGAGCATGGCGAGCGCGCAGGTCGTGCCCGGGCCACCGCAGGTGCCCACGCCGATGATCTCGAGGATGCGCGCGACGGAGTCGCCGATGGCAGGCGTGGGAGCCAGCGACAGGTCGACAATGCCCTTCTCGACACCCAGACGATGGGCGGCCTCGCGGCTCATGAGCTCGCCGGCGCGGGTGATCTTAAAGGCGGTCTGCTTAATCTTCTCGGCGACTTCCATCATCGATGCGGAGTCGGGCAGCGTCTCCAGGGCTGCGGCCATAACGCCGGGGCCCGAGACGCCTACGTTGATGACGGCGTCGGCCTCGCCACCGCCGTGAACGGCGCCCGCCATAAACGGGGAGTCCTCGACCATGTTGGCAAAGCAGACAAATTTGGAGGCGCCGACGGAGTCCTGGTCGGCCGTGAGCTTGGCGGCATCGATGATGGTCTGGGCGGCCATGAGCACGGCATCCATGTTGATGCCGGCGCGCAGGCTGGCGACGTTGACGCTGGAGCAGACGCGGCTCGTGGTGGCGAGCGCCTGGGGGATGGACTGGATGACGCGGCGGTCGGCGTCGCCGATGCCCTTCTGGACGAGCGCGGAGAAGCCGCCCAGGTAATCGATGCCGAGCGTCTCGGCCGCGCGGTCGAGGGCATGCGCGATGGGGGTGAGGTCCTCATCCTTGCAGCACGCGGCGATCTGCGCCACCGGGGTGACGGAAACACGCTTGTTGACGATGGGGATACCGTACTCGCGCTCGAGGTTCTCGGCGGTCTCGACCAGATGCTCAGCCGTGTGCGTCACGTGGTCGTAGATCTTCGTGCACATGCGGTCGAGGTTCTCGTCACCGCAACCCATGAGCGAAACACCCATGGTGATGGTCCTGATGTCGAGGTTCTGCTCCTCAACCATGCCGCGGGTTTCCGCGATTTCTGCGGGCGTGATCGCCATCCTTGCGCTCCTATCTGCCAAAACGAGCATAGTCTTATCTATTCTAACGTGCCGCACGTGCCAAGTGGCGCATGCGGCACGTTTTGGTGCTCGGTTGTTTCCGTTGTGTTACTGCCCAAAGACCTCTTCGGCGATACGAGCGCTTTCGGCGGCGTCCTTGGCGTAGTAGTCCGCGCCGATCTGCTTGGCGTATTCGGGGGTGAGTACGGCGCCGCCTACGATGATCTTGACGCCCGGCACCTCAGTATGAAGCAGCTTGATGGTCTCCTCCATGGCCACGACGGTGGTAGTCATAAGCGCCGAGAGGCCGACGAGCTTAATGTCACGCTCCTTGACGGTCTTGAGCACCTCTTGCGGATCGACGTCGCGGCCCAGGTCAAAGACGGTGTAGCCGTAGTTATCGAGCAGCATTTTGACAATGTTCTTGCCAATATCGTGGATGTCGCCCTTGACGGTGGCCACGCAGATCTTGCCTTTGTCGGCAATCTCGCCGGCGGGCATTAGGCGCTTGATGGTGTCGAAGCCCACGCGTGCGGCTTCGGCCGAAGCCATAAGCTGCGGCAAGAAGAACTTGCCCTGGTCAAAGAGGACGCCAACCTCGTCGAGGGCGGGGATAAAGTGATTGTTGATGAGGTCCATAGCGTCGTGGTCTGTCAGCAGACGCTCGGTCTCGGCAGCGATCTCGCCTTTGCGGCCCGAGACGACCATTCGACGAATCGGGTCGTCGTTGCCGTCAGTGCCGGCGGTGCCAGCAGCAGGCGCGGCATCACTCGATGCGGCCTGAGCCGCTGCCGGGTTGGCGGCGATCTTGTACGGATCGGTCCAACCGGCGTAGCGCTCGATGTATCCGGTCGAGCCCTCGTCTTCAACGCTCAGGACGCGATAGCTGTAGACGGTATCCATAAAGCGCTTGGAGCCCGGGTTCATGATGGGGGCGTCCAGGCCCGCGCCAAAGGCGGCGGCCAAAAAGACCGAGCCCAGCAGCGGGCGGGCAGGCAGGCCAAAGCTGATGTTCGACACGCCGAGCGCGCATTTGACGCCCAGGCGCTCCTTGCACAGGGACATGGCGCGCAGGATCTGCTCGGCCTGGCGTTGATTGGTCGAGGCGGTCATGACCAGGCAGTCGATGAGGATGCGGTCCGGTCCGATGCCGTAGCGGGCAGCCCCGGCCACGATGCGCTCGGCGATGGCGAAGCGAGCCTCGGCGGTATCGGGGATGCCGCCTTCGTCGAGCGTAAGGCCGACGACGTTGGTGCCGTAGTGGGCGACCAGCGGAAAGATCTCATCCATGATCTGCTGCTTGCCATTGACCGAGTTGATGATGGGCTTGCCGGCATAGCGGCGCACGGCGGCCTCGACGGCGGCGGGATCGGTGGAGTCGATCTGCAGCGGCAGCAGCGTGGAGCCTTGGAGCTGCTCGGTGGCCTGTTGGATAATCTTGACCTCGTCGATCTCGGGCAGGCCGACGTTGACGTCCAGGATGTCGGCGCCCTGCTCCTGCTGGCTGATACCCTGGCTCACGACGTAGTCCAGGTCGCCGTCGCGCAGGGCCTGCTGCAGGCGCTTTTTGCCGGTGGGGTTGATGCGCTCGCCGATGACAGCGATCTTGTGGCCGTCGCAGGGAAGGTCCACGACCGTTTGGGCGCTCGTGACCGACATGCTGGGCTTGCGGCGGCGCGGGCTGGGCGTGTGGTTGTCGATAAGCGTGCGCAAGGCCGCCATGTGCGCCGGCGTGGTGCCGCAGCAACCGCCCACGACGCTCACGCCGTCCTCGATCATGCCGGCGACGGCCTCGGCGTATTCGGGGGCTTGGATATCAAAGACGGTGTTGCCATCGTCGTCCACGTGGGGCAGTCCTGCGTTGGCCTGCACCATAACGGGCTTGTTGGTAACGGTGAGCATACGTGCGGCGAGTCCTCGGAGCTCGGCCGGTCCCTGACTGCAGTTGATGCCCAAAACGTCGGCGCCGATGGCGTCGAGCGTGATGGCGGCGACCTCGGGGCTCGTGCCCAGGAAGGTGCGTCCGTCTTCCTCAAAGGTCATGGTGGCAAAGACGGGCAGGTCGGAGTTCTCGCGGCAGGCGAGGACCGCCGCCTTGATCTCGGCCAGGTCGGTCATAGTCTCGATAATAAAGAGGTCCACACCCGCGGCGACGCCGGCGCGCACTTCCTCGGCAAAGAGGTCATAGGCCTCGTCGAAGCTGAGGGTACCCAGGGGACGAAGCAGCGCGCCGATGGGGCCGATATCGCCGGCGACGTAGCGGGCGCCGGCCTCGCGGGCACAGGCGACAGCGGCGGCAAAGACGTCTGCCACGGTGGCGGCACCGTCGAGCTTGTGGGCGTTGGCGCCAAAGGTGTTGGCGGTAATCACGTCGCAGCCGGCCTCGACGTACTGGCGCTGAATGTCGGTAATGACCTGGGGCTCCTCAAAGTTGAGCAGCTCGGGCAGGGCGCCCGCCTTCATGCCAGCGGCCTGCAGCATGGTGCCCATGCCGCCGTCGAACAGCAGGTGTCCCGTGCCCTCGATGGCCGCACGCAGGCGATCGTCCTTAATGCGCAGGTCGTCGATCGTGCGCGTCTTGTACGTGGCACCGTTGCGACGTGCGGCATCAACGGGCGCCGCCAATGCAGTGCCGTCAGAATCATGAGTGATAAGCGGAGTAAACATCGGGGGCTCCTAATGGCTGGAATAGCAGGTGGTGTGGGCGGCGCGGAAGCGGCAGTGTTCGCGCATGCGGCAGATATTGCAGGTGGGGCGGCTCTGGGCGTCGTGGACCTCGCCGTCGAATAGGCCGATCACCGCGGTCACGCTTTTGGTGGGCATGAGCAGGCTGGTGGGTGTGACGGTAAGCCCGATGAGCCGCGTGGCGTTGAGCGCATTGACGATCGAGCGCTGGGCCGAGAGCGGGCAGTCGCCATAGCCGGGACTGAAGCGCCAGTTGCCGGCGAGTCCGTGTGCGGCGGCCGCAGCCTTGACCTGCTGGTCCATCTGCTCGACGGCGGCTTCCACGTAAGCGGAGCACGCGGCGTCGAGCACGGCGCCCTCCAGGGGATGTTGGGCTCCCGTGGTGCGCAGGCGACGCTCGGCGTCCATGCCGAGGGTGCATGCCATGAGCGCGGCAAAGCGGGCGTCCTTAAGATGACGATAGATATCACGACCGCGCAGCTCAACATTGGTGCCGACCAGACGGATGCAAGGTTCTCCCTGCTCGTCCACACCCGTGGCATCGACGGCAAACACGCGGCGCACGCCACGGGGCTCAATGTCCAATTCCAGACGCTCGACCACAAGCTCAATACGCTGCGACAGCTCGGGCTCAATCTGCTGGCCGCCGTAACCCAGATACCGCAGCATCTCGGCACGGTCGACACGGGGATGGCGCGCAGCATCGACACGGTAAAGCGCCGGCGACGCAAGGTCGGCCGGCACTTCGACAGCGATTGTATCGATGTGCGGTTTTTCCATTACCCCAGGCGCTCCATAATGGTCGCGGCGATCGCAGGACGGTTCATAGTGTACAGGTGCAGGCCGTCGGCGCCGTGCTCCTTGAGGTCGCAAAGCTGGCGGGCGGCATAATCTACACCGGCTGCCTGCAGGCTCTCGGGGTCGTTCTCGTACTTGGCGAGAATCTTGATGACGGGGGAGGGCAGCGACGCGCCGCACATAAAGACCATGCGGCTGATCTGCGACTTGCCCATAAACGGCATGATGCCCGCGGTAATGGGCACGGTGATACCGGCCTTGTCGGCAAGCTCGCGAAAACGGTAGAAGCACTCGTTATCAAAGAAGAGCTGTGTCACAAAGAAGCTCGCGCCGGCGTCCTGTTTTTGCTTGAGGTGTTCGACCGAGAGGTTGAGATCCTCACAGGCAATGTGGCCCTCGGGGTAGGCTGCGGCGCCCACGCAAAAGCCGGCGTCGACGAGCTCGGGGATGAGGTCGCGGGCGTAGGCGTAGTCGGAGGCGGGCTTGTCGTCCTCGGTCGCGCCGGCAGGGAGATCGCCACGCAGGGCCAGGATGTTTTCAACGCCGGCGGTGCGATACTCGTCGATCTTGGCGGCGATGTCGGCGTGGGTGCGGCCCACGCAGGTGAGGTGTGCCACCGAGGGCGTGTCGAATTCGCTCGAAATCATATGCGCGATGGGGGCGGTGGTGGCACCGTTGCCCGAGCCGCCGGCCGAGCATGTGACCGAGACAAAGCTCGGCGAAAGCTTGCACAGATTGCCTGCCACCTCGCGAGCCGTGTCGAGGGTGAGCTCGCCCTTGGGCGGGAACATCTCAAACGAAACGGGTGCGGTGCCCTGGGATGCTGCCTGCTTAAAAACCTCGTCGACGCGCATATCGTGCTCCTCTAGATACGTAATAGTGTGATGTGTTGTAAGGATTCTACAGCACCACTGTGCCACGGTGGAGTTTCACTCGCTATTTGAGGATACCAATCAAAGATGCCTTGCTATCGGCATTTCCTATAACAGAGCGGCTAATCTAGGCACGGACTATAAAGACTGGTATCTGATGCAAAATACCAGTTAATAGAGCTCCATCCCAAATTGACTACCCTTAAACCATGGGGAGAGGTCTGCTATTTATACAGTTGATTGGCTGTTGAGGGTGGCAACGCCGCCTCGATAGGGTAACCTCATTGATTGGTTTCGCGACAGCAACATAACGGTAATGTCGCGGAAACACGGCGAGTCTAAGCTATGACTCGTTCGTTAGTAATCAACACCGCTTCTCACGCGGTGCCGATACGAAGGGAGTTCCGTATGGCCGATCTTACTGACCGCTTCGGGACCATGGTGTTCTCTGAGGAAGTCATGAAGGACTACCTCCCCAAGGACATTTGGAAGCGCCTTGCTGCAACCCTCGAGGGCGGTGAGCCGCTCGACCTGGATGTGGCCAACGCCGTTGCCCATGCCATGAAGGTCTGGGCCATCTCCAAGGGCGCGACGCACTACGCGCACTGGTTCCAGCCGCTTTCGGGCATTACTTCCGAGAAGCACGACAGCTTCCTGGAGCCCAACCACGACGGCACCGCCATTACCAAGTTTACGGGCAAGAACCTCATCCAGGGCGAGCCCGATGCCTCGAGCTTCCCCAACGGCGGCCTGCGTGCTACCTTCGAGGCCCGTGGCTACACCGCTTGGGACCCCACTAGCCCCGCCTTTATCAAGGACGATGTCCTGTGCATCCCCACGGCTTTCTGCTCCTACACGGGCGAGGCCCTGGACAAGAAGACCCCGCTGCTGCGTTCCATGACCGCGCTCTCGCGTGAGTCTAAGCGCGTTTTGGCGCTGTTCGGTAAGACCCCCAAGAAGGTCGTTCCTTCCGTGGGCGACGAGCAGGAGTACTTCCTGATCAAGAAGGACGCTTACCGCAAGCGCAAGGACCTGGTCATCACCGGCCGCACCCTCTTTGGTGCTGCTCCATGCAAGGGCCAGGAGCTCGAGGAGCACTACTTTGGCGCTATCCGCCCCACCGTCTCGGCCTATATGAAGGACCTGGACGATGAACTGTGGGCGCTTGGCATTCCCGCCAAGACCAAGCACAACGAGGTTGCTCCCTGCCAGCATGAGCTTGCTCCCGTCTATGGCGAAGTCAACGAGGCCATCGACCAGAATCTGGTCATGATGGAGAAGATGAAGCTCATCGCCTCCCGCCACGACTTGGTCTGCCTGCTGCACGAGAAGCCCTTTGAGGGCATCAATGGTTCGGGCAAGCACAACAACTGGTCGCTTGGCACCGAGTCCGAGAACCTGCTCGATCCGGGCGACACCCCGCTCGACAACCTGCAGTTCATCGTCTTCCTCACCGCGGTGATCGAGGCCGTCGATAACTATCAGGAGCTCCTGCGTGCCTCTGTTGCCTCGGCCGGCAACGATCATCGTCTGGGCGCCAATGAGGCTCCTCCGGCGATTATGTCCATCTTCCTGGGCGACCAGCTTACCGAGGTCGTCGAGAAGATCATCGATGGCAAGGCTTCCGTTCATGCCACGCGCGGCGTGCTCGACCTGGGCGCCGATACCCTGCCCAAGCTGATGCAGGACAACACCGACCGCAACCGCACCTCCCCGTTTGCCTTTACTGGCAATAAGTTCGAGTTCCGTGCCTGCGGCTCCGAGCAGAACGTCTCCGACTCCAACCTGGTGCTCGATGCCGCCGTGGCCAAGTCGCTCAAGTCCTTCGCCGACGCGCTTGAGGGTACGCCCGAGGATGAGTTCCAGGACGCTGCGCTCGAGTACTGCAAGAAGGTCCTGACCGACCACCAGCGCATCCTGTTCTCCGGTGATGGCTACTCCGACGAGTGGCCCGTTGAGGCCGAGAAGCGCGGCCTTGCCAACAACAAGACCACGGCCGACGCCCTGCCCGCCTTTGTTTCCGAAAAGGCCATCGCGCTCTTTGAGGAGACGGGTGTCCTGACCAAGGCCGAGGCTCAGTGCCGCTACGACTGCAAGCTCGAGAAGTACAACAAGCTCATGAACATCGAGGCCACCACGATGGTTCGCGAGGCGCGTCGTACCTATCGCCCGGTCATTACCGCCTATGCCACCAAGGTCGCTAAGGGCCTTGAGACTATTCGTGCCGCCGGTGCCGAGGCCGCCATGCAGTGCGAGCAGAACACGCTCAACAAGCTCTGCAACGGTATCACCACCATCAACGACTCCATCAAGGCGCTCGACGCCGTGCATCAGAAGGCCGAGGGCCTCGATGGCCAGGAGCAGGCCAACGTGTATGCACACGAGGTCGTCCCCGCTATGGATACGCTGCGTGCCGCCGTGGACGCCATGGAGGAGATCGTGGCTGCCGACTACTGGCCGGTTCCGACCTACGACGACATCCTGTTCTACGTGTAGAGCGTAACTGACATATCGTCACGGCATTGAGCCGGGGTCCGCATCATGCGGGCCCCGGCTTTTGTTTGCGAAGGGCGCTTTGAAGCCCGTTTTGCCGCCGATATGCCTAGGTATAAAGGGTTGTGGGCAAAAAACGTCAAATATGAGTACTGTCACAAGTCCTGTAGCATTATTTATTTGCAAAATATGAAGTGTTACGCAACATATGTCCAAGTACTTAGCCGATAAACGTCTGCAATTCTTCCGCCGTAGGACCCCTGGCGTCTAAATCGCCTTCTGATGGCATGAAATCGCTGTTACTAAATTGATAACAGTACTCATATTTGCTATTTTTTGCCCACGGTCCCTTGGATGACAGTGTGATTTAATGCCCTCGGGGTTCGAATCCCGGCGTATCGGTAGCAAAAAGCCCGTCACCGCGGGGGCAACGGGCTTCTCGATTTAAATGGTGCCCCCAGCGGGATGTCCGCGTGCGGCTGACGCCGCCCGCTTTCGCCGCGTCGCTTCGCTCCTTGCGTGCTGCGCTGGAAAACGCTTCGCGTTTCCTCAGCTCCGCACCCTGTCGGGTTCGAATCCCGGCGCATGGGTAGCAAAAAGCCCGCCACCGAATTGGTAACGGGCTTCTCAGATTTTGTGGTGCCCCCAGCGGGATTCGAACCCGCGATATCCACCTTGAAAGGGTGGCGTCCTTGGCCGCTAGACGATGGGGACAGCGGGAAAGAGTATAGCAGACTTTTTTGCCGGCGCGTATATCGTTGGCAAACTGGAAAACCACCACATAGGAGCTGGCTCTCTATCCCGATCTTCAAATATCTCAACCTGTAACATCTGGGCGGGCAAATCGGCTCTAGCTGTTACAGATCGAGACAAAAGGCAGGCGTCGGGACGAACATCTCATTCTGTAACAGTAAGACGACTTTTAACGGTCTAGATGTTACAGATTGAGACAAACCGCTGGGATGGGTCAAAACCACCACAAAGGTGCCTGTCCCCTTTGTGGTTGTGAGGTGCTAGGGGAGGAGCTTCATGGCTGCGTCGTGGGCGGCGTGCTCGTAGGTGTCGTCGAGGGGCTTGAGCGGCAGCAGGGCGGCGGCCTGCGCATCGCCGCGGCGCTCGAGGGCGTGCGCGATCAGCCAGTCGGCGAGTTCGGGGTTCTTGGGCAGCGCCGGCCCGTGCAGGTACGTGCCGATGACGCCCTTGTAGATCAGACCCTCAAGGCCATCGTCGCCGTTGTTGCCGGTGCCCGTGACGACGGACGTTCCGAGTGGCGTGGCCTCTGCATCGAGCAGGGTGCGGCCGCCGTGGTTCTCAAATCCCACAAAGGGCTCGGGTGCCAGATCGGTTTTGACGGCTACGTTGCCGATCAGGCGGTCGGATCCGCGTACGGTTTCGGCGGCAATGACCCCCAGACCCTCAATGCGATTCTCACCCATATAGTACGAACGGCCGAGCAGCTGATAGCTGCCACAGATGGCAAGCAGCGAGCCGCCATCCTCAACATAGGCCGCGACCTTGTCTTTTTGGGCGAGCAGCTCGTGTGCCACGGCTAGCTGGTCGCGGTCGGAGCCACCGCCCATCATGACGATATCGGCATCGGTCAAATCAAGCGTTTCGCCCATACGGACCTCGTCCACGCGCACGGGAATGCCGCGCCAAGCGCAGCGGCGCTCGAGCGCGATAACATTGCCGCCGTCGCCATAGAGGTTAAGGGCATCGGGATACAGGTAGACGATGCGCAGCGGGCGCGAAAGCTCGACTGGCGCGATGCCGACAGGAAGAGCGCTGCCGTCGGCACGGGCTATGGCGCGGGCAGCAACAGCGTCGGCGGTGCTGCCCTTCAGCCCGTCGAGTTCTTTGACCAACGGCGGGAAGGCCGTGTAGTTGGCGACGGCGTAGAAGGTGTCATCGGCGGCCTCGTCTGCCACGGCGCCAATTGCCTGCGCGACGTCCGAGATAATCGCGGCATCGATGCCGGCGTACTTGAGGCGCACCTGCATGTCGTGTGCGCGCGTGCCGCCGGCAAAGGCGACAAGACCCGGCGTGTCGGCGATGCGCTCAAAGTCGACGTCGTAGATCCACGAAACATCGTGGCCGTCGGCGTCGTTGTCGTTAAGGAAGAAAGCGCAGAGTCTGCCGCCCGCCGTCTTAATGGATTGGATCTGTCGATCGAAGCCCACGGGATTCTTGGCCAGGTTTGCCTCGACGGTGCGGCCGGCGATATCCCAGCGGCCCATGCGTCCGCCGGCGGGGACGTAGGCATCGAGCGTAGGCTGTAGAAGCGCCGTATCCACGCCCAACTCGTGCGCGGCAAAGAATGCAGCGGCAACGTTGTAGACCATGTACAGGCCGTTGTAGCGTGTGGCGATGTGTGCGGCAGCCGCGTCGGGCGCAGATCCTAAGACCAGGTCAAAGTCGTAGCCGTTGCAGCCGAGCTCCACGCCCGTCACGCGACGGACCAGCGCGGGACGGGCCCAGCCGCACGAGGGGCAATGGTAGGCGCCGAGCTGGCCGTATTGCACGTAGTCATACTCCAGTGGTGCGTTGCACTGTGAGCAAAAACGTGAGTCACTAATACGGTCGGACTCGGTGTTGGTGGCGCCGTCGATGCCAAAGGCGATGCTCGCGTTGGGAACGCGCGCGGCGATTGCGGCACACAGCGGGTCGTCGGCGTTGTAGATGAGCGTCGTTGTCGGCGAAAGCTCCAGCGCGTGGGCGATGACGTCCTGGGTGTGGTCAATCTCGCCGTAGCGGTCCAGCTGGTCGCGGAACAGGTTGAGCAGCACGAAGTACGTCGGCTTGAGCTTGGGCAGGACGCGCACGGTGTAGAGCTCATCGCATTCAAAAACGCCCACGCGCTTGCCGCCGGCTCGCTTGAGGCCGCTGCGCGCCTCGAGCAGTGCACCCACCACGCCCGGCTCCATGTTGTTGCCGGCGCGGTTGCATACCACGGTGGCACCGCTGGCGGCAACAGCGTCGGCGATGAGGTTGGAGGTGGTGGTCTTGCCGTTGGTGCCGGTGATCACCACGCTGCGGTCGACAAGGCCGGCAAGGTCGCTCAGCAACTCGGGGTCGATCTTCATGGCGATGCGGCCGGGGAGTACGCCACCCTGGCGCTTAAGGACGGAGCGCAGCCCCCAGCGAGCGATATCGCTCGAGGTGCAGGCAAGAGATGAGCGGAGGTTCATGAAACCGTTCCTAACGTAAACGACATGGTCGGGTCGAGTGCGTCACTAAAATCCGTAGCGGCGCGCAAATTCCTGGGCAAGCTGCGATACGTCTTCGCAGGCATTGGCCCAGGGGGCAAAGTCGGGAGTGTCCGAGATAATACCGTCCGCTTCCCAAACGGCCTGGTGCGGAAGGTCCCAGGGATCGCGTGGCTCGGGCCGGCAGGGAAGGTACGGTGTCTGGTACATGGGGTTCAGTAAGAAAAATGCACCGCCCTCGCAACGGTTGGCAAACTCACGCAGCGCGCGTTTCGCCGGGCGCATCTTGTTTGTTTTGAACAGCAGAATCGTGCGGGCGAGCAGATACCAAGGAGAGTTCTCGAGCGCGTCAGCCCCGATCTCTTCCTCGAGCTGGTGGGCCAGGGCAAAAAAGCCGTCCTGGTCTTCCAGACGAGCGAGGGCGAGCAACACGGTGCCTGCGGCTCGGGTGGGGTAGCCTTCCGCCTTAAGGACGCGGCGGGCGTAGTTGGCGGCAGCACGGTAGCGGGCGCTCGCCATGCACAGCTGCGAGATGGCCTCGAGCGTGTGGAGCCACCCGATAAGAGCCGGCTCGCTCACGGTGAGATCTGCCGCCGTCACACCGTCCGTCAAAACCTTGTTGGCCCAGTAGTGCGGGGCTTCCATGTCGAACCCGGGCACGCTTTGCTGCAGGTAATCGGCCGTGGTCGCCTCGAGCTTCATCAGGTCGCCCAGGCAGGCGTCAACGGGCGTGTCCGCCAAAATGATGGCGAGCAGCTGGGCATCGAGGACATACGCATCGATGCGGACGATCTTGAGCAGCTCATCGCGCATATCGTCGAACAGGCGGTTGCGCGTCTGTTCAAACTCCTCGTCGCTGCCCATGTCCTCGATGCGATGGAGCTCGTCGAGCAGGTGGCGATGAACACCGGCATAGGACAGCAGCGCCTGGGCATGCTCGGACTGCGCATACTTATGAGGGTTGACGTTCACGTCGTTATGGACAAGCTCGCGTGCTGCATCGGTGAGCTCGGGGTGCGACGCCAGATAGGTGCGCTCCAGGTAGGCGGGGATGTAGACGCTCGGATCCATTAGAGGTCCCCTCCCTTAAATGGAAGCCCCTGCTCGGCCGCCCGCAGGATGCGCTCGTCGATCTGGGAACGCACGATATCGTTGGTGGCGACCCAGGCGGCAAAGCTGGCGTTGTCGGGAGCGCCCAGGCCCTCCTGCAGCACCGGCGTCGCCTCGGACAGCGCAAGGACAAGCTCGTCGGTGGAGCCCGCACCCACGTTGACGCGGGCATAGACGCCATCGGGAAACTCGGTTTGGAAGTAGAGCGCCTCGGCTGCGTGCGGACACGAGCGCGCAAGGATACGCAGGTAGTGTTCGGCACCCTCGTAGTCCAGTTCGCGCCAGGCCGCGCTCATCAGCGCGATGAGCGTCCATGGGTCCAAGTCGCGCTCCGCATCCTTGGGACGACGGCGCAGCGGCGTGTTGGCGAGATAGGGGACGGAGTGGATAGAGCGAAAGCGCTTGAGCTCCTCGGCGGGGTATTCGAGCTTTGCCATGGCGAGCATCGCGGTGTGGCGGACACCAGCGGGGTCGTTGGGTGCAAAGTCCAGGCTGCGGTTTGCGGCTTCGAGCGACATGCGGTAGCGTCCGCTAATGAGGGCGCGCGATGCCAAGGCGGCAAGCCAGCGCAGATAGGGGCGGCGCGTAAGGTCGCCTGCGGCCTCGCGCTCGTAGGGGTCCTGCGCCGAAGCGATCTTGAGCGCCAGATCGTGCTCCACCTCGTCGCACTTGGACACCAGGTACTGCACGTATTCCTCGTTGGATTCGGCGGTGAGTGCCGTCAGCATGCGCTGGGCATCCCAGTTGGCCGGATCGAGTGCGGCCGCCTCGCGGAGCATGTTCTCGGCAGCTGCCTCTTCCTGCTCTGCCTGGGCATCGTCGGGGATAAAAGGAATGCGGTAGTCGACGGCCTCGACCACCTTGGCAATGAGGTGTCCGGCGCGGTCGCGGTCGTGCACGATGAGCGGTGCGGGGTCGCGGGTGAATTGTTCCATCAGACGCTCTACGGCGGCAGCGTCGGTGAGCGGGATATTGTCGCGGCGCAAGGCCTCAAGAACGAGGCGATGGCAATCCTCTTGAATGGGATCGAATGCCATGGGGCCTCCTTTGCTGCGGTTAGGGTTCAGATGTTTCTATATAAGGTTCTAGTTTACCCGCATGTGGCACACCGGGGGTGCCGCACTTGGACTTGCACCTTTGCACCACGAAGTCGGATGTCGCACAAATGTCGGCACCATGGACGGCCGAGTGGTATCACGGTGCCGCAAACGGTCGATTTTTGGCGGCGAACGGTGCATATTTTGGAGGGGCACTGTCCTGCCCGGGATATGTAGTCAACCTTGATAAAACGTTTGCCCAGCTTGGGAGTATGAATGCCGCACAAGGGTCTTCAGGGATAGAAAAAACGTTTCATCATTGGCGGCTTTAGGTGAATAACTGACCAACCAGAACGGTAAAATAGTGTTTGTCTGAGCGTTGAGACGTTTAGACATCGCGCATTGTCATCGCCGGCAACGCGCAAACCGGTCCTAACGGAGCCAATTGGGTGCTCCGTTATATACGCAAGTCTAAGAGGGGCTTGTTTAGGAGGCACAGTATGGGACGTTTTACCAATCCTCGCGATCTGTACTTTGGTGAGGGCGCTCGCCACGAGGTGAAGAACCTCAAGGGCAAGAAGGCCATCATCGTTTCTGGCGGCAGCTCTATGCGCCGCGGCGGGTTCCTGCAGGACGTCGAGAACGACCTTAAGGAAGGCGGCTTCGAGGTTAAGCTGTTCGAGGGCGTCGAGTCCGACCCGTCCATCGAGACGGTCATGAAGGGCGCCGAGGCCATGCGCGAGTTCGAGCCCGACTGGATTATCGCCATCGGTGGCGGCTCGCCCATCGATGCCGCTAAGGCCATGTGGGTCTTCTACGAGTATCCCGAGGAGTCCTTCGATAACATCATCCAGCCGTTCAGCTTCCCCGAGCTGCGTCAGAAGGCTCATTTCTGCGCCATCTCCTCTACCTCCGGCACCGCTACCGAGGTCACCGCGTTCTCCGTCATTACCGACTACGCCAAGGGCATCAAGTACCCGCTGGCCGACTTCAACATCACCCCTGATGTCGCCATCGTCGACCCCGAGCTCACCTACACCATGCCCGCCAAGCTGTGCGCTCACACCGGCATGGATGCTCTGACCCACTGCATGGAGGCCTACGTTTCCACCTGCGCCTCTATGTTCACCGACGCCAACGCCCTGCACGGCATCCGCGAGATCGTCGAGTGGCTGCCCAAGTCCTATGCTGGCGACCATGAGGCCCGTCAGCACATGCACGAGGCTCAGTGCATCGCCGGTATCGCCTTCTCCTCGGGCCTGCTCGGCATCGTTCACTCCATGGCTCACAAGACCGGTGCTGCCTTCGAGAACGGCCACATCATCCACGGTGCTGCTAACGCCATGTACCTGGGCAAGGTCATCCAGTGGAACTCCAAGGACCCGCGTGCTGCCGAGCGTTACGCTTACGTGGCCAAGGAGATCCTGCACCTTCCCGGCGAGACCAACGAGGAGCTCATCGCTGCGCTCGTCCAGAAGATCCGCGACCTCAACGACCAGCTCAACATTCCGCAGTCCATCAAGGATTACGCGAATGGTGGCGTGAAGGTCGACGCCGAGAACCCGCAGATGGTTTCCGAGGAGGAGTTCCTCGCCAAGCTGCCCGAGATCGCCGCGAACGCCGAGCAGGACGCCTGCACGCCCGAGAACCCGCGTGAGACCAAGGCTGCCGACTTCGAGAAGATCCTCAAGGCCTGCTACTACGACACCGACATCGATTTCTAATCGACTCTTGTTATCGTAACGAGGGGCTCCGCACGTATTCGTACGGAGCCCCTTTCTTTTTTAGAGAATGGGATAGTTATGGCTGCAATTTTCAATAGCCCCAGCAAGTACATCCAGGGTCCGGACGAGCTGGCCAAGCTCGGCTCCTATGTCGAGCCGCTCGGCGCTAAGGCCCTCGTCATCGTGACGCCTTCGGGCAAGAAGCGCGTCGGTGCCAAGATCGAGGGCGGCTTTGCCGAGGCTAAGGCCGAGCTGCTGTTTGAGGACTTTAACGGCGAGTGCTCCAAGGGCGAGGTCGATCGCCTGGTTGCGCTCGCTCGCGACAACGGTTGCGACATCATCGTCGGCGTCGGTGGCGGCAAGATCCTCGACACCGCGAAGGCCGTCGCCTACTACCTGGAGTCCCCGGTCATCATTTGCCCCACCATTGCTTCGACCGATGCCCCGTGCTCGGCGCTTTCGGTGCTTTATACCGATGACGGCCAGTTCGACAAGTATCTCTTCCTTAAGGCAAACCCCAATATCGTCCTTATGGATACGACGGTTATCGCGGCGAGCCCGGTGCGCCTGACGGTTTCCGGTATGGGCGATGCGCTCGCAACCTATTTCGAGGCTCAGGCGACGCACGATGCCGACGGCGGCACCTGCGCCGGCGGCAAGGGCGGAATGGCCGGTCTGGCGCTCGCCAAGCTCTGCTACGAGACGCTTATGGCCGATGGCGTCAAGGCCAAGGTCGCGCTGGAGAAGGGCGCGCTCACGCCTGCCGTCGAGCACATCATCGAGGCAAACACGCTGCTTTCGGGCATTGGCTTTGAGAGCTCGGGCCTTGCCGCTGCTCATGCCATCCACAATGGTCTGACGATGCTGCCCGAGTGCCACGGCATGTATCACGGCGAGAAGGTCGCCTTCGGCACTATCGTCCAGCTGGTACTCGAGGATGCCCCGACCGAGAAGCTCGAGGAAGTCTTGGGCTTCTGCATTGAGCTTGGCCTGCCGGTCACGATGAAGGAACTTGGCGTTGCCGAGCTTACGCGCGAGCAGGCCATGATTGTTGCCGAGGCCGCCTGCGCACCCGATGACACCATGTGCAACATGCCCTTTGAGGTGACGCCCGAGATGGTCGCAAACGCCATCCTGGGTGCCGACGCGCTGGGCCACTACTATCTCATGGATGAGTAAATCAAGCTAAGGAAGGGGCAAAGCCAACAGATGGCTTTGCCCCTTTTTGCTATGGTGCAAAGGGGCAAGGTTACTTTGCACCAATCGTTGTTTGATGAAGGGCGGATTCTCGTATGGCGCTTCCTATGGTTTACGGCGGTCCCGGCCGGTATGTTCAGGGGCCGGGCGAACTGTCGCGTCAAGGCAGGTATTTGTCATGGTTGGGCTGCGCTGCCTATGTCTTGTTTGACCAGGGCACCGAGGATCGGCTGTGCAAGCAGATCGTCGATGGATTTCTGGACGAAGACCTAAGTGAGCCGTTCTTTAAGATTTATGACGGTCCGTGTACGGAAGACGCCGTTGTCGAAATGGCTAAGGAAGCCCAGGCCGAGTATTGCGACATGGTGGTGGGTATTGGCGGCGGCAAGATGTTCGATATCGCCAAGGCCGTTGCGTTTTATGCCGAGTTGCCGTTGTGCGTATGCCCCACGGCGGCTTCGATGGACGGTCCGTGCAGCGAGATTTCCGATGCCGATTTGCAGGGTGTTGCAAATGCGGTCTTTAGAAACGAGCGCAATATGGCTAACGAACAGGCCAAGGTGACCAGACAAAAGCTCGTGCAGCTCATGCGCGAGGCATAGCTAGGCGCTTGATCGACCTTGTGCAATCGAGGCGGCGATAGGCCATAGACTATTTGCCTCAAAGGTGCGCCGCGTGTAATTTGCCCGAGGCGTGGGCCGATAGCGTATCATTATCTCTTGCTTGTTTGCACCGCTCAGGGAGGGGCCGCGCATGGCGCAGGAACACGATCTGTTTGATGACATTATCGAGATCAGCAAGGGTTTCGACTTTCTTAAAAACCCGCTTGGCGGCGTGACCGATGCACTCGATCCGTCGGCGCCGCAGTGGAATCCTGCCGACTACAAGGAGCGCCCGCGCGGCAACACCATTCCGTGCCTGACCTGCAAAAACGAAAAGAGCGGCTGCACCGCGTGCATGGACGTATGCCCGGTCAACGCTATCGAGGTCGAGGAAGACTCCATCGAGATCCTCGACTCCTGTCGCAAGTGCGGCCTGTGCGCCGCTGCCTGTCCGACCGAGGCGATCATCTCGCCGCGCCTGGCGCCCAAAAACCTGTATGACGATATCGTCTCTGCCGCTACGAGCCATGAGACCGCCTACGTCACCTGCACGCGCGCCCTCAAGCGCATGCCGCGCGAAAACGAGGTCGTCGTTGCCTGCGTGGGCGATATTACGGCCGAGACTTGGTTCTCGGTGCTGGCGGACTATCCCAACGTGAGTGTGTACCTGCCGTTGGGCGTGTGCGATAAATGCCGCAACACCGGCGGTGAGGATATTCTGGGCGAGGCGATTGCGAAGGCCGAGGAGTGGGCCGGTACGGGCATGGGCCTGGAGGTCGACCCCAAGAGCCTCAAATGCCATAAGCGCCGCGAGTACGAGCGTAAGGAGTACATGGAAAAGATTGCCCGCACCACGGGTCTAACCGTGACTAAGCTCAACCCGGCGACGGCGGCACTGGCCTCGGTGACGCAGAAGTTGAAGGCCCACCGTCACCAGATCACGCAGCTCGAGCGTACGCTCAACACCATGTGCGGCACCACGACGACTAAGCGTCGCCGTTCGCTCACGCACGGGCGGCAGCTGGTGCTCTCGACGCTGCAGAACCACCCCGAGCTTGCCCAGAACATGCAGGTGAGCACGCCGGAGTGCGATTTTGACAAGTGCACGTCGTGCGGCGAGTGCGTCAACGTGTGCCCCACGTTTGCCTGCGATTTGGTGGGAAGCGGTCGCTTTGCACTGGAGTCCACGTATTGCCTAGGTTGCGGAGCCTGCGTCAAGGTGTGCCCCGAGCATGCGCTTAAGTTGGTTGAGCATGATGCATCCAACCTGGTCGTCGTCGATCCCGAGGCCGAGGAAAAGGCCGCCCAGAAGGCGAAGGCTCACGAAGAAGCTGAGAAGGTCAAGGCCGAGGCAAAGGCCAAGCTTGACAAGATGCTCGACCAGGTGGAAAAGCTCGCGGACTAGCTAAAAGAGCGTACATGATGGCCGGTGGGACAGGTACTGCCCCGCCGGCCAAAAAAGTTGCGGTGGAATAGTTCCCGTCTTGCCCTTAAGCTGGCCATTCTAGGAACTATTCCACCGCAACTAATAGATGGTTAGCCCATGCTGCTCTGATGGGTCTCGCTGCCGTTATTGCGGCGGGTGACCGTTTCGTGGAGTAAAAAGAAGCTGGGAACCTGCTTTGTCTCGGTGTATTCCATAAGGATGCCGTCGGCGTTGTAGGTCTGTCCGCGTATAACGGCGAGTGCGTTAAAGTCGTCGAGATCGAGCACGCGCGCATCTTCGGGCGTGGGATGCTCAATCGTTACATCGCGTTTGCCCGTGGCAATCTTAATGCCAAGATCTTCTTCGAGGTAACGATAAATCGAATCGTTGACAATCTCGGGTGTCAGTCCCGGTACCTGTGAGCTTAGGTAATAGGAGTCGTCGGAGCACACGGCATGTCCGTTTGCATAACGGATGCGTTTGGCGCGCGTGAGCTCGCAGCCTTCGGGAAACCCGGTAATCCTGGAGAGTGCCTTGCTACAGACGAGGAGCTCAAAGACAGTGGTAACCGTTTTGAGCTCAAAGCCTCGGCTGGCTGCGATTTCCTTAAAGGTCTCGAGTCCGCCGCCGCCACGACTCGTCTCGTCACTGATGTTGCGAATGACGCGCATGCCTTTGCCTTGCTGGGGGAGCACGTAACCATCTGCCGCAAGCATCGAGATGGCGCGACGGACCGTCATGCGCGAACAGTCAAACAGCTGCGTGAGCTCAGTCTCCGAAGGCAGATAACTCTGATAGGCGTATGTGCCGTCGTCAATCGACTGCTTCACGTTGTCATAAATAGTTTGGAAGATGGCTCGCGCCATGACGGTCTCCTAGAGCTGGGTGCGCGAGCGGTGGATGAGGGCCGCCCGCGCAGGTGTCAAGCGATTTACTTGCTGGGGTCGATTATATATTTGCCCATGGCACGCAGGGCCGGGTCTGACAGGATGGCGCCGAGTTCGTCGAGGGAAGCCACCTTGGCGACCATCGAGGATACGTCGAGCCTGCCAGAGTCGATGAGCTCGAGCGCGCGACGCTGTGTGTAAGGGTTGATGTAGGACGAGGTGAGCACAAGCTCCTTCTGGAAGACCTCGAAGGGCTTGACGGTGATTGTCTCATCGGGCTTGGTGAGGCCGAACATCATGACCGTAGCCTTGTGGCCGGCGATCTGGATGGCCTGCTCGATGGTGACGGGCTTGCCGACGCATTCGATTACAACGTCGACGTTGCCGACGCCCTCCTGCTTCAGGCGGGCCGGGACGTCCTCGTGGATGGAATCAATTGCCAGGTCGGCGCCGAGTTTGAGCGCAACCTCGCGCTTGCCTTCGACAGGCTCAAGCAAGACAACCTTGGTGGCGCCGGCGTTTTTGGCGAGCTGCATCATGAGCAGACCGATCATGCCACCGCCGATAACGACAACTGTGCTGCCGGGCTTGATGTTGCACATATCGATGCCGTGCAGGCAGCAGGCGACGGGTTCGGTCATAGCACCCTGCTCAAAGCTGGTGTGATCGCCCAACTTGTAGACTTGCTGCATATCGACGGAGCAGTACTCGGCAAAGCCGCCGTTAACGGTGGTGCCGTAACCGGTCATATGCTCGCAGTAGTGGTTGATTCCGTCGCGGCAGGGTTCGCAGCAGCCGCAGGGATGGTTTGGGTCGATGCACACGCGATCGCCTGGTTTAAAGCCAGCGACGTCGCTGCCCACGGCCTCGACAACGCCCGCAAACTCATGACCAAGGATCGTGGGCGGGGTAACGTCGGCTGCACCCTTGTCGCCTTCATAGATATGCACGTCGGTACCGCAGACGCCGCAAGCTTTGACGTTGATCAGGACGTCGCGCCTGCCCACGGCCGGCTTTGCCGATTCCTCGACTCTGAGGTCGTGCTTTCCATAGAAGACCGCGCTTTTCATGGTGACTCCTTAACGTGGCGGTGAATGTTGTAATGAAGTATAGGCATGTCTATAGATATAGACAAGCACATCTAGACAAGTAGAAAAGAAATTTAAAATTCAGCCATCAGCTATGTCAGATTTAGCAGGCGAAATACTGGACATATACCGTTTACGGCCAATAATCGACCGTTTACCGACCGTAGTCTTTACGCTAACTTGTCTAGATAAGTCATGTGATAAAACGTAAGTGCAAGAAGTCAGGGAAGCGGGCCCACCCGTCCTATTGCACGAGGTACACGCAAACGGCGCGTCTGCGGTCTCGAGTGAAGCCAAAACCGCAGCGCTCCGAATGAAGAGAGGGGGATTCCCCGTCATGATGCAAAAGATACAACGTTTCGGCGGTGCAATGTACACGCCTGCAATTCTTTTCGCATTTTCCGGAATCGTCGTCGGCCTGGGTACGTTGTTTACCACCGAGGCGATCTTTGGCGAGATGGCCACAGCGGGTCATCTTTGGTTTGATTGCTGGAATGTGCTGCTCCAGGGTGGTTGGACGCTCTTTAACCAGATGCCGTTGCTGTTTTGCGTAGCGTTGCCAATCTCGCTCGCGAACAAGCAGAACGCTCGCTGCTGCATGGAGGCTTTGGCCATCTACCTTACCTTCAACTACTTTGTAAGCACAATCTTGGGGCAGTGGGGCCCTGTCTTTGGGGTCGACTACTCTGTCGAGGCGGGCAGCGGTACTGGTCTTGCCACTATCGCAAGCATCAAAACGCTTGATATGGGCATCATGGGCGCGCTTATCATTTCTGGTATCGCCACGATGCTTCACAACAAGTACTTCGACACCGAACTCCCTGAGTGGCTGGGCGTGTTCTCGGGCTCCGTGTTCATCTATATGATCGGTTTCTTCGTTATGGTTCCGGTCGCTCTTATCGCCTGCCTGGTGTGGCCGCATGTTCAGGCTGCTATCTCCGCCTTCCAGGGATTCATCCTTTCCGCCGGTACGTTTGGCGTGGGCGTCTTTGCTTTCTTCGAGCGCGTGTTGATCCCTACAGGCCTGCACCACTTTATCTATACGCCGTTCTATTATGACAACGCGGCGGTCAACGGCGGCATCTTTGCTGCTTGGGCCAACATCCTGCCCCAACTGGCTGCCGATCCGAGCATTGCTCTTAAGGATGCCGCACCCTGGGCTGCCTATACCTGCCCTGGTTGGACTAAAGTCTTCGGCTCGCTTGGCGTCGCCATTGCGTTCTATATGACCGCCAAACCCGAGCGCAAGCAGCGCGTCAAGGCTCTGCTCATTCCCGTCACCCTTACCGCTATGCTTTGCGGTATTACCGAGCCGCTTGACTTCACCTTCCTGTTCATCGCGCCCGGCCTGTTCGTCGTCCACTGCGTGCTCGGAGCGCTTGGCTGCATGGCTCAAAACCTCCTTGGCGTCGTTGGCATCTTCGACGGCGGCATCATCTCGATGCTCTCGTGGGACTGGCTGCCCCTTTGGGCCGCACACGGTCTGCAGTACGCCATCTCCATCCTTGTCGGTCTGTGCTTTACCGCTCTTTGGGTCGTGGTCTTCCGTTTCCTGATCGTCAAGTTCGACTTTAAGACCCCCGGTCGCGAGGATGATGATGTTGAGGTCGAGCTCAAGTCCAAGGCCGACTACAAGCAAAAGCAGAGCGGTGCTGCTGCTGGCAAATCGGTCGCCCAGAGTAAAGATGATGAGCGCTTGGTGCTTGCCGAGAACATCCTCGATCTGCTCGGTGGCACGGATAACATCATCGATGTAACTAACTGCGCTACCCGTCTGCGCGTTAACGTCAAGGACAAGAGCGTCGTTGCACCCGAGGCTTCCTTCAAGGCGATCGGTACGCATGGCTTGGTGGTCCAAGGTCAGTCAATCCAGGTCATCATCGGCCTTACCGTCCCGCAGGTTCGCGAGAAGTTCGAGAGTCTTCTGAAGTTCGAGAGTCTTCTGTAAACCATCGTCTATCGAAACAATCGGCCTTGCAGAGCCGGTATGCACCGCAAGGCCGATTCTGGAGATAAAAACTCCACTTCTAGGTAACAATTCCAAACCGTGCAGGCCGCGTACGGGGATGGATTGAGCAAGCGGCCAGAATGAGGAGGACATCATGTCCAAGAAAAACTATGCCGTGACCATTGCCGGCGGTGGCTCTACCTTCACCCCGGGCATCGCCCTGATGCTGCTTGAGGAGCGCGACCGCTTCCCGGTCAACAAGGTGACCTTCTACGACAACAACGCCGAGCGCCAGGAGACCGTGGCCAAGGCCTGCGAGATCTACTTCCACGAGAACGCCCCCGAGGTTGAGTTCAACTACACCACCGACCCCGAGACCGCTTTTACCGGTACTGACTTCGTCCTCGCTCACATCCGCGTTGGCCTGTACGCCATGCGTGAGCTCGACGAGAAGATTCCTCTCAAGTACGGCTGCGTTGGTCAAGAAACCTGCGGTGCCGGCGGTATCGCCTACGGCATGCGCTCCATCGGTGGTGTCATCGAGATCCTCGACTACATGGAGAAGTACAGCCCCAACGCCTGGATGCTCAACTACTCCAACCCCGCGGCCATCGTCGCCGAGGCCTGCCGCGTGCTGCGTCCCAACAGCCGCATCATCAACATCTGCGACATGCCGATCGACCTCATGGATAAGATGAGCCGTATGTGCGGCATCAAGGATCGTCGCGAGCTGCAGTACAGCTACTACGGCCTCAACCACTTTGGTTGGTGGAGCAAGATCTACGACAAGGAGGGTAACGACCTCATGCCGCAGATTAAGGAGCACATGGCTAAGAACGGCTACCTGGACGGCATCGAGCACGAGGCCGGTAAGGAGCAGCATGTCGAGGAGAGCTGGATTCACACCTTCGGCAAGGCCAAGGATGTCTATGCTGTAGATCCCGAGACGATTCCCAATACCTACCTCAAGTATTACCTGTACCCGGACTATGTCGTCGAGACGTCTGACCCCAACTACACTCGCGCCAATGAGGTTATGGACGGCCGCGAGAAGAAGGTCTTTGGCGCTTGCCGCGACATCATCGCCAAGGGTACTGCCAAGGACGGCGGCTTTGAGCCGGATGTGCATGCCAACTACATCGTCGACCTTGCCTGCGCACTGGCCGAGAACACGCTCGAGCGCTTCCTGCTGATCGTCCCCAACGATGGCGCTGTGCCCAACTTCGACCCGACGGCCATGGTCGAGGTGCCTTGCATCGTCGGTTCCAACGGCTTTGAGAAGATCTGCCAGGGCCCGATTCCGCAGTTCCAGAAGGGCCTGATGGAGCAGCAGGTTTCCGTCGAGAAGCTCGTTGTCCAGGCTTGGGTCGAGGGCAGCTACCAGAAGCTCTGGCAGGCACTCACGCTCTCCAAGACCATTCCTTCGGCAAGCGTTGCTAAGCAGATCCTGGACGAGCTCATCGAGGCCAACAAGGATTTCTGGCCCGAGCTTAAGTAAGGACTACTGTCTAGAACTCTCACGCATCTCTGCTTCATTTGCGCCGCCGCGGTGTCCGGATTCGCCCGGATGCTGCGGCGGCGCTATACTTATGAAGTTTGAAGTACCTGTACCAAAAGGAGCTGTCGTGTCCCTTTCCATCGGTATCGTGGGCCTGCCCAATGTGGGCAAGTCGACGCTGTTCACCGCGCTTACCAAAAAGACCGGCCTTGCCGCCAACTACCCGTTCGCCACGATTGACCCCAACGTGGGTATCGTCGATGTGCCCGATAGCCGCCTGCAAAAGCTCGCCGACATCGTTAACCCCGGCCGTATTGTGCCGGCTACGGTCGAGTTTGTCGACATCGCTGGCCTGGTGAAGGGTGCCAACGAGGGCGAGGGCCTGGGCAACCAGTTCTTGGCCAACATTCGCGAGACCGATGCCATCTGCGAGGTCGTGCGCTACTTTAAGGACCCCAACGTCATGCGTGAGGTGGGCCGCACGGGCGAGTTCGTCGATCCCGCCGGCGATGCCGACACCATCATGACCGAGCTCATCCTGGCCGATATGGGCACGCTCGAGAAGCAACTGCCTAAGCTCGAGAAGGAGGCCAAGCGCGACAAGGAGCTCATGCCCAAGTTCGAGGTCGCCAAGCGCCTGCTTGCCTGGCTCAACGAAGGCAAGCGCGCCGCGTCCATGGAGATGACCGACGAGGAGCGTGCCGCTGCCAAGGGTCTGTTCCTGCTCACTATGAAGCCCATCCTGTATGTGGCCAACGTGGACGAGGACATGCTCAACGACGATCTGGCACCCATCGACGGCGTCAAGCCGCTGCCCATCTGCGCCAAGATCGAGGCCGAGCTTTCCGAGCTCGATCCCGAGGACGCCGCCGACTACCTGGAGAGCCTGGGCCTGGAGCAGCCCGGCCTGGACGTGCTCGCTCAGGCGGCCTACAAGCTGCTCGGCCTGCAGTCGTTCTTTACGGCCGGCGAGATGGAGGTCAAGGCCTGGACGGTTCGTCAGGGCGCGACCGCCCCGCAGGCCGCCGGCGTCATCCACACCGACTTTGAGCGCGGCTTTATTAAGGCCGAGGTCATTGGCTATGACGACTACATCGAGCTCGGCGGCGAGCAGGGCGCCAAGGCCGCCGGCAAGCTGCGTATTGAGGGCAAGGACTATGTCATGGCCGATGGCGACGTCGTGCACTTCCGCTTCAACGTGTAAGGACGACGCATATGTTTAAATATGGCAAAAAAGCTGGCTACATGGGTATTGCGCTGCTCGTACTTGCGGTGATTCCGCTGGTGGTTGCAGCGTGTGTTATCCCCAACATTGGCCCCGAGGTGGCAACGAAGTTTAACGCCGCCGGTGAGGTGACGCGCTGGGGCAAGAGCTACGAGTTGCTGGCACTGCCGGTGCTCAACCTGCTGCTGAGCGTGGCGACGTACTTTACGGCGGGACGCCAGGCAAAGAACAACGAGGACTCCGCTGTGATGGCACGTCTTGCGTGCGAGCGCTACCTGCGCAACGGCTGCATCACGGGCGTGTTCCTCAACGTAATCAACGTCTACTTTATGTATTCGGCGATTACTGGAACGGGCTTTGGCTTTGGTTTCTAGCTTGTCCTTTTAGGCAACGAGCCTGCACGCATATTCAATGGCTGCTGCGAGGCCGCCGCTCGATCGTGGTTTAAAGACCATGTCGGCGGCGGCCTCGTTTTCGTATCCGGCGCCGCGAAGGGCAAGTGCGATACCGGCTTCCAGGAGAAGGGGCAGACCTCGTTGGCTGGTTGCGATTACGGCAGCCTGCTTGAGCGGGCAGCTGTGCGCTTGGCATTGGATGGCAAGTTCACCTTGCGCCGGGCAAGGGACCAGAACGGCGGCGACGCGACTTGATAGCAATGCAAATGCTGTGCGCTCATCGGGCGAAAGGCATTCTGCTTCAACGACGACGAGCTTGGGCGGTGCGCTGTTTGTGCGAAGCGTGGCTCGGTACATGCGGACCGAAGAACCCGACATAGAAAACTCCTGTGTATTCGGCAAAACGTAAACTATAGTTTACGTTTATGTTCGGCTCCATTTCAAACTCGGCTGCATGGACGAACGTGCGAAACAGATTCTTGGCAGGCGGGTCGAAGAGACACGCAGGGACCTTGGTATCTCCAAGGTTGATTTTTGTGTGGCGACAGGAATCAGCCGACCCTACCTCGACCGAATCGAAGATGGAACGGCAAATTTCACGCTCAAGGTTCTATTTAAGATCGCGCCCGCACTCGGCATGACGGTGTCAGAGCTTCTCGAGGGCATCGAATAGGGCGTTCCCCCGCTGTATTTGACGCTCTTTGGACGGGTCCCCCTGGTTGCGATGTACAAAATCGCGAGTATTCAGCACCTGTTCAGCCGTAGATGGTTGCTCGGGCGGCTGGCTTTGCCTTTTTGACAATAGTTAATCCACACGCTTAATAAAAATGTGGAATAAATATTTACTAGACGGCCTCTTCGCCCTAAAAGTTCGTCTAGCAATCGGCCGATTCTATGCCTCCGGCGGAGAAATTGCAGAATACTCCGATTTTTGCACGGCCCGAGGGGGACTACCTGTCGTTTGGGGCTGCGATAAGCGGAACTGCCTTAGGGATTACGCCATCGGGATGCGGTCGTGGTTGACTTGGCTGTAGAACAGGCACTGAATCTCGGCCGCATCACGTGACTGGCCGAGTGCCCACATGGTTTTGGCCACGAGCGTCTCGGTGGTCATGTCGTCGCCGCGCAGAATGCCCGGATGATCGGCGTAAGCCCGGCCGACCTCATAAACGCCCAAATCGAGGCCCTCTTCAGGGACCTGCGTGGTCATAACGACGGTGCGACCCGAATCGACCCAGCGGAAAATCGCCTCCTGGAATGATTCGCCGGACTCGCCAAACTCGGGAATACCGCCAATGCCAAAGGTCTCTAGGATTACAGCATCGTAGCTATCGGCAAGAGCGTCGAGGATGCCCGGGTTTACGCCGGGCGTAAGCTTGAGTACAAATACGCGCGGGTCGATGCTGTCGTAGAAACGCACCGGGTTTTCGCCCTGATGCGTGCCGTGAAGCCCGTTGCGCACGATGCGGTCGTTGCGGATATAGGCGATGGGCGGATAGTTGACGCTGATGAACGCGTTAAAGCTCATGGTGCGCTGCTTGCGGGCGCGCGTACCGGCAATGGCGACGCCGCCAAACACGATCGAAACGTCGTGCGAGTGCTCGTCGAGCGCATAGAGCAGGCTCTGGTACAGATTGAGCTTGGCGTCGGTAAAGGGGTTGCCCATAGGCTTTTGCGAGCCGGTGAGCACGATGGGCTTGGGGCTGTCCTGAATCAGATAGGAAAGCGCCGCCGCGGTGTAGCTCATGGTGTCGGTGCCGTGCAGGACCACAAAGCCGTCGTGGTCGGCATAGCCCTCGACGATGACGTCGCGGATACGCATCCAGTCGCTCGGGCGCATATTGGTACTGTCGATGTTCATGGGCTGTACCACGTCGAGCTCGCAGAGGTCCGAGATCTCGGGGACGCTCTGGGCGAGCTCCTCACCGGTCAGGGCGGGGGAGAGGCCGTTGCCGTCCTCGGTCGATGCGATGGTGCCGCCCGTGGCGATGAGAAGGATGCGCTTCATGCTGGTATTCCTATCGTATTTGCCGCCGCAAGGGCGGAGTCGTTCGGCAGTATTGTGGCACAGGGCGTCCAATGTTCAAACGTATTACATCATCTGTAACGTTTGGTAACACTTCAATTGCCGTCAAATAGGGGCCCAGGTCGTGCGTTTGCCGTGCGCTGATGGCTGCGAGGGGCGAGAAACCCCATATAACGTGTACACTATGAAGGCTATTTTCGTTCATTCATGCGGGTGGGCACCGGCTCCCCGCCAACAAGAGGGGGAAACCATGGATCAAAAGGCTTCCGCAAAGGTCCTCGTACTCGACTTTGGTGCGCAGTACGGTCAGCTCATTGCCCGTCGCGTCCGCGACCTCAACGTGTATTCCGAGATTGTCCCCTGCGACATCTCGGCCGATGAGATTCGCGAGATGAACGCCTCTGCGCTCATCCTTTCCGGCGGTCCGGCCTCCGTGTACGCCGAGGACGCTCCGTCCATCGATCCCGCCATCTTTGACCTGGGCCTTCCCGTCCTGGGCTTTTGCTACGGCCATCAGATCACGGCTGTGACGCTCGGCGGCAAGGTCGGCCATTCCGAGGTGGGCGAGTACGGCCGCGCCACCATCACGCGCACGGCAGGCGCCAAGCTCTTTAACTCCACGCCCATGGAGCAGACCGTGTGGATGAGCCATCGCGACGCCGTGTCCGAGGTGCCCGAGGGCTTTACCGTTACCGCCAGCACCGACGTGTGCCCGGTTGCCGCCATGGAGTGCGTCGAGCGCAAAATCTTCACCACGCAGTTCCACCCCGAAGTCAAGCACTCCGAGTACGGTCAGCAGCTGCTGAGCAACTTCCTGTTTGAGATCTGCGGCCTGGAGCCCAACTGGAGCATGGACAACCTGGTCGAGACCATGACGGCCGAGTTTCGCGAGAAGGTCGGCGACGACCGCGTGATTCTGGCCCTGTCCGGCGGCGTCGACTCCTCCGTCGTGGCTGCGCTGGGCGCCCGCGCCGTAGGCAAGCAGATGACCTGCGTGTTCATCAACCACGGTCTGCTGCGCAAGGGCGAGCCCGAGCAGGTGGAGGAGGTCTTCACCAAGCAGTTTGACGTCGACTTTATCCATGTTCACGCCGAGGACCGTTATGCCGAGCTTCTGGCCGGCGTGACCGAGCCCGAGGAAAAGCGCCGCATCATCGGTACGCAGTTCTGGAAAGAGTTCTTCGCCGTGGCGCAGCAGCTTGAGACCGATGGCAAGCCGGTCAAGTACCTGGCTCAGGGCACCATCTACCCCGACATCATCGAGTCCGGCGCTCGCAAGACGGGCGGCAAGACGGCCACCATCAAGAGCCACCACAACCTGATCCCGTTCCCCGAGGGCGTGCACTTCGACCTTATCGAGCCGCTCGATCACTTCTTTAAGGACGAGGTCCGCGCGCTTGGTCTGGCGCTGGGCCTGCCAGGTCACATCGTGTTCCGTCAGCCCTTCCCGGGCCCGGGTCTTGCCATCCGTATCATCGGCGCGGTCGACAAGGAGAAGCTCGAGATCCTCAAGAACGCCGACGCTATCGTGCGCGAGGAGCTCGACGCCTACAACCAGCGTCTGTTTGAGCAGACCGGCGAGCGCAACTCCGAGCACAGCTGCTGGCAGTATTTCGCGGTCCTGCCTGACATCAAGTCCGTTGGCGTTATGGGCGACGAGCGCACCTACCAGCGCCCGATCATCCTGCGTGCCGTCGAGTCCAGCGATGCCATGACCGCCGACTGGGCCAAGCTGCCCTACGACGTGCTGGCCCGCATCTCCGGCCGCATCGTTGCCGAGGTTCCCGGCGCCAACCGCGTGTGCTACGACATTACGTCCAAGCCGCCCGCGACGATCGAGTGGGAATAGTTAAAATATGTGCAATATACGTGCACGACAACCTAGATAGCACCCATGGCGCACTGCATCATGGGTGCTATCTTTGTATATGGGAGCGGATCACGGCATATTTCAGTCGCCACGTGACGGATATCCGTCACACCATGACGGATTCCAGGAACATACCGCCTGCCGCGCGTACAATCGCCGTATTGCGCACACACGAGGCAAGGAGGTCCGCATGGAGACAGTTAACGTCACCGTACGCATGGAGAGGCAGACGAGGGACGACGCTGCGAAGCTCTTCTCGGAGCTCGGCATCAGCACCACCCAGGCGATCAACATGTTCCTCAAGCAGGCCGTGGGGGAGTAGAGGATACCCTTCGAGGTCTGGATTCGCGGCAATTTTTGAGGCTGGATGCAAGTGGGACAAACTGAGGCAAACTGGAACGAACTGGAGATAGTTTCTAACTATTGAGTGGGATTAGGGTAAGTAACATGCGAAGAATCGATTCAGCACCTACACGCGACACCCTTGTTAAGCTGCTGCACAACGACGCCCTCGGGAGGAATGGGGATCTCGCCGAGTTTGCCGGGATACTCAAATCCATCGAAGGTGGGTTTTCCCTGTTCGTAGACGCTGATTGGGGAAGCGGGAAGACATTCTTCGTTAGACAGGTGGCCTGTATCCTTGAAGAGGTTAATCCTTTTCTTGAGTCTCACGGAGACCTCGACGGATTGCTTGGTAACAATTGCGAGCTTGCACCCTATACGGAGCTGAACAGCTTCTTGCCCGTATACTACAACGCCTGGGAAAATGACCATTGGGATGATCCGCTGCCTTCGATTGCAGCATCTATAGCCCTCCAAGGCGATGCATGCGCCTCTTTTCGCAGCGACACCGAAGCTGGTGAAAAGATTGCCGGAACACTCGACGCCATTTTGGGGGTCTTCGGGCATGGCGGAGCCAGCTCTTTAAGAGACGCTTTTTCGGGCAGAGATTTAATCCAGGCTTATCGCGACAGAGAAACGCTAAGGTCCTCTGTTTCAAACCTGGTGGATGTAGCTCTCCCCGAAAAAGCCAACACATTGCTTCTCATTGTCGATGAGCTCGACCGTTGCCGTCCTTCTTTTGCAATGAAGGTGCTCGAGCAGTTGAAGAATCTGTTTGCAGATGATCGGGTAGTCATCGTATATTCGGTCAACGCCAATCAACTATCACATGTTGTTGAAGGCACGTATGGGCAAGGTTTTGACGGCCGACGTTACTTGTCGCGTTTCTACGATCTGACTATCCCCCTAAGAAAAGTCGATAGCTTTAAGCAGCTAGAAGCGAACGGCTTCATAAAAACCTCCAACCGCTTTGACGTAATTGCGTATGAGCTTGCAGAAGCATACGGAATGACGATGAGGGACGCCAACAGGTATCTGACTGAGCTTTTCAGAGTTCGCCCTTTAGTATTGGAAAACCGCGATGGATTTGAAGGCGACTGGGTTCGAGCGTTTGCCGATGCCGGTCTGGTCCCGATTATGCTCGCCTTGAAATTATTTGACGCCGACGCGTTTGCCTCCGTGGTTCAGAAATTTGAAATAGAGCCTCTTTACCATGCGTTCTCTAAGAGCGAAGCGGCGATGGAGTTCATGGATGCAACATGGGGGTCGTATATAAAGTTCGAGGAGGGAAAGATCCCTTCCGACGAAGACAGGGTGAGTGCAAGGCACGAGCTCCTCGAGGCCTTGGTCTACATGATTTGGTGCAAAGACAGAAACAATTCTAAATACCAGCATTCCTATCAAGTTCTCATTAGAAGAAGCTGGGGATTTAACTCGCTCCCGCGTTTAGCAAAGATTATCTAGGAGTAACAGATGAAAGGCGAAGAACGATACCTTCTTAACTTGCTCGAAGGCACGAAAACTCGATTTGTAATCCCCGTCTATCAGCGCAACTACGACTGGAGGATCGAAAACTGCAAGCAATTGTTCGACGACCTCGAGGATGTCATTTCCGAAGGCGTGGAGAGTCATTTCTTTGGAAGCATCGTCTCCAAGGCAGATGGCCCCGACACACGCATCGTCATCGATGGCCAACAGAGGATCACCACGTCATACCTTCTCCTGCTTGCCCTCGTGAGCAAGCTCAGGGAAGGTGCCATCTCTTCTGAGGACGACAATCTGGCCGACATGATCAACGAGGAATACCTCATCGACAAATGGCATAAGTCCGAGCGAAAACTGAAGCTGAAGCTCATCAAGGACGATCAGGCCGCCTTTGAAGCAATCTACTCCGCCGACGCAGAGAAATTCATCCAGGACTCCAACGTAACCCAGAATTACATCTATTTCTGCGGCCGAATCGACAAGACAAAGCTTACGGCCGACCAGCTGCGCGAGGCCATCGAGCGCCTGATGATCATCGACATCAAGCTCGACAAGGAAGATGACGCCCAGCGCATCTTCGAAAGTCTCAACTCGACTGGCCTCGACCTCAACGAGGGCGACAAGATTCGCAACTTCATCCTTATGGGCCTCGACGCCCAAATGCAGGAGGAATACTACGAGAAATACTGGAACGAGATCGAAAAGAACACCGGCTACGACGTAAGCTCCTTTGCTCGTGATTGGCTTGCTGCCGTCCGCAGGAAGACCCCCGCAATCAAGAAAGTCTATTCCGTGTTTAAAGACTATGTAAAAGCGGAGGCATTCGATACGAAAGCTCTACTTGAGGAGCTTCTTAAGTACTCAAAGCACTACAAGGCGATTAACGCTGCTGATTCCGGAAACCATGGGCTTGATGTTGTTTTGAGGCGACTTATTCTGCTGGACATGAGCGTCATGAACCCGTTCACTCTGAATCTATTCGAATACAGATGCTGTGGAGAAATCAGCGACCAGCAGGTGATTGAGGCGCTCAAATCCGTCGAGACCTACCTTTTCAGGCGCTGGGTCTGCAAGGTCCCCACCAATGCGCTCAACAAGGTCTTCGAGACCCTGCACAGCGAGGTCCTGAGAGGTGTCAAAGATGGCGGTTCATATCCTGACGTATTGAACAAGGTTCTCCTCTCCAAGGAGGGCAGCGGACATTTCCCAGATGACGCCGAGTTTATGCAGGCGTTCGAAGAGAGGGGCTTCTACAGGATTGGAGGTTACAAGTACTACCTCTTCGATCGACTTGAAAACGGAGACAGCCTGGAGAGGGTCAACGTCGTCGGCAACCTTCGCGATGAGTCTTTCAGCATCGAGCACATCATGCCTCAGACGCTTTCGACAAGCTGGCAGCAGGATTTGGGCGACGACTTCGCAAAAATCCACGCAAGGTGGCTGAACAGCATGGCAAATCTGACGCTTACCGCATACAACTCAAAATACAGCAATAGGCGCTTTGTCGAGAAGCGAGACATGGAGAACGGCTTCAAGCAGTCTGGCTTCAGGATTAACCACTTCGTCTGCGAGCAGGAGGCCTGGGGCGAGAAGCAGCTGGAGGCCCGCAATGAGCTCACGAAGAAGAGGTTTCTTGAGCTTTGGCCATCCATCGAGTCCAACTTCGAGTGGGGCAACGACGCCTACGAGGAGCATGCCCTCGACGACGACTTCTCGTTTACCGGCAGACAGATCGCCGCATACAGCTTCATGGGCTCCCGCTTCACGGCGAAGACCTGGGTTGACATGATCTGCGGCGTGCTTTCCATGGTTTACGAGCTCGATCCAGTCGTCTTCCATAAGTTCGTCCCTGAGGGGTCGGATTTCCCGGGAAGGTATTTCTCAAGGAAGGAAAGCGACTATTGCTTCAAAGTTGGCGAGGGAATCTATTTCAATCCCGGAAGCTCAACTTATGTGAAAATCGAAACGCTGAAGATCGTTTTTGAGGCAGCGGGCATTGACTGCTCGGAGCTTCTGATTGAGCTGTACAAGTCGAAGATCGAGGATCCGTCGTAGCCACTGTAGAGGCTTCTCTACCTTGCCCTCCCTTGGAATATAATGTCCATGTGCCCATAAGCTGCTGCTTGCAGTTTGCCGTGACCTAGCGTGACCCAGGAAAACGACCCGGATGACCCGAAAAACCGTGACCCAGATATGACCCCATGGATTCGCGGGCATTTTTGAGACTGAGCCGCATTAGGGCAAACCAAGACAAACTGCGGCAAACTGGAACAAACTGGAGAGAGCTTTTTTACTATTGAGTTGGAATAGAACAGACGTTCGATAAAATAATATAGCATCAGATAGCGGGCACGGTTTCAATCGAATCCGTGCCCGCTGCTGTATGTGCGTCCTTGCACGCTCAATATGCGCCGTAAAAGCCGTCTTCTTCAACGTCAAAGTGAATGCGCTTCTTTTTGCCTCTCAAAATCTTATTTTCACGATTTGCATTTTCATCCCGTTGTCACCGACCCTTGCGAGAAACCGGAAAAAGCCGCCGACAGAAGGGTCTCTCAAATCGTTGTAGCCCAGCATATAGCCGCGACTTGTGACCTGTAGACGGCTGTCCCACGTGCCGATTTCCTTGGCGGCATCCGAAACCGCAAAATATGCCCCCACATCCTTGATTTTTGCAGTCTTAAGCCATGTTTTTGCGATCATCTTTACTGCCGTCCGATTGGCAGCATCAAAGACCAGCACACCGCCGGGGAAAGTGTCTGCCATTCCCCGCACCAGTTCCCGGACCTGCTGGGTTAGAAAGTAATAGAACACCCCGGAGGCAAAGAACACCACCCCGCCGGAGGCATCGATTTTGCTAAACCATGCGGTATCTTTCAGGTCGCAGGGGATATTTTGTTCCCGATCCCCGGCGGGCAGTAGCTGCTGCCGCAAGGCAATTACATTCGGGAAGTCCAGATTGTAGATCTTGCATCTGCCGTTGTCGCAGGTTCTGCCGGTGTTGTCCAGTCCGCAGCCCAGATTGACCACCGCCGCATTGGGGTGGCCTTTCAGGTAATCCCGCACCTCGAAAGCAAGATCACTCTGCCGTGTGGCCACCTCCAGCGCACCAAAGCGCTGCATCAGGCTGCGGGAGTTTTTCTCTGCCTCTGAAAAGTCGTAGTCGATCTGGTCGAGCAGACGAACCGCTGTTTCATCCCTGTAAAGGTTCGGGTACAACTCCGTACACAGCTTCCGGGAATACAGCGGGAGGATCAGCGTCTCCTGCACGGTGTTTTTCTCAATTTTACATTTCATAGGTTTCTTCCTCAGTGAATAAAAACTGTCATAATTGCCGCCAGCATAGCCGCTATGACCGTCATGCCTATCGCCACGTGCAGGATGGATGCAAAAATGCCCGCATGGCGTCCTCAAACGCCATATCCGCCACACTGCCTTGCAGAACGGCGCAACGCCCCTCCTGAATTGCAATTCGGTTGAGCTTTCTGGTCTTCTCCACGCTGACGGGTGAATAGTCGATGCCCTTGACGACGCCATGCGGGCATTTTTTCAGCAGCCGTTTTATGTTTGCCCCGCCGCCGCAGCCGCAATCTAGCACCTTGGCGTTTGGCGCAAGTCGTAGAAATCGAAGTCCCCACCGCGCCACAGGGCTGTGGCCCAGATTCATCATGGCAACCATAAGTTTTCCGCCGAGGCCCACGGGCTTGCGGGTGTTTTCAAAGAACGACATCTGGCCCCTCCGATTTCGTGCATTCCGCATAGGTCAACGGGAACGAGGCCTTCAGCACCGCGCTTTTCTGCACCGCCCAGCCGTTTTGACGCAAGAAACGTAGGTATTCCTCGCTTGTCCACCTGCTGTGGAGGGGGAATCCCGCCAAACTCATGAAAAAGGCTTTTACCTTGCCGGAAACCGAGTTCCCCGTGTGGGTGAAGGTTGGCGCGATGAGCACGCCGTCGTCCTTCAGCACCCGCCTGATTTCTTGCAGGGCCTTTTCCAGATGCGGCACTATGTGAAGCGCGTTGGACGCAATCACCACTTCGAAGGACTTCTGTGCATAGGGCAGGCGGAACATATCTTGTACGGAAAAGTGCAGCTTTGCGGATTGATTGTCCCGCTTTGCTTCAAGGATCATCTTTGCGGAAGCGTCCATAGCCTCGATGTGCGCCGCCGCATTCACGATGCTCTTTGCGATAAGCCCCGTGCCGGTGGCAACCTCCAACACGGTTTTTGCTTTCACCACCGGCCGGATCAGCCCATACATCTTCTCATACGCCGCCCGGTCCTTTCGCATGAAACGGTCGTACCGACCGGCATTCTTGTCCCAGAAGCCCTTGCGTTCGTGCATGGCTATCGCCCCCAAACAGTTAGAGCCATCTAACTATAGCACACGAATCATGCAGTAAGTCCTTGTGTCCGTTCATGAGAGGCTCGGAGTGAAACGGAATGTTGGGGAGATCGCCCCTGGCAAGCTTGGCCTCATAGTCCGTGACCGCCTCGGCGATGCTGTCTTCCTGGTCGTGAAAGACGAGTGTGAGCAGGTAGTAGCGAGCCTTGTCGCCGCGGTCCGCCCTCGTCGACGAAGATGCTGAGCTCCTAGGCCAATGGGGACTCCTAATGGAATGGATAAAAAAATAGCCGGGGGACTCCCCCGGCACTTGGAGGTAGCTCAATGGGCCACCAGTAACCTTATAGCATACTCTAACGGTAAGTGCAGGGGGGCGAGCCGGTACATGGCGTCGCGGCTGATGCGCAGCATCGCGCACGCCTCGTCGGCGCCGAATATCGCGTTGGTCGATGCGATGAGCCTCACCTGGCTCCTGCTAATGCTCTTGGTCATGGTCGTCCTCGAGCTCCTTTCGTCTCGAGGCTCCTTCGCGTGCCCGGCCGCGGGCGGCTCCCGGGGCGGTCGCCGCCGTCATTTGCGACGTGCTTGAAGCGGAGGCATCCGATCAGGCCGGCCTTGCGTCCTGGGTCGCCAACATCCGTGCAGCGGCGGACGAGATGGCGACTCGCATCGCCGACATGCTCATGCACATGGGCGGCGACAAGCCAGGGCGATCCCCGCAACGGGCATTATTATCCGGGAAGCGTTTGGTCGCGAGCCACGCCGCTGTGAGGGCCTGAGTCGTCAGGCCCCGCACAGGGGGACCGCGATGGTGGCCACCGCGCCGCCCGAGGGGCTGTTGGCGAGCGAGACGGAGCCCCCGTGGGCGC
>CABRFZ010000015.1 GCA_902470365.1 uncultured Collinsella sp. | reverse complement strand
ACTTTACTCACGTAAAGCCCGTTGTACCCGATATGCAAAAACGTTTTTGCGGCAAGGGCGGCAAGCCTGCCCAACGGTCAAAAATTGCAGGCAAGCGGCCTAGTCATTGGGAACGTTCTTAAACGACTAGTCGTTGGGGACACTCTTGAACAGGCAACATTCAAGGAGTGTCCCCGGATGCCGGCACTTAGAGACGTTCCCAAAGTGCCGACTACCGAATGGCGCCGCCGAAATTATCGAACAACCTGTTCAAAAACACGAGCGAACACCGCGGTGTCTATACTAGAGCGCAGCAATAGAAAGGACCTACTTTGAGCATCACACCCCTCGATAGCATTCGCCGCGCCATCGCCCGCCGCAATGGCATCTCCAACCCCGCTGCATCGAAAGACGGCGCCGCGAAGGCCCAGGGCGGCCGCATCGAGAACGGCCTGTTCCCCGCCTCCCACACGGCCGAAGAGCTCGCGCGCATCCAGGAGCTGAGCCAGCGCAACGCCGGCGGACCCGATAGCAGCCAAGCCACACGTCGCCGGCGCGAACGCGATCGGGAGCCCGGCCCCGTCCGCCGCATGGTCAACGCTTGGTGGAACCGTCTGCTCGGCGCCGTCTACGGCGGCGGCTTCTCCATGCAGGAAGCGGAATACGAGGAGCACGCCACCAGCCGCGACTATCTTTGGAACACCCTCGGCACCGCCGTGTGGGGCCTGGCGTTTCCGTTGCTCACCATCGTGTCTACGCAGCTCGTGGGCGCCGAAGAAGCAGGCAAATTCTCCATCGCCTTTGTCACCGGCACGCTCATCATGATCGCGTGCAACTACGGCGTGCGCAATTTCCAGGTCTCAGACATCGACGAAAAGACGTCCTTTGCCTCCTACCAGCTCAACCGCTGGCTTTGTGGAGCGCTCGCCCTAGGCTGCGGCCTCATGTACAGCAGCGCCCGCGGCTATGATGCGCAGATGGCGACGATCGGCCTGGGCGTCTACCTGTATAAGGTCATCGATGGCGTCGCCGACGTGTACGAAGGCCGCCTGCAGCAGGCCGACAAACTCTACTTGGCTGGAATGAGCCAAACGCTACGCTCCGTCGGCGTCATCGCGGTCTTCAGCGTGGCGCTGTTCCTCACGCGCAGCATGCCCATCGCGGCCATGGCCATGGGTGTCACCGCGATCGCCTCGCTCGTGCTGGTCACCGCGCCGCTCGCCCTGCTCGAGACCGAAAAATCGCGCCGCGTGAGCCTGCGCGAGGTCGGCCACCTGTTTGTCCAGTGCGCCCCGCTCTTTGGTGCACTGTTCCTGTTCAACCTAATTGAGAGCATGCCCAAGTTTGTGATGGAAGGCACGCTGGCATACAAATATCAGCTGTACTTTAATGCCCTGTTCTTTCCGGCGCAGGCTATTTTGCTGAGCATTGGATTTATCTATAAACCGCAGCTTCTGCGCTTGTCGAGCATTTGGGCTAATCCTCGCAAGCGTCATCGCTTTGACCTGATTATTGTTGCCGTTATGGCGCTGATCGTGGTCATCACCGGCGTGTGCGCCGCATTTATGGCAGGTCCCGGTATTCCCCTCATGAGCTTGATGTACGGCCTCAGCTTTGAGCGCTACCGTACGCTGGCGTTGCTGATGGTCGTTGCCGGCGGCGTCACCGCGGCCATCGACTTTATCTACGCCATCATCACGGTGCTACGCCACGCTGGAGACGTCACCAAGATCTACCTGATCTGCTTCGCCGTAAGCGTGGTGCTGCCGGTGATCTTGATTAAGCTGCTGGGTCTGATGGGCGCTGTGGTGAGCTACCTAGCCATCATGGCCCTACTCCTGGTGCTACTGATTATCGAGTACGCCCACATCCGCCAACGCATCGAACGCGACCGCAACCCATACGGCGCCTAATTGCAGCGATGGGGGTAGCTAATTTGGGACATCATTCGCCCGGGTTGATGTTCGCGTAGAACTCGGCCCCGTCGTCCAGGCGCAGGATGCCCACACGACCGAACTCGGAGCCGGTGGCGGCAGCGCAGTCGATGTCGATGCGATCGGGCACACCGGCGGCATCCTCGCCGCCCAGGCGCACGATCTGCCCGCGGCCCGACTCCTCGTCGAGCCCCGCAAGACCACCGACCTCGCAATAACGCCCGAGCGACACCGTTGGCGTGTGACCGCTCACAACGACCGGGCCCTTACCCTCGGTAGAAAGCAGCCCGGTCGGCACATCCCAATAGCCGTGACGAATCCACAGCAGGTCATCGGACGACTGCACCGCAAGCATCTGCTGCAGTAGCTCGCGATCGGCATCCACCGCCCCCGCACCATCGGCACAATCAACCCCATGTTCAAGCAAAAACGCCCGCGCCGCCTCGGTCTGGATTCCAGCATGTACCAGCAGATACGGGCGCTCCTCGGTCTCGGCCACCGCGTAGAGCGGCAGCGCGGCCATCCATCGCACGAGCTCCTCGTATGTCTCAAATTCCATGTCGTTGAGCTGCTCGCGCGTCGTCCAGCCACCGTTGATATCCCAGGTCTCAGCATCGAGCGGATCCTGGCCAACGATGGCATCGAGCATGATCTGCTCGTGATTACCCTTGAGCACGCGGGCGTTGGGCAGCGAGCGCACGAGCTTAATAACGCCGACCGGATCGGGCCCGCGATCGATCATGTCGCCCAACACGTACAGCGTGTCGTCGGACGTCAACGAGATCTTAGACAGGGCCTCGTCAAGCGCACGCACGTGCCCGTGAGCATCAGATGTCACATAGATCGCCATGGTACGCCTCTCCTTGCATTGCGGCCGAAGCCCGGCGCCGCAACTAAAACTTCAAGTTGAACTTAAACGTTACCCATTGTACTCCGTTGCAATAAAGCTGGAAAGGGTTTCCGAGCAGAGGCAAAGACGGCGGCCGTCTATGACGATATCGCGCACGCCCGCAATCCAACCCCATAAACCCACCATCTTTGGGTACAAATAACCGCAGACAACTGACCGTGCCACGCCAACCCCCCAGGAGCGGACACCATCCATGAACCAGATCCTTCTTTTTATCGGCCTCGTCATCATTTTGTGCCTGACCATCAAACCCGTCGGCAAAAAACTCCCCTTCCCCACCCTGCTCATCTTTATCGCGCTGGGCATGCTGTTGGGCGTCAACGGCCCGGCGCATATCGACTTTAGCGACTATGCGCTCACCGAAACCGTCTGCAGCACGGCGCTGCTGTTCATCATGTTCTACGGCGGCTTTAACACCAACATCGACCGCGCCAAGCCCGTCGCCATACCTGCAGTGCTGCTGAGCACGCTCGGCGTCGTCATCACTGCCGGCATCACCGGCGTATTCGCCCACTTTGCGCTGGGTTTCGACTGGATCGGCGGCCTGCTGCTGGGATCGGTCGTGGCGTCCACCGACGCGGCCAGCGTCTTTAGCGTTCTGCGCGAGCACAGCCTTTCGCTGAGGGGCGGCACCGACTCGCTGCTCGAGGTCGAATCGGGCTCCAACGACCCCGTCGCCTACATGCTCACCGCCGTGCTCGCCACACTCGCGGCCGGCGGCGACATCAACATTCCCGCACTGCTGGTCAAGCAGATCATTCTAGGCGCGGGTCTGGGCCTTGCCATCGGCTGGGCGGCGGGCCGCCTGATTGAACGCGCGCACGCAACGGCCGAGGGCGCGCAGACCATCTTTTTGTTCGCCGTGGCGATCGTCGCCTACGCGCTACCAAGCTATCTGGACGGCAACAGCTTTTTGGCTGTATACCTGGCAGGCATTGTACTGGGTGCCAGCGACATCACCGGCAAAGTCGAGATGGCGCACTTCTTTGACACCCTCACCGAGATGGCCGAGATGACGATCTTCTTCTTGCTCGGCCTGCTCGTAACGCCCGCACGCCTGCCGCAGATGCTGCTGCCGGGCCTGGCACTCATGGCGTTCATGCTCTTCGTGAGCCGCCCCATCGCCGTCGGCGTGCTCCTAGCGCCCTTTAAGACGAATCCCCGCCAGGTCGCGCTCGTAAGCTGGGCGGGTCTGCGCGGAGCAGCTTCGGTCGTCTTTAGTCTCTTTGCCGTGGTGGCCGGCGTTCCCGGCGGACACGACCTATTTGACCTGGTGTTTGTGATTGCCGTGTCGAGCATTGTGGTGCAGGGCTCGCTGCTGCCGGCGGTGGCGAAGAAGCTCGATATGATCGATGCGACCGGCGACGTGCGCCGCACCTTTAACGACTACCGCGACGAGGACGGCATGTCGTTTGTAAAGCTCAAGGTGGGCGCTCGACATCCGTTTGCCGGACGCTCGCTCGCGGACATTGGCAGCGCCACAGACATGCTCGTGGTCCTGGTGCTGCGCGACGGGGCGCACCCGGTGCTGCCCAACGGCGATACCGTCATCGAGGAAGGTGACCTGCTGGTGATGGCCGCGCCGACGTTTGAAGAGCGTGCCGAGGTTACGCTGCGCGAGGTCACCGTAACCCCCCACGGTCGCCTGGCCGGCCAGCGTCTTCGCGATGTGCCGCAAGGCAAGCATCCCTTTATCGTCGTGATGCTCAAACGCGACGGCCAGACGATCATCCCCGACGGCAACACCCTCATATACTCCGGCGACGAAGCCGTCATCGCCACACTGGCGTCGTAGTGACCAGGAAGTGGCTAATTTGCGACGAAGAGATCAAGCGCCTAGAGAACCTCATGCCTTCGCTCGCAGATTTGGATTTGCCTGAGGAGTAAAGCACCCCTCCCCCATGTAACCATCCTGTAAATCATAGCGGCGCAGTCGAGTTTTACCGTGATGCGGTCGCGCCTGGCGCTCCACTGTGCTAAAGTATCCCGAACGTTCAAACGACTACGAGGGAGACTAGAAGATGGCACGTGTGCACAACTTCTCAGCTGGCCCGGCCGCACTGCCTACAAGCGTGCTCGCCGAGATCGCCGACGAGATGATGGACTACCGCGGTTGCGGCATGTCCGTGCTCGAGATGAGCCATCGATCTAGCATGTACCAGCAGATCATCGACGACGCCGAGGCAACCCTGCGTCGCCTGCTAAGCATCCCCGACAACTACCGCGTCCTGTTTTTGCAGGGCGGCGCCACGCTGCAGTTTGCGGGCATCCCCATGAACCTCATGCGCCGCGGCCGCGCCGGCTACATCGTGACCGGCAACTTTGCCAACAAGGCATACAAAGAAGCCGCCAAGTACGGTGAGGCTGTGCTGCTCGCGAGCTCCGAGGACACCAATTTCGACCGCATACCCACCATGGCCGACATCAACGCGCGCATTGCCACCGAGGCCGCAGGCGACGGGCTCGACTACGTCTACATCTGCCAGAACAACACCATCTTTGGCACCATGTACCACGAGCTGCCCAACTGCGGCGACGTACCGCTGGTCGCCGATGTCTCGAGCTGCTTTTTGTCGCAGCCGCTCGACGTCGAACGCTACGGGCTCATCTACGCCGGCGCTCAGAAAAACGCCGGCGCCGCGGGTGTGACCGTGGTCATCGTGCGCGACGACCTCATCGCAGATGGCCCCGCTTTTGCGCAGACGCCGCAGTACATGGACCTTAAGACCCAGGCCGCCAAGGGCTCCATGCTCAACACGCCCAACACCTTTGGCATCTACGTGTGCGGCAAGGTGTTCCATTGGGTCGAGGAGACCGGCGGACTTGCCGCCATGGCCGAGCGCAACTGGGCCAAGGCCAACCTGCTCTACGACCTGCTCGAGCACAGCGAGCTGTTCCATGGCACCACGCAGGCCGACAGCCGCTCCATCGCCAATGTCACCTTCCGCACCGGCGACGCCGAACTCGACGCGGCCTTTGTCGCAGGCGCGGCCGAGCACCAGATTCAAAACGTCAAGGGCCATCGTCTGGTAGGCGGCATGCGCGCCAGCGTCTACAACGCCGTAACCATGGAAGACGTGCAGGCACTGGCCTCGTACATGAAGGACTTCGAAACGCAGCGTAGTTTGAGCCCGCGATCTAACTAGCCCGCAACGCGCGGGCCGACCAGCCACTTCAAACCACCTGTTTAAACCAAACCTGCTAAGGAGTTTTTCATGCGCAAGATTAAGACCATCGACGACATCACCAAGGACGGCAAAGTCGAGTTTGGCGAGGGCTACGAATTTGTGAGCACCGCCGAGGAGGCCGACGCCATCCTGATGCGCTCGACCGACCTGCACGGCTACGAGCTACCCGAGGGCATCCGTGCCATCGCCCGCTGCGGTGCCGGCGTCAACAACATCCCCGTCGAGGAGTACGCCAAGAAGGGCGTCGTCGTCTTTAACTCCCCCGGCGCCAACAGCAACGCCGTCAAGGAGCTCGTCCTAGGCATGCTGGTGCTCTCGAGCCGCGGCGTGGTGCAATCGATGAACTGGGTGCGCGACAACGCCGACGACCCCGAGATCCAGGTCGATGCCGAGAAAGCCAAGAAGGCCTTTGTGGGCCGCGAGCTCAAGGGCAAGCGCATCGGCGTCATCGGTCTGGGCAACGTGGGCTCCAAGGTCGCCAACGCCTGCGTCGATCTGGGCATGGACGTTTACGGCTACGATCCGTTCATTTCCGTCGAGCACGCATGGGTGCTGAGCCGCGAGGTGCAGCGCGTGGGCACGCTCGAGGACCTCTGCCGCGGCTGTGACTATCTCACCGTGCACGTGCCCAGCAAGGCCGACACCATCGGCATGATCAGCACCGAGCAGATCAACCTGTTGGCACCCGACGCAGTGCTCATCAACTACGCGCGCGAGACCATCATTGACGAGGACGCCGTCGACGCCGCCCTGCGCGAGGGCAAGCTGAGCTGGTTTAGCTGCGACTTTGCCACGCCCAAGACCGTCAAGATGCCCAACACGTTTATCACCACGCACTCGGGCGCCGGCACTGGCGAGGCCGAGGCCAACTGCGCCGATATGGCCATCAGCGAGCTCAAAGATTACCTGGAGAACGGCAACATCGCGCACAGCGTCAACTACCCCGCCTGCAGCATGGGCAAGGCGCGCGCCGCGAGCCGCATCGCCTGCCTGCACGCCAACGTGCCCAACATGATCGGCCAGATCACAGCCATCCTGGCCAAGGACAACGCCAACGTGCAACGCATGACCAACGAGTCCGCTGGCGAGAACGCCTACACCATGTTCGACACCGACGAGCACCTGGACAGCAGCACGATCGAGGCGCTTAAGCAGATTCCGTCGATGTATCGCGTGCGCGTGATTAAATAGCGCCGGCTGATCTGACGGGCAGTTCCCCATGTGGCCTGCCCGTCACTGACATTGAATGCCCACGGGGGCGCCTTTCGCACGAGAGGCGCCCCCGTTTTTGTGAGCGCTCCATTAAATGCACCGAGCCGCTTCTTGGCATACAATCTGTATGTTGACCTAACTATCTGTGAGGTGCCTATGGTTGATACAGATTTTGCTTGGCGGCTTACGCAAAGACTCGTGCGGATCGACAGTTCCGACCCAGGTGCGTATGAGGGCGAGATTGAACGCTATATCAAAGCGTTGGTTGAGGAACGGTTAGCGCAGCTGAGCCATCCGGTACTCGATGCCGTGCAAATTGCAGAGCTCGAAGTACTCCCCGGGCGCCGCAACCTAATGGTCACCGTGCCCGGTTTGAGCGACGAGCCACGGCTCGTCTACATCTGCCACATGGATACAGTCACCTTGGGCGACGGCTGGGACGCGGACATTACGCCGCTCGGGGCGACCGTGCGGGACGATAAGCTCTATGGCCGCGGCGCCTGCGACATGAAGGGCGGTCTGGCCTGCGCCATTGCCGCTCTGGTCCATACGCTCGAGCGCGTGGTGGCGGATGGCGCGCTGCCCCGCCGCGGCTTTTCGCTCATCTGCTCGGTCGACGAGGAAGACTTTATGCGAGGCTCCGAGGCAGCCATCGATGCCGGCTGGGTCGGCCCGCGTGAATGGGTGCTGGACACCGAGCCTACCGACGGACAAATCCAAGTGGCGCACAAGGGGCGTACGTGGTTCGAGATTGAAATGGCCGGCGTGACGGCGCATGCGAGCCAGCCCTGGAAGGGCGCGGATGCCGTCGCCGCCATGGCCGAGGTCGTGTGTTCGCTCCGTCGAGCGTTTGTGGCGCTGCCCGCGCACGATGAGCTGGGGCCTTCGACCATCACGTTTGGCCAAATCGAGGGCGGATATCGCCCCTACGTCGTACCCGACCGCGCCAAAGTCTGGGTCGACATGCGCCTGACCCCGCCGACCGATACGGCCGCCGCGACGCGCATGGTAGAGCAGGCCATCGCCGTCGCCGAAGCCGCCGTTCCCGGTTGCCATGGCAGCTACACCGTGACGGGCGACCGCCCCGCCACCGAGCGCGGCCCGAACTCTCCCCTTCTAGCAGCGCTCAAGCGTGCCGCCGATGACGTGACGGACGCGGACACGACCGTCGGCTTCTTTACCGGCTACACCGACACCGCCGTCATTGCCGGCAAGACAGGTAACCGCAATTGCATGAGCTACGGTCCCGGGTCGCTCGCGCTCGCGCACAAGCCCAACGAATATGTGCCCCACGCCGATATCGTTCGTTGTCAGCAGGTGCTAATCGCGCTCGCCGATAACGTGCTCTGGGACGAGAGCTGCCAAGTTGGGGCATAATAAGCCGCGAACAAACCGAATCGTGCGTTAGGACCGCCCATGAAAGCACTTCCGTTTCCCTGCATCCGCCCGGCTCAGGACCGCGTGCTCGAGGCGCTGCCTGCAATGGGCAGCGTCCTGAGCGGCAACGATGCTTTGCGCAGAGCCATTGCCGATGGTCTGATGCTCAAGGACCCGGGTGCGGCGTATTACGTGTACGAATGCTCGGGCGAGCCGGGACGTGTGACGGGTGTCGTGGCGATCTGCCCGGTTAACGTGCTGACGGGTAGCGACGAGGCTGCCGCCGAGAGCGTCGACGCACTCGCCGCCGCGCGCGCGATCACCGAGCTCAAGGTGCAGCCCCGTCCCGTAACACTTGCCTACGAAGCCTCGCCCGTCATGGATATCATCCTCGGCGCCGCAAAAGAGGGCGCTTCACTCTATGCCGTCACCGACCCCGCCGGCATTACGCACCGCGTGTGGGAGGTCAAGCGCGAGGACGCCGTCGGCGCCATCCGTGCCATGCTCGACCAGGCGCCGGAGCCGGCACTGGCCGACGACCCCGCCTACGCTGCCGCGCTGGTCGGGGCATCACAGCTCCTGGCCGACGATGCCCGTGCCGCCGGCACCTACACGGGCAAAGAGCCGTTCAACTTTGCCGTAGCTGTGCTCTTCCCCGCCGCGCAGGTCAGCGGCGGCGCGCCGCAGGTCCCGATGGGCCTGCTCACCCACCAGATCGCGCGGTTCTAGCGAGACCAGACCGCCCGGCACAAAAATCGGCAGCCCAACAAACAGGGGGCGGAGATGCAGCAGGTACATGCATCTCCGCCCCTTTTGCGTCGAGAAGTTATGCCGGCGACCCGTGCCGCCACGCTCGCGTTATCCGCGCTGCGGACCCGCAGTAGCCACGAGCGGTTCAAGCCCCAGCTCGCGCGCGTAGTCCTCCTGCGTAAAGACTTCGACAAGTTCAAACGTATCGGCCGCATCGTCAAACGCAAAATGCAGCACTGAGCAGTTGCCCGGCACGCGTTCGCGCTCGTCTGCCGCCGCGCCCCGCACGTGGTCCAAAAACTCCTTGATAGCCGAGCCATGACTTACCGCGAGCACGCACACATGGTCCGGACGCTGCATAAGCTCGGTCAGCGTCGCCACCATGCGCTCGCGCACCTGCATCTGGCCCTCGCCGCCAAACTGACGATAGAAATCGCGCCACGGGCGCTCGGGCATAAGCATCACGCGCTCGGCCTCAAAGTCGCCAAAGAACCACTCGCGCAGGCCGTCCAGGCGCTCGTACGCCAAGCCCGGCCACAAGTTGGCGATAGTCTGCTCGGTGCGATGAAGCGTGGAGGTGTAGGCATGATCGGGCTCAATGCCGCGCGCGCGTAAAAACATGCCGGCGCGCGCCGCCTGGTCGCAACCCAACTGCGTAAGCGGCGAGTCACTCCACCCCTGAATGATACGCTTAAGGTTGAATATCGTCTGTCCATGACGGACCAGATACAGATCTTTATTCATAGGGGTCCTTTCGTTCGTTACCAACCCAAGAGCGAAAACGCCCCGTCGCAATAGCCAAAATGAAGCACGGCACCGTTGTCGGGTAGCTCTCCCTCGCCAGTCACATACTCAAGAAACTCCTGGCAGGCTGAGCCGTGGGAAACCGCCAGGACGCAGTCGTGCTGCAGCCTGGCCATGATGCGGGACAGCGCCGCGACCATACGTGCGCGAAGCTCACTTTCCGACTCGCCGCCAAAGGCCACCGGATAATCGCCCCAGGGCCGCGGCGGCATCTTGCGATTTGATGTGCCCTCCAGCGAGCCAAAATGCCACTCACGCAGGTCATCGACCAGCTCAATGGAACGGCCCTCGCCAACGATAAGCTCGGCCGTATGCCGCGCCCGGCCCAACGGCGAGGAATACACATGATCAAAGGCCACGCCACGCGCCGCAAACGCCGTACGCGCCGTCAGCGCCTGCTCGCGCCCGCGCGCCGTAAGCGGCGAATCGTGCCAGCCCTGCAAAATGCTCTGCACATTGAGCTCAGTCTGCCCATGCCGCACCAAATACAGATCTGCCACACACCCTCCCCTCGTACCACCACAAAGGGGACAGGAGTCTTTGTGGTGATTTTGCCGCCGGATTGCGCCGCAACGACGCACAACTACAGCAGCACGTCGGCAAGCGGACGCTTGGGTACGTGGTGCACCCGCGCCTCGTCGCGCCAATAATTGATGGAGCCGTCGGGGTTGGAATCGATCGCATCGATCACCTGTGTCTCGGCCGGAACGCCAAACGCCATGATCAGCTTGAGCTCATATTTGTCGTTATCGAGCCCCATGGCATCGATCGCGTGGGGCGTAAAGGCCTTGAACATGCAGGCTGCCACCTCGGGCGTGGCGCTGCGGGCGGCGAGCATCATCGTCTGCGCGGCAATGCCCGTGTCGACATCGGTAATGGGAGCGGCGGGCTTGCCCGGAACGGCGCGCTCAGCAAGAATCGCGATGTAGCCGGTCGGGCGCTCACCCTCGGCAGGACCTGGCCAGTCCTTAAGTGCGCCGGCCCATGCGAGCTCGTCAAATACACGCGCGCAGTCCTCTGCACCGCTTACCACATGAAAACGCAGACGCTGAGCATTGGCACCACAGGGAGCCAGGTGCGCAAGTTCCGCCAGCTCGAGCAAAAACTCGCGCGGCACGCGCATGGACTCGTCAAAGCGACGGCACGTGCGGGCGCGGCGAACCAACGCATCAAACGCGTCCAAGCCGAGCTTTTCGCAACCCTGCTTTGCCATCGATTCGACACTCGACGGTGCCTCGGGAACTGCTTCGTTCATAGGGACCCCCAATACAAGCCAATTGTCCTTAGGAAAATCTAACCTAAAACGTAGGCAATAACGAACAGGGCTGCAATGTTCTACACCTGTTGATTAATCCTCACTGGAGCAGGAACAAAAGTAACAATTCGGGAATGTGGGGCGGCAATTCGTCCTTCCCGCCCCATGCATCGGCGCCCTTGGGCGATACTTGTTGCAGCACTTTTGGCGTACGCCGCGCGGAGAGCAATGAACGCGACGTGCACCGCACGGAAAGGAGACATTATGGGCATCTTTAAGAACGATGACCAAAAATCGAGCCAATTTGGATTTGACGAGAAAAGCATGGCAGGCAAAGCCGTCAAGGCCGTGCGCTGGATCTACGCCATCACGGGCGTCTTAGCACTCATTGCTGGTATCGCGCTGCTTTTTGCACCCGCCAAGTCCCTCGTCTTTTTGACGACCGTCCTGGGCTTCTACTTTGTGATTACGGCAGCCATCAGGCTGTTCACTGCCATTTTTGAGCCGCTGCTGCCCACCGGCTGGCGCGTGACGAGCATCATCTCCAACCTACTCATTATCCTGGGCGGCGTCATAATCCTGCGCAACCAGGCCTTCTCGACCGCGACGCTCACCACGATGGTGGTTATCGTGGCCGGCTTTGGCTGGATCGTCGAAGGTGTCATGTCCATTCTGGAGTCCGAGCTTTCGTCCAACCGTGCCCTCGCCATCCTGAGCGGCGCGCTCTCCATCATCGCCGGCATGTTCGTGTTTATCTATCCGCTGTGGTCGGCCAAGATGCTCGTCATCTTTAGCGGCGCCGCACTGCTGGTGTTTGGCGTGACGCTCATTGTCCGCGCCATTCAGTTTGGCAAACTGGTGCACTAGATGCCGCGAACGCTCTTTATTGATGCCGACGCCTGCCCGGTCACGCGCGAGTCGATTGACTGCGCGCGGCGGGCGGGCGTCGCCGTTGTTATCGCCGGCAACAGCACGCAAAACCTGGAACGGCACATTCGCCGCGACGACCCGCGCGATGCCGAGCACGCGCGACGCGGCTTTTGGGTCACGACGCTCGATGTGAGCGTGGGCGCCGACAGCGCCGACTTTGCCATTGTCGAACGCCTGCAGGCGGGCGACGTGGTCGTGACGCAGGACATTGGCTTGGCGAGCATGGTGCTCGGGCGCGATGCCGCCGCCATCGGTGTGCGCGGGCGCGTCTACGACAAAGCGACCATCGACATGCAGTTGTTTATTCGCCACGAGGAAAAGAAGGTGCGTCGCGCTGGCGGTCGCACCCGCGGGCCGGCAGCCTTCACCAGCGAAGATCGCGCTCGCTTTAAACGCAACCTCACCGAGCTGCTGCGCTAACCAAGGTAGATTTTTGGGACATGTCCGGAAATCTGCTTTTTGCTTTGGGCGGTGTGAGCGCTCAAAATCCATGGCTCAACAAAAAACGGGTTTCAAAATGCCATGCGTCGCCGCATTGTGCAGGCGCCGAGCATGGCTATTTGAAGTCCATTTTTAGGCCTACTTAGAGGCCAAAGGCAGATAGGACGAGGCCCCAGCCAGCGCCGATGACGTACATCATGACCAGGAACACGGCGTTTTCGCGAGCGCTGCGGTTGGTGCGGAACAGCACCAGGTAGCCCACACCGGCAGAGATGAGCGTGCCGGCGAGCATCGGCGCCAGCTGTAGCGCGCCCTCCAGGTACAGCTGCGTAATGACGACGCTGGCCGAGCAGTTGGGGATCAGGCCGACAAGCGCCGAACCCAGGACGGCGAGCGTCTCGTTGCCACGCAGGAACTGCTCGATCGCGGACTCGCCGAAGGTCTCGAGCACGGCGACCAGAATCAGCGTCACCAGAAAAATGAATACCGATACCTGCACGGTGTGCGAGATGGCGCTGCGAATAATCGACAGGAGGGGCGCGCTCTCGTGAGAGTGGGAGTGACCGTGGCCATCATGGTGTTCATGCTCGCCCCCATGACCGTGATCGTGTCCATGTCCGTGTTCGTACTCGTCCTCGTCTTCATCGCAACCGCAATGGTCGCGCTCGCACAGCTCATGGATGTGATCGGCGCTCACGCCCGCCTCGGCCACCTCGTCGATGATGTCACCGCCGCTGTGGTCGTCGTGCGCGCAGTTCACATGAGCCGAATTAGCAGCGGTCCCCAGCACGGTACGGCGAATCGCCGCATGCGCGCGAGCGTTACGACGAAGGCCGCGGATAGCCGCGTCCACGATAAAGCCCGTGACCAGCGCGATCAGTGCCTTCGAAGCCAAAAGCATCGCCATGGTCTGCACGGGCACCTGCTCGGCGAGCAACAGCGGCAGCATCTCATCGGAGGTCGAGAGGAACACGGCGACCAGCGTGCCCAGCGTCACGACACGGCCGGCGTACAGCGTTGCTGCCATGGCCGAAAATCCGCACTGCGGCACCATGCCCAGCAGCGAGCCGACCACGGGACCCGCGGCGCCGGCGCGCTTGATGGCCCCGTTAACGCGGTCGCCCGCAACGTGCTCCAGGGTCTCGAGGGCCAGATACGTCACCAACAAAAACGGCACCAGCGACAGCGTGTCCTTGCCAGCGTCGAGCAAAATATCAATCAGCAAATCCATGAAGGGTGGAACCTTTCGTGTCTTTCGGCAGCATTGTAAAAGTCCTAGCGGTCAACTAGGGTATTGTAGTTGACCTAGGCGTGGTGCCAATAGTTGCCCATGGTAAACTATCATCTCGCCATAACTCAATGCCACCGAGCCGCGCGACGCGGCCCGTCCAAGGAGCAGTCTATGAACGTTTCGCAAGCACTCGAATACGAGCGCCAGCCGTTTATCCCCATGTTTATCTATGGCGATCACGGCGCCATGGAGTCCGAGCGCCAGAAGAGCGAAGAGGCCCTTAAGGTGCTCGAGACCGAGTACTTTACCGCCGAGGGCGACCCCGGCTTCGACTTTGCTACCGTGCGCGACCTGGCCGACCGCAACCGCGACCTATGCGACCAGATTGGCGAGGCACGCCTGCGCAACGTGACGCCCGCGACGCTTTCGCGTGGTCTGTCCGATGCCGACACCTGCGCGGCCATCGGCAAGATGCAAAAGCGTACCGCTGCGTCCGTTATGCGCGAGATCCGCGGCGACCGCGACGCGCTCGGCGTCGCCTACGCTCGCAAGCCCATCCAAGGCACGGTGCTGGGCATCGACATCGAGACCACCGGTCGCGCGCCCGAGCGCGGCTACATCATCAACGTGGGCTGGGAGATCATGGACCTCACCAGCGACGCCGTGCCGCATGACGCCGAGGCGCATTACTGCGGCCTGCCCGACATCTACCGCGGCGAGGATGTGCCGTTGTCGAATATCCACCATATCACCTGGGACGACATCGACGGCAAAAAGCCGTTCCGCGAGAACAAGGAACTGCAGAAGCAGCTGCTCAAGCTTATGAAGAAGTACCCGTACATGGCGCATAACGCCGCGTTCGAGGACAGCTGGTTCAAAATTCATCTGGACGGTTACTCCGAGGCACGCCGCGCCGGCAAGATCATCGTCATCGACTCGCGCCAGATCTGCCGCAGCCTGGATGCCGACGTCCGCTCGCTCCCCCGCGAATCCGCCCCCGCCGCGCTCGAGAACTGGGCGCGCCGCCGTGGAACCCTCGCCGCCGACGCCGACGAGCAGCATCTGGGCCTGGACGACACCGACCTCATGCTCCGCACCGTCCAAGCCGAGTTCAACCTCAAGAACCTATTCGCCAAGTAGAAACGCCTGCGACAAACCCCGGCGTAGATCACGAGCGGCCTCACAGCGGGAACCCCCCGCAGCGAGGCCGCCCTACGTTCCACAAATAAATCTGCCATCACAAATTCTGAACCCTCATTTTGAACGATTTCGGTCAATTCCCAACACGTAATTCGTTATCGGATGGTGATGCATCACTATCAAATGTGCGGCAGTTGAGTAGTTATATGCTATAGCTAAGCTGCGAAAACTTTTATTTAGGGCATACCAACTCATAATTGCGTCAAGTTTTTGGACAGCATTTGGTTAGACCTCTAAAACGACTTTTTCACTCAGCGCCATCAACACGGCATTAACTGACACGATATATACCATGAGTATCGTATTGTCACATACCACTGCAAAAGCGGTCTACCAGGCCGCGCATTCGGTGTCTGCGAAAGGCATCGAGTCCTGTAACCCTGCCGCGATTTACGGATCATGTCCCACCGGAACGCTCCTTGACGCAGCCGCAGAATGGCTCACCAAACATGATGTTTCCCTCGACGCAAATGGTTCTCTCGAGGTGATGGTGTTTGATCGCAGGAATGCGCGCTATGCAATGAACTGTCAATGCCACGTTTCTTCAAAACGATTCTCGAACTCACGCTTTATAGAACTCAAAGATGGCATCTTCATTGTTGGCGTTGAGCTTTGCGCACTTCAGGCCGCCACCTATCTCCCTTTTCGCGAACTGGTGGAGTACTACTTTGAATTGTGCAGCGCTTACTCCCTTGGAACCGACTCTTCCACCTCCTATACCGAGCGTTTCGCGCTCACCTCGACCGAGAGGTTAAAGCAGTTCTTTAATTCCATTACCAGATGCGACGGTCTGGCCCTTGCCCGAAAGGCGATCCAATGTGTGCACGACGGATGCCGGTCTCCTATGGAAACAGCCTTTGTCATGATGCTAACGCTGCCCAAAAGCGAAGGAGGGCTTGGTATTAAGGGAATTGAGACCGATTACGAGGTGCAGGTCACCACTGCCGCAAAGAATCTCACGAGACGCAAAAAGTTCTTTATGGATGCGTATCTAAAGAAATCTCGCACAGACATTGAATACAACGGTTTTTATCATGACGCGGAAGAAGACCGCGCCATCGATGAGGAGCGCAAGAATGCACTTGCGTCCATGGGGTACGGAATCATCACCGTCAGCCGTTATTCCTTTATGCATGCCAGCTCTTTTGTTAGGGTCATGGAAGCAATCCAGCGGAAAGAGGGCGTACGCCCCTCGCGTCTGCCAAAAGACTTTCAAATCATGCAAGAGGACCTGAGACAGTTTGTGCTCAGAAGGTTTATAGAAGAGAAAAAGCAAATTCAGAAGCAGCTTCGCCAGGATTCCGAAGAGCGTCAACGAATCGACCTCGAAAAAGCAACGCTCGAAGGCATCACGCTGGATGACCCGACAATTAATGAAGTTCTGGCAATCGATGACATGCAGACTGTCGAATCCGACAGCCCATCATTTGCCCAAACAAGCAGCCTCGCGCCCGAGGGCAGGATCTTCGGGGCCGGAAGCTAGACCGGCTAACAAGGTGGGTACCCTAGTGATGTGCAAAATTGCGAGTATTCAGCAGGGTCGGGTGTCTATCACCCTCGAGTGAATCCAAATGTGGAGCGAAATCACTCTTGCGTGAGAGCGTTAGGCAACATTTGAGGAAGAACTCATCGGATTAACACCCTAAGATAACTCTTGAACTGCATTATATGACCTGCAATAAATTAGCGGACCCCCTATAGTTGCAGAATACTCCATTTTTTGCACGGCACGAGGGTACCCACCTTGGCATCGACTATCAAAAAACGCTCAGTCCGGGATCTCGTCCACTATTCCCCATCATTTTGTACAACGAATTACCTGAACGTCATTGACATATGAACATGCACTCATATAATCGAAAGTAAATTATATGAGCGCATGTTCATATGAAAGGATATTGCAATGAGCATCCGCGTTGATGAAACGAAACTCGACATCGAGGCCACCGAACCCGCGATCCCGACCACCTGCTCGCCCGAGGACCTTCCCGACGAGGAGCTTCTCTACGACCTCGCCGACCTGTTCAAGGTCTTCAGCGACACCACGCGCATCAAGATCCTCTATGCCCTCATGGGCCGCGAGCTCTGCGTGGCAGACATCGCCGAAGCGACCGAAACCTCGCAGTCCGCGGTGTCGCACCAGCTGCGCACACTCAAGCAGTCGCACCTGGTTAAATTCCGGCGCGACGGGCGCAATATCCTCTACTCGCTCGCCGACGACCACGTCTACACCATGCTCAACCAAGGCATGAGCCACATCTGCGAATAGCGACCAACCACGGTACCAGCGCGGCCTGCACCCAAGCCGCAAATACAGAGAAAGGAACCCACCATGAAAAAGCAGTTTAAGCTCGACGAGATCGACTGCGCCAACTGTGCGCGCGAGCTTCAGGACGAGCTGGCCAAGCTCGAGGGCGTCAAATCCGTGTCCGTCAACTTTATGACCCAGAAGTTGACGCTCGAGGCCGATGACGCCGAGTTCGACGAGGTGCTCAACCGCGTTGTGGAGTTTACGGCCGACGCCGAGCCGGACTGCGAGATCATTCTCTAGCCCAGGTTTACGCCAACCTGCAAGGCCGCGATTGCCGCGGCCTTTGCTCGCGAAATTATATGAGCGAGTGTTCATACATTCAAATGGGAGGATACGAGTCATGGCCACCGCCGACCCCAAGAAGAAAAAGAAGAAGCGCAAGAAGAAAGAGTCACTCGAGCATAAGCGCAACCGCATCCTGGTAGCGCTGGGCATTTTTGCCGTGGTGTACGCCCTCGATGAGTTCGGCACCCTCACCGCCGCATTCGGCACCCCGGGCGACATCTACGCCAGCTTTGTGCTATTCCTCGTGCCGTTTTTGATTGCCGGCTACGACGTACTGCAAAAGGCATTCAATAACATCCGCCGTGGCAAGGCCTTCGATGAGAGCTTCCTTATGGCAGTCGCGACCATCGGCGCATTTGCCATGGTGCTCTTCCCCGATACCGACCCGCACATGGCCGAAGGCGCCGCCGTCATGCTGTTCTACCAGGTCGGCGAGCTGTTCCAGGCATACGCCGTGGGCAAGAGCCGCAAGTCGATCAGCGCCATGATGGACATCGCGCCCGACTACGCTAACGTCGAGCAACCCGACGGCACACTCGAGCAGGTCTTTCCCGATGACATCGCCGTCGGCACCGTGATCGTGGTCAAGCCCGGCGAGCGCGTGCCTATCGACGGCGTCATCGTCGAGGGCGAAACCCAGCTCGACACCGCCGCGCTCACGGGCGAGTCAGTCCCCCGCCCCGCCAAGTCCGGCGACGATATCATCAGCGGCTGCATCAACATGACGGGGCTCATCCACGTGCGCACCACCAAGCCCTTTGGCGAGTCCACCGTCGCACGCGTCCTGGAGCTCGTGGAGAATGCCAGCGAAAAGAAGGCGCGCACCGAGAACTTCATCACGCGCTTTGCCCGCGTCTACACGCCCGCCGTCACCGGCGCTGCCGCGGTGCTCGCGCTCGGCGGCGGCCTGGTCACCGGTGCCTGGCCCGACTGGATTCTGCGCGGCCTGACTTTCCTGGTCGTCAGCTGCCCGTGCGCGCTCGTGATCAGCGTGCCGCTCAGTTTCTTTGGCGGCATCGGCGGCGCCTCCAAGCTGGGCGTTCTCATCAAGGGTTCTAACTACCTCGAGACGCTCGCCGATGTGGACACCGTCGTCTTTGACAAGACGGGCACCCTCACCAACGGCACGTTCTCGGTGGTCGCGGTACGCCCCGAGGCCGGCTATACCGAGCAGTCGTTGCTCGAAGTCACAGCCCTTGCTGAGTCGTTCTCCGATCACCCCATCGCGCAGTCCGTACGTGTCGCCTACCAGGGCGAGGTCGACCCCAAGCGCGTAAGCGACTCCACCAACGACGCGGGCCATGGCGTGACGGCAACCATCGACGGCAAGCACGTCGTCATTGGCAACGCAAAGATGCTCGCCGCGGCCGGAGTCGAAGCGCCCGATTGCGAGGTCGTCGGAACGATTCTGCATGTGCTCGTTGACGGCGTGTACGCCGGCCACATCGTGATTGCAGACACCGTCAAGGCCGATGCTGAGCAAACGATTCGCGACCTGCACGCCGCCGGTGTCAAGCGCACCGTCATGCTCACGGGCGACCGCGAGGAGGTTGCGGCGTCTGTGGTCAAGCAACTCAGTCTCGACGAGTTCCACGCGCAGCTGCTGCCGGGCGATAAGGTCGAGCGCGTCGAGGCGCTGCTTGCAACCGAGAGTGGCAAGGGCAAGCTCGCCTTTGTGGGCGACGGCATCAACGATGCGCCCGTGCTTACGCGCGCCGATGTGGGCATTGCCATGGGCGCTATGGGTTCTGACGCTGCGATCGAGGCCGCCGATGTCGTGCTCATGGACGACAAGCCGTCCAACATTTCCCGCGCGATCCGCGTGGCACGCAAGACCATGACGATCGTCTGGCAGAACATCATCTTTGCGCTGGGCGTTAAGCTGCTGATCCTTGTGCTGGCAGCGCTGGGCATCGCCAACATGTGGCTTGCCGTGTTCGGCGACGTAGGCGTGGCGATCATCGCCATCCTGAACGCCATGCGCGCGATGGGTGTCAAGAACCTGTAGCACTCGTGGCCCCTCCAGCCGGGGTCGGGCTTGGCTTTGAAAACGTCCTCGCGCGCGAGGCCCGTCTTTCCTGCTCCTGCGGAGCAACGGAAAGGCGGGCCTCGCGCTGCGGAGTGTTTTCAAAACCAAACCCGGTCCCGGCCTGCATTGACACAGCTGAAGGTTCTTGGGCATCGCTTGCTGGCGGGGTTCCTTGTCTGAGTTGGACTTGGTTGGCGGGGCTACTGGTCCCGGTCGCTGGTTCGCGCTTTGCGCGAACTCCGCGCCACTGTAAGTCAGTTAGGCTTCCGTTGTTGGGCCCGCCGCATCTTCCCGTCCCAGCATCGCCCTCAGCTTCTCGAAGCTTTCCTCGCTTAGGCAGTGCTCCATGTGGCAGCCCTCTTGCGACGCGACCTCAGCCGAAACACCCGCATCCTCTAGCAGCCCCACGAAAAAGCAGTGACGCTCCCACATTTGGCAAGCGACCTCCAGACCACGCTCTGTCAGATGAACGTCGCGCTTGCCCATTTCGACATAGCCGTCGCTCTCCAAGGTCGCCATGGCCTTGGAAACGCTCGCCTTGGTTACGCCGAGGTACTCCGCAACGTCGATCGAACGCACGATGCCCTGACGTTCCGACAGAACGTAGATCGATTCGAGATAGTCTTCTCCGGATTCACGTAGGGCCATGGGCCGCCTTTCGCGATGATTGCTAGTTAGCCTTTGGATACTTTCCACCGCTTACTTTACTGCAAAAGTTGCCCATGTCTTACTACTTTGTCTAAAAGTTAGCCGTGTTTCACAAAACGTGCGGGACGAAAACAAAATGGGGACGCCCCGCAAGGAGTGTCCCCAGCTGCCGGCAGGAAAGGAACGTCCCCAAGTGCCGAGCCGCAGCTATAACAGGCCAAAGTGCTTCGCGGCGTTGTAGATTCCGTCGTCGTCCACGGCGGTCGTCACATAGGTCGCCGCAGCTTTCACCGTGTCCTGTGCGTTACCCATGGCCACGCTCGTGCCCACGGCGGAAAACATCGATAGGTCGTTCTCGCCGTCGCCAAAGGCGATCGCCTCGCTCGCGTCGATATCCAGGCGCTCCAGCGTCGCCGCCACACCCAGGTCCTTGCCGCCGTTAGCGGGAATAATGTCGCAGAACAGGTCGCACCAGCGCGTGGTGAGCGAATGCGACACGGCATCGGTCACGACATGCTCGTCGGCCGGGTCCACAAAGGCGCAGAACTGGTAGACCGGTGCGTCAAAGGCGTGCTCAAACGGCTCCTCGTGGTAGACGATTCCCGCGTTGCTGCCAGCCGTCACCACGCGCTCGGACAGGCGGTTCACAAACGAGTTCTCGCTCTGCATGCACAGCGAGTCATAGCACCCCTGCGCCACCTGGTCCACGATCACCGCAACGTCGTCCGGATCAATCGGACAGCTGCGGTAAGCTCCCTCGGCATCAAAGCAGTGCTGGCCCGAGAGCGTATTGTACGCATCCCAGCCCAGGTCGAACAGCCAATCGGGCATCTGGTAGGTCGGACGGCCCGTGGCGATCACGCACGCGATCCCCTGCTCGTGAAAGCTGTCGAGCACCTGCTGCGCCGACGCCGGAATCCGGTGGGTCTTAAAGCTCAGTAGCGTGCCGTCGATATCGAAAAACGCGGCTTTGATCATCCTCGCCTACTCCTCGCCCTCGAGCTTTTCGCTCGCCTCGAGCCACGCCATCTCCAACTCGTCCATGGCGGCGTGAGCCTCGTCGATCTTTGTCTGCTGCTCGCCCAGCGCCGTGTAGTTGGTGGGGTCGACCTGGGCCATCGCGGCCTCGGCCTCCTCAACGCGGGCGCGCTGCGTCTCCATCTTGCGCTCGAGCGAGCTCACCTCGCGGCGGAGCTTCTGACGCTCGGCGTTGGACAGGCCGTTGGGCTGACCGCTCGACTTGGGCTTTTCGGCCGCAGCTGCCGCGGCACCGGTGTCGAACGCGCCGGTCTTGGCACTCGGTGCGCCCACGGGCTCGCCCTCGGCGGTAGCGTTGCACAGGCGCAGGTACTGGTCCACGCCACCGGGCATATGCGTCAGGTGGCCGTCGAGCAGCGCCCACTGCTGGTCGGTCACGCGCTCCATCAAAAAGCGGTCGTGCGTCACCAGAATCAGCGTGCCGGGCCAGCCGTCGAGCAGGTCCTCGACAATCGCGAGCATGTCGGTATCCAGGTCGTTGCCAGGCTCGTCCAGGATGAGCACGTTGGGCTCGTCCAGAATCGTCAGCAGCAGCGACAGGCGACGGCGCTGGCCGCCCGAAAGATCGCCGATGCGGCTCCAGAGCTGCTGCGTCGTAAAGCCCAGGCGCTCGCAGAGCTTCTCGGGCGAAGTCTCCTTGCCGTCGATGACGTAGTACTTCTTATAGTTGCTGAGCACCTCGCGAATCGTGTCGCCCATGAAGGGCTCGAGCTCCTCGAGCTGCTGCGACAGCACGCCAAAGCGCACTGTCTGGCCAATCTTCACGCGGCCGCGCGTGGGCTCAATCTTGCCCTGGATCACATCGAGCAGCGTCGACTTGCCGGCGCCGTTCTCGCCCAAAAGACCGTAGCGGTCGCCCGCACCGATGAGCCAGGTCACATCGTTGAGCACCTGCTTGGGCGCGCCATCGGTATCCGCATAGCCGGCGTCCACGTCGACCACGTCGATAACCTGCTTGCCCAGGCGACTCACCGCCAGGCGCTTGAGCTCCAGCTCGTCACGTACGGGCGGTACGTCGGCGATGAGCTCGCGAGCGGCGTCCACGCGAAACTTGGGCTTGGTGGAGCGCGCCTGGGCACCGCGGCTCAGCCACGCGAGCTCCTTGCGCGCCATGTTGCGACGGCGCTCCTCGGTAACCGCAGCCATGCGGTCGCGCTCTACGCGCTGAAGGATATATGCGGAGTAGCCGCCCTCGAAGGGATCGACCTGGCCGTCGTGGACCTCCCACATGCTGGTGCAGACCTCGTCCAAGAACCAGCGGTCGTGCGTAACCACGAGCATGGCGCCCTGACCGCGCTGCCAGCGGGCCTTTAGGTGACGCGCGAGCCAGTTGATGGTGCGCATGTCCAGGTGGTTGGTGGGCTCGTCGAGCATGAGCACGTCGTAGTCGCCGATCAGCAGGCGCGCGAGGTCCACGCGACGGCGCTGACCGCCCGAAAGCTCGCCCACCGTGCCCTCCCAGGGCACATCGCTAATAAGGCCGGCCAGAATCTGGCGCGTACGCGGGCTCGAGGCCCACTCGTACTCGGGCGTGTCTCCGACGACGGCATGATGCACGGTGTCGGTATCGACCAGGTTGTCCTTTTGGCCGAGCAATCCGATCGTGGTGTCGCGGCGGTGCGTCACGCGGCCGTCGTCGGGCTCCAACGTGCCGGCGAGTACGCTCAGCAGCGTCGACTTGCCGTCGCCGTTTTTGCCGACGATACCAATACGGTCGCCCTCGCCCACGCCGAGCGTCACGCTATCGAAAATATGCTTGGTGGGAAACTCTAGGCTGACGGAATCGCATCCCAAAAGAATCGCCATATGCCCTGCTCCTTCGTAGAAATTCAACGTTGTCCATGATAGCAGCGAGCCCCACCCCAAACCACCACGAAGGTGCCCGTCCCCTTTGTGGTGGTCGTTTCGGTCGCAGAGCAAAAAGGCGGGCCATCTCACGCAAGAGATGACCCGCCTCTCCAATCAGTCCCGCTGCAACCGTGGCCGCCGCGGGCCTCAAGCATGTCCCGGACTAGGAGAACATGCCGGTGAGGTAATCATTCAGCCGCTTATCCTTGGGCCGCTGGAAAATCTTGTCGGTCTCGTCGTACTCGACCATATCGCCCATGTAGAAGAACGCCGTGCGGTTGGACACACGCGACGCCTGCTCCATGTTGTGCGTCACGATGACGATGGCGCGGTCGGCAACGATCGACGACATGAGGTCCTCGATCGCCAGCGTCGAGATGGGGTCGAGCGCCGAGCAGGGCTCGTCAAACAGGATCACGTCGGGATTGAGCGCCAGCGTGCGCGCAATGCACAGACGCTGCTGCTGACCGCCCGAAAGCGCGTAGGCGCTCTTGTCGAGCTTGTCCTTGACCTCGTCCCACAGCGCCGCACCACGCAGGCTCTCCTCGACCATGCGGTCGAGCTCGTCGCGGTCGGTGATGCCGTGACGCCTGGGCGCAAACGTAATGTTGTCGCGAATGGACTTGCGGAAGGGGTTGGGCTGCTGGAACACCATGCCAATGGAACGGCGCAGCTCGTAGGTGTTTTCGGTCTTGGTGTTCACGTTGCGCCCGCGGTAGTTGATCTCGCCCTCCACGCGGCAGCCGCGAATCTCGCGATTCATCAGGTTGAGGCTACGCAAGAAGGTCGACTTACCGCAGCCCGAGGGCCCGATGAGCGCCGTGATCTCGCCCTTGTGAAAGTCGAGCGACGTATTGTGCAGCGCATGGTGGTCGCCATAGTACACGTTGACGTCCTTGGTGGAGAGCACGACTTCGTCGCTCACGGCCTTGCCGCTCACGCGAACGCGCTTCTCGCTCTCCCCCACACTCGACAGAAAGTCCTGGGTCTCGGACGTGGCCGCCTCGGTTGCGGGCGTTGCTTTCATCTCGCTCATTCGGCCGTCATCTTCCTTGCCAGTTGCTTGCCCACAATGCGGGCGATTACGTTAAACAGCAGCACGCAAATCATCAGCAGTGCAGCGGTGCCCCAGACGATCTGCTGGGCCTCGGGGCTGCCCTCGCCATAGATCTTGTAGATGTGCACGGCGAGCGACTCGCCGGGACGGAACACGTTCCAAGCGCAGGTGGGGCTCGACAGGTTAAAGCTCAAGAAGTTCAGGCGAACCGGCGAGCTCATACCCGAGGTAAAAAGCAGTGCTGCGGCCTCGCCAAACACGCGACCGGCCGAAAGCACGATGCCCGTCACGATGGCAGGCATGGCCTCGGGGATCAGGATGTGCAGCGTGGCCTCCCAGCGAGTGAGGCCCATGGCCAGGCACGCATCGCGCTGGGCCTGCGGCACGTCCTCGAGCGCCTGCTGGATCACGCGCACCAGGATGGGGATGTTGAACATGGTGAGCGCGACGGCGCCGGAGATGATGGAGTACTTCCAGCCCAGCTGCACCGAGAACACCAGAAAACCGAACATGCCGACGACGATGGAAGGCAGCGAGGACAACGTCTCGATGGCGGTGGAGGCGATGTCGCGGATGGGTCCGTCCGGCGCGTACTCAACCAAAAAGACCGCTCCGCCCAGGCTGATGGGCACCGAGATGATCAGGGTGATCAGCAGCAGGTAGAACGAGTCGAACAGCTGGTAGAGCACGCCGCCCTGCGTTCCGTTGGCGCGCGACGGCTCCGTGAGAAAGCCCGGCTGGAACAGCGTCGAGATGCCCTCGAACAGGATATAGGCCACCATGGAGACGACGATGAGCATGACGATGGCGACGATCGCCGTCAACACGCCCGTGGCGAAGCGGTCCTGCTTTTGGACACGCCCGAGCCTCGCCTCGTCGATGTGGATACGCGTGCTAGCCACGAGCCTTCGCCCCTTGCGGCCGATAAGGTGGATGATCAGGATGAAGATGAGACTCATGCCCATCAGCAGCAGGCCGAGCGCCCACAGAACATCGTCTTGGGCCGAGCCCTCGGCATAGACTGCCATGGACGTGGTGAGCGTGGTGGTGATGGTGGACGCCGGCGACAGCAGCGACGTCGGCATGGCCTCGATGCCGCCGATGACCATGCGCACGGCGAGCGTCTCGCCAAAGGCGCGGGTCATGCCCAAGATAACCGCGGTCATGAGCGACGGCATGGCGGACTTGAGCACCACGTGCCAGATGGTCTGCCAGCGGGTGTAGCCCAGCGCGAGCGAGCCCTGGCGGTAGCCGTCGGGCACGGCGCGCAGGCCATCGACCGAAAGCGTGGTCATCGTCGGCAGAATCATGACCGCCAGCACGATGGCGCCGGGCAAGATGCCCAGGCCCGTGCTCACATGGAAAACGCTCTTCATAAGACCGACGACCACGTGAAAACCGATCAGGCCAAAGACGACCGAGGGGATGCCGGTCAAAAGCTCAATGAGCGGCTGAAAGATCTTAGAGCCAAACTTAGGGCTAATCTCGACCGCAAAGATGGCAGAGCCGATGGCGATGGGCAGCGCGATAAGCGTGGAGAGCACCATGACCGCAAACGAGGTGACGATCAGGGGCAGGGCGCCGGTATAGGGCAGGCCGTTTTCGGCTGTGTTGGCCAGGTCCCACTTGGTGCCGGTGAAAAACTCGACGACCGAGACGCCGTCCTTGACAAAAGCCGAGAGGCCCTTTTGGGCGACCATAAAGATGAGCGCGGCAACGACAAGCGTCACGAGCGCTACGCACGCGCCCGTGACGCCCAGGCCCACGTTCTCAAGGTCGCGCTTTGGCAGCTGTTTTGCCATTGCAAACCTTTCCGGGGCGATTACTTATTTAGCAGAGACCTTGCCGCTGGCGTCCTTGACGACCTTCATGGCAGAGACGGGGATGAAGCCCTGCTCCTCGACGAGCTTGCCCTGGACGTCGTCGGAAAGCATGAACTCCAGGAAGGCCTTGGTGGCCTCGTCGGCGTCCTTGGAGCAGTACATGTGCTCGGTAGCCCAGATCTTGAAGGAGTCATCAGTGACATTCTTGCTCTTGGGCTCGACGCCCTCGACCTTGATGGCGTTGAACTTGGAGTCATCGAAGTGCGAGAAGTCGAGGTAGGAGATGGCGTTATCGGTGCTGCCCATCTGAGTCTGGACGTCGCCGGACTTGTCGAGCTCGGCGTCGCCCTTAAAGTCGACGGCCTCGTCGCCAAAGACGGCGGCCTCGAAGGTGGCGCGGGTGCCGGAGCCGGCCTTGCGGTTGAGGACGACGATGGTGGCGTCGTCGCCGCCGACCTCCTTCCAGTTGGTGATCTGGCCAGAGAAGATGCCCTTGAGCTGCTCGAGGGACAGGTCGTCGACCGTCACGTTCTTGGAGACGACGGGACCCATGCCCACGACGGCAACCTCGTGGTCGACGAGGTTCTTGACCTGGTCGGCCTCGAGCTTGGTCTCGGCGAAGACGTCGGAGTTGCCGATGGTGACGGTGCCGGCGGCAACAGCGGTCAGGCCCTTGCCCGAACCGTTACCCGAGCCGGAGACGGAGACGTCCGGGTTGGCATCCATGAACTTCTCGGCAGCGGCCTCGACGAGAGCCTGGAACGAGGAGGCGCCGTCGTAGGTCACCTCGCCGGAGACGGACTCGGCAGCAGCGGCGCTACCCTTGTCGGCGGCGTCGGATGCGCCGGAGCCGCCGCAACCAACGAGACCGAGACCGACGATGCTGGCAAGACCACAAGCGAGGCCGAGGAACTGACGACGAGAATAAGCCTGATCGAGCATGATCTTCCTTTCATACATGCGACTCGCGGGCACCCCGCCCGCTTTGCTGTTTGGAAAGATACGGCCCCGATCGGGCAGCACCAGCGCCAACTGCGGTTTCTTACGGTCATTTGATAGACCCTTACCGCAAGCGCGGCTCGGCTTTACAAACGAATAACAAACCCGCCACCAAGCATGACCCGCCTTTTACACCAATAAAAACAAAGTTGCGGTGAAATAGTTCCTGCTTGGCCATCAAATGGCCCATTCTAGGAACTATTCCACCGCAACTTAGATTGGGAAACCGCGAGACCTTAAAGCTCTAATTCATTCAAACGGAGGATCGCAACAATATAGATCTTGAGCGCCTGCTTGAGCTGTTCCTCGTTGGCGCACTCGTTGGGACCGTGCATTTGGCCGCCCCACGCGGGCAGCTCAAGGCCGGTCTCCTCGGGGCCAAACGACACGGCGCGGGCAAAATTGCGCGCATACGTACCGCCGCCCATGGCAAAGGGCTCAGCATGCTTGCCCGTAAACTCGTTATAGGTATCAATAAGCGCCTTCACGGCCGGATCGTCGGCAGACACCGAGAACGGCACCTTAGCGCGACCCAGCTGACACGTCACGCCAAAACGGCCCACGAGCGGGTCGAGCTGCTCGCGGATGGTATCGGCACTGGTGCTATCGGGGAAGCGCACGTCGATGACCTGCTCAATATGGCCATCCGCCACGCGGATGACGCCAGCGTTGCAGGTAAGCGGGCCAAACGCCGGACTCGTCGCATCGATACCTAGGCCGCGGCCATAGGCATCCGCGTGCACAAAGGCCAGGAACTTGACGAACTCGTGCTCGGCAGGCGTCAGCAGGCGCTCGTCGCGTGCACCAAACGCGTCCTCGGCCTCGCGCAGATACGACACGATCAGGCCGACGGCGTTGATGGTGCCCTCAGGCATCGAAGCGTGGCCGCCAATACCGTGGGCGAAAATCTGCGCATGCCCGTTATCAAGCACCGTGATCTCCAGGCGGTCGGCGTTCTCAACGGGCGCCGGCAGCTCATCGGCGGCAATCGCAAGCTCGCAGATGGACTGCGACGGAATGGCATTGCTCGCCTCGGAGCCGCTCCACGACACGATGCGCCCGCCGTCGATCTTGGGGCTCACAAACGTCGCCCCAAACTGGCCCTTCTCGGCATTGCAGACCGGGAACTCGGCATCGGGCGTAAACAGAAAGTCGGGATTCGCGTAGTTCTCCAGATAATGGTGAACGTCGGACATGCCCACTTCCTCATCGCAGCCCAGCAGCGCGCGGAAGGTGTAGCGCGGAACGATGCCGTGCTTGAGCAGGTAGGCGCCGGCGTAGAGCGACAGCACGGCCGGACCCTTGTCGTCGATCACGCCGCGGCCGAGCAGCCAGCCCTCGCGACGCTCCATCGCAAACGGGTCGGTGTTCCAACCGGGACCGGCGGGAACCACGTCAACATGGCAGATAGTCGCAAGCTGCTTATCGCCGCGGCCCGGGATATCGGCAATGCCCACATACCCATCGTCGTCGCTCGTCTGGTAGCCGAGCTTTTGCGCAATGCCGAGCGCGCAATCGAGCGCATCACGAACCGGGCGGCCAAACGGCGCGCTAGGCTCCGCATCGGCAGCAACGGCTACGGACGGATAACTCACCAGCTGCTCGATATCGGCGACGACATCCTCCCAGACCTCGTCGACATACTCGGCAACGCTCTGCTCCACCTGATTCATGGACGACCTCCTTACCAATGAGCGGCGAGCGTGCCCGCCCCTCACATCAAATACTTATATAGCGAAAAGTTTAGCAAGCTCGGCCACCGAGTGCACCACTGCATCGGCACCCGCCGCCTCGTGCTCGCCCGGCGCCGCCGCGCCCGAATAGATACCAATGCACGGTACGCCCATTGCGTGCGCGCCCTCCACATCGTTAAAGCGATCGCCGATCATCACGGCATCGTCCGCGGCCGCACCCAAGGCCGCCAACGCGTCGCGAACCGAATCGGCCTTGGTCTCGCGCCCCTGCGGTGGATTCATGCCAACCACCGCCTCAAACTGCGAAAGCCCCAGCTCGCCCACCATGTCAATGCACTTTGCCTCCATGCGTGACGTCGCCACGGCCAAGCTATGCCCCTGCGCGACAAGGCCATCGAGCAGCTCGGGGATTCCATCGAACACGGGATACTCTTCCGGTCCCAGCTCGTCAAAAAAGGCACGGTACTCGTCGGCCACCACGAGCGACTCCTCGCGGGAAAAGCCATAAAAGTCATGGAAGCTCTTCCACAGCGGAGGCCCGATCATGCGACGCAGGTCACCCATCTGCGCCTCCGAAAACCCGCGCGCGGCAAGCGTCTTGCGCGTCGAGGTCATCACCGCCCGACCCGTATCTGCCACCGTGCCATCGAAATCAAACAGCACGACCGGCCGCTCGCATAGCTGTAATGCCGCCATCGGCACTCCTCTTCCCCAGTTGATGATTTCCACACCGACACTTCAAACTGTTGACTATTCAACAATTGAACCTAGCAATGTAGAGCAACTCCACTATACTTGTCGCACTTTGCTCTCAGAAGGCGGCGCGAAAGCGCCCCAACGAAAGGTGCAATTATGTCTTTTGCCATCATAACCGACTCCACGTCGGACATCTCCCCCGCCCGCGCTCAAGAGCTCGGCATTTACGTGATTCCGCTGCATGTGATTATCGAGGGCGAGGACCTGCTCGACCAGGTGCAGATTACCGCCCAGGAGTACGTCGCGCGCATGGCTGGCTCCGAGCAGCTGCCGCACACCTCGCAGCCGAGCGCCGGCGAGTTCAAGGCACTCTTTGACCGCGTGCGCGCCGACGGCCACGACAGCGCCATCTTTATCTCGCTGTGCAGCGAGTGGTCCGCCTGCTACGCCAACGCGTGCCAGGTGGCCGATACCCACGAGCTCGACGCGCGCTGCATCGATTCGCGCACCGGCTCGGGCGCCGAGGGCCTGCTGGTGGAGTACGCGCTCGCCATGCGCGAGGACGGCCGCAGCCTGGACGAGACCGAAGCTCAGATCCGCGCGACGCTGCCCGACGCCCATCTGCTGCTGATTCCGCGCACACTCGAGAACCTGGTCAAGAACGGCCGCGCGCCCAAGCTCGCCGGCCAGCTGACGCAGATGCTCAACATTCGCCTGGCCGTTTCGCCGGAGTGGAAATCGGGCGAGATCAAGGCCATCAAGAAGGGCCGCGGCGCCAAGCGCATCGTTGCCAACACCATGGCCGATTGCCTCGCATTTTTGGCCGAGCATCCGGGCTCCAGCGTGCGCGTGCTCACGACCGGTGCCGCCGAGGAGCAGGAGCTCGTCAGCCAAGCGCTCGCAGGCCAAGACTATGTAGACGCCGGCACCGGCCCCATCGGCTGCACCATCGCCACCCATGTAGGCGTCGACGCCATCGCCATCAGCTACTGCCCCCGCTACCAGCCCGCCAATTAGGGCTACCCATACCACTTGCGGTGGAATAGGGACTGTTTTTGGCTTATTAACCGCCAATCAATCCCTATTCCACCGCAAATTATGAGCGGGCAATCAGCCCTGCGGGCCCTGGAACAGTTCCTCATGCGAGCCCATTCTGACCAGTCGGATCACAGGATTAGTCTTATGCGGCAAGTACAGAACGACCACATCGACCAAGCCATCGGATAGGTGGAAATCGATGTGGCCGTTGTAGTTTCCGCCCGGGTTTGAGAGCTCGTGAGCGCCATACTCCGCCGGAAGCGACCCATGAGCCACAAGCTCTGCAACCGCCGCTTTAAACTCACTCTTTAGCTGCGGATGCATGCGCATCGTTCGTTTGTAGTCCGCCTTAAATTGAGCCTCGACCTTAATCTCGAACATCGCTATTCCTCATCGAGGAATGACATAAGCTCATCAGCGTTGTTGAATGACGGGCTATCGTCCGGCAAAATCCCCAATTCATGAGCCTCGGCGATCACCATGGCACGCCTCGTCGCCTCGTTGGGCACCTCCGCCCTTCCTACAATCTCAAAAGGAATCTTTCGCTGATTTACAAGCTGCCGAACGGCAAGATTGAGATAGGAATTGAGGCTGAGGCCGACCGAATCCAAGAACTCAGTCGCCTGCTCCTTGAGCCCCTCTTCGATGCGAACCGTCGTAGGCTTAACCGTTGCAGTAGACATACGCGACCTCCTCGCCCTCGTCTTTTGCATCAGTATACCCAATATAAATGGCAACCTGACGTTAGAAAGCATCAGATTGCCATGCATATTCATGTCGCGGTGGGCACGATTGCTCTACATCAGCCCGCTCAGGGCGATGTCGACGGCCTCGTTGAGGTCGTCGGTGATGTGCACCAGCTCCGGATCGAGCGGGCTGATCATGCCGGCGTCCATCACCGGGCCGTTGAGCCAGTCAAACAGGCCCTGCCAGTACTCGGTGCCCACCAAAACGAGCGGCATGCGCTTGACCTTGTGCGTCTGCACCAGCGTGAGTACCTCAAACATCTCGTCGGGCGTGCCAAAACCACCGGGAAACACGATGGCACCCGAGCTGTATTTGACGAACATAGTCTTGCGCACAAAGAAGTAACGGAAGTCCATGCCGAGGTTCACGTATTTGTTGAGCCCATGTTCATGCGGGAGCTCGATACCCAAGCCGACCGACTTGCCGTTGACGCTCGCCGCTCCCCTGTTGGCCGCCTCCATGATGCCGGGGCCGCCACCGGTGATAACCGCCACGCCGCGCTGGGCAATCTTACGGCCGACCGTGCGCGCCGCCTTGTAGAGCGGATCGGTCTTGGGCGTACGGGCACTACCGAAGATGGTCACCGCAGGCCCTAACTCGGCAAGTGCGCCAAAACCATCGACAAACTCGGCCTGGATGCGCAGTACACGCCACGGATCGGCATGCAACCAGTCGGTTGAATCCTCGGGCGCCAGCAGGTTGGCGTACGTATTGTCCTTAGGAATCATGGGGCCGCGCATGACCACGGGACCGCGGCGGTACGTCTCGTCGTAGGCAGGCTCGCCCTCGACATTCTCGTTCTTAATCATGGGTGCTCCTATCGAGAAAAAGAAAAACGGGCGGGGTCGACGCCATGCGCCAAACACCCGCCCGAACATCAACTATTCGGTATGGTACCCACGATGCATCAAGTGCTTGCAAGCTATCGGTCAGCGGTCGTAGCTCTTAGTAATCCACCGCGGCAGGACTATTCATCCAATCGCTCACGAACGCGCCGTAACGGCCCTCGATAATGGCCTGGCGAGCACGCTGCATAAGGTTGAGCAAGTAGTAGATGTTGTGCATCGACAGCAGAATACCGCCGAGCATCTCCTTCTGCGTGACCATGTGGCGAATGAGCGCGCGGCTGTAGCCGCCTGTGCACACCGGGCAGGTGCAGGTGGGGTCGATGGGGCCGTCGTCGTGCGCAAAGCGCGCGTTGCGGAAGTTAAGGCGACCTTCACTGGAGAACGCCGTACCCATGCGGCCGGTGCGCGTCGGCAGCACGCAGTCGAACATGTCGATGCCCACGCCCACGCCACGCACGAGGGTGGTGGGGTTGCCGACGCCCATCAGGTAGCGCGGCTTGTGCTTGGGCATGTACTCGCTTACGAGCGGTGCCAGGGTCTCGAACATGGTCTCGTGGTCCTCGCCCACCGAGTAGCCGCCAATGCCGTAACCGGGGAAGTCACCGCACTCCTCCAGATGGCGCAGCGAGCGCAGGCGCAAGTCCAGGTGCATGCCGCCCTGGACAATGCCAAAGAGTGCCTGGTCATCGCGGGTATGGGCCTTATAGCAGCGCTCGGCCCACATGCTCGACAGCTCGACGGCACGCTCAACGTAGGCGCGCGTGGCGGGATAGCCCGGGCACTGGTCCAGCTGCATGCAGATGTCGGAGCCGAGCTTCATGGCGATCTCCATGTTGTCCTCGGGCGTCCAGAACACGTGGCGACCGTCGTAATCGTTGACAATAAAGCGCACGCCTTCGTCGGTGAGCTTGACGGCGTCGTTGTGGCTGAAGACCTGGAAACCACCCGAGTCGGTGAGGATGGGGCCGTGCCAGTTCATAAACTTGTGCAGTCCGCCCAGCTCGGCGATGGTGTCCTCGCCGGGACGCATGGACAGGTGATAAGTATTGGCAAGCACGATCTGGGCGCCGAGCTGTTTGACGGTCTCGGTAGGAATGCCCTTGACGTTTGCCTTGGTGCCCACGGGCATGAAGATCGGCGTCTCGATGTCGCCGTGCGGGGTGTGCAGCACGCCGGCACGCGCGTGCGTCGTCGGGTCCTCGGCGATCAGGTCGAATTTAAAAAGGCTCTGGTCCATAAACTGGAACTCCTTGGTTGCGGTTCATACGCAAACCATTATACGGGCAACCCGCAAGAAGCACCGACTCGACAGAAACTGGTGCATTAGGATCAGGTTCCCGAGCCGGTCGTTGGGGACGTTCTTAAACGACTGGTCGTTAGGGACAGTCTTCAGCGCCACCTTGCAAAGGAGTGTCCCAATCTGCCGGCACTTAGGGACTGTCCCCAAGCGCCGGCAGATAAAGAACGTCCCCAATGACTATTGACGGCCAAGGCAACGCCGATGTTATGGCACCGACAGCGAAAACCCGCCAGAGCGAGCAAGGTGCCTTGAAACAAGGCGGCATTGATCTTTTGATCATGCCGCCGAAGTTGAAAGGCAGATTGCCGCTCTGGCGGGTTTGCAGCGTCAACTAGTTACGCGGTTTGGTAAAACCGCGTAACCCCTAAGGCCGCTGGCCCATGCCACCCTCGAGGGTGACGGTCTCGCCGTTCATATACTTAAAGTCGGGGCCGCAGAGCTGAACGACCACGCGGCCGATCTCCTTCTCGACGTCGCCGTAGTGGCCTGCCGGCGGCATGTGGACGTTGGCCTTAAACGCCTCGGGATAGGCATCCTGGAAGTTCTCGAGCGCAGCAGTCCAGGCAAGCGGGCACACGATGTTGACGTTGATGCCGTCGGGGCCCCACTCGTTGGCGGCGACGCGAGTCAGACCGCGGATGCCCTCCTTGGCGGCTGCATAGCTGCACTGGCCGTAGTTGCCAAACAGACCGGCGCCCGAAGCAAAGTTGACCACGGAACCCTTGGTCTCCTTCAGGTGCGGATAGGCCTTCTGCATATACAGATAGGTGGCATACAGGCCAGAGTAGATGGCCAGGTTAAACTGGTCCATAGTGTGGTCGGCGATAGTCACACCCGAGGCGCTGGCCTGGGCGTTGTTGACGACGGCGTCGATGCGGCCGAACTCCTCAATCGCCTTGTCGATAACGTTCTGGACGACGGCCTCGTTGTCCTGACCAGCCGAGACATCGGCCTGAACAGGCAGAACCTTGACGCCGTACTCGGCCTCGAGGGATTCCTTGGCAGCATCGAGCTTGGCGACGTTGCGGCCGGTGATGACGAGGTTTGCGCCCTCCTTGGCAAAAGCGATATCGATGCCGTAGCCGATGGAGCCAGCGGAGCCGTCCTTAAGCGTGGCCTTGCCGCCGCCGGTGACGATCACGGTCTTACCAGTGAAAAGTCCCATACAAAGTCCTTTCAAATCGCGACGGGCGAACCCGCCGACTGCGCGCATCCAAATAAACGCGCCAAAAGCTGAAATGCAACTTTAGCGTGTTCAAGCGAAAATAAAAGACCACGGTAGGCGAACGGCACCACGTCGTTCGGCGAAGGGATTGTCAAGTACAAGCTGGATATAGCGACCGAGTTATTGTTATCAGATCGAGCCATCGAACACGTTTTGAAACTTTGCTGCGGCGCGCGGGATGTCGGCGCGAGACTTTATCATAGGGTGACAAACAACGATGAGGAGCACATGCCTATGACAGACGAGCTGGACCCCCAGACTCAACAGCATATTGATGATCCCGCAGACGTCACCACAGATACTGACGCTGTGACCTGCGATAGTACCGACGTCGACGGCCCCATCTTGGACGAAAGCGCTACGGCGGAAACCCCCGAAACAGAAAACGCCGATGAGCAAAGCGACGATGCGCCCGCTCAGGACGACGCCCCCGTACAGGACGACGCCCCGCAAGCAGCGGGCCCCATCGAGGTGTCTTCGGAAGAAGAGCTCGATGCCGTCATGGACTCCATGATGGATGCTGTCAAAGCGATGAAAGACGCCGTCGCCGATACCGATATTGATGCCGAGGAAGAGGAGGCCGCCGAGGCGGCCTCGACCTTTGTGCCCGGCGAGACTCCGGTTGCCGACCAGGGCAGCACCATGCCATCGTTTCTGCAGCTCGAGCACCCCACGATCGGCGCCGATGCGGTCGATCCGCACGCAGCAGGCTTTTCTGTGGTCGAGGGCGGTACCGGCAATATCGCCGCGCCGCAGGCTGCCGATGCGGACGCTGCCGACATCGCTCGCCCGACCGCCCCGCACTCCCCCGCCGCGAGCCGCGATCTGGGGACCGCTGTCTCGAACACTGCGAACGCCGTGGGCACCTTTATCGCCCAGGGCGCCTCGGCCATGCGCGAGATGAATGCCGCGAAAAAGGCACTTGCCGATGCCCGCACCCACCTGGCCGAACTTGAGCAGCGCATTGCCGATCAGGCCGAGGAACTCGAGACGCGCCAGGATATCGCAGGCCGCTACGACCAGATCGTCGCCGACCAGCGTCAGGCGATCGCCACAGCGCAAAAGACCGCTGCGGCAGCCGAGATTGACCGTGATGCCCACGCCGCCAAAGCGACAGAGCTCAAGGGTCAGTTCGAACAAATGAAGACAGAGGATGACGCGACTGAGCTCCGCCTGAAGGCCGCGCTCGACGCCGTGGAGGCCCGCGAGGCGAGCTCTCGCGAGACCGGCAACCGCCTCGTTCGACGTCTTGAGGATTCCAAGCGCATCCGCGACAAGGTGAAGGTCGAGCGAGACGCTGGCATTGCGGCCGCACAACAAACCGTCGACGCCACGCGCGCCCAGCTCGAGACGCTGCGTCATGAGTATGCCGAGCTGCAACGCAATCCCTCGGCAAATCCCGCCAACTATACGGTGCGCACTAGCGAGCTCTCGATGCAGATCTCCGACACGGCAGATGCCCTGCGAAAAGCCGAAGAAGATGTCCCGCGCATCACCGCCGACCTTGAGCACTCGCTTGCCGCAGCCGAGCAGGCCGTCGAACAGGCGCAGGCCCCCATTGCCGAAGCCAAACGCGCGCACCAAGCCGTGACGGCAGAGGCCGATGCCGCGCGCGACGAGCTGCAGACGGCGAAGACTGCCGCCGCAACGCGCCAGCGCGAACTGCGCGAGAAGATCACTGCCGAGGACAAGGCACGCCGCGACCAAGAGCAGAGCATCGCCAACGCCCAAGCAGATGCCGCACATGCGCAGTCGATCATCGAACAGGCGACAGAAGTACACGACCACCCAGAGATTACTGAGTCGCTTGCAGGATCCTTGGCCCGAGACAAAGCCGAACACGCCGAGACCGAGCAAGAAGTCACCCAGCTCGAGGCCACCGAGGACGCGGTGCGCGAGCGTACCCGCGACTCCCGCATCAAATTCACCGGCGCCATCGTCTGCATTATCGCCGTAGTCCTCGTGATCATCCTAGTCTGGCTGTTCGCAAGCAAGTAAACCAGCTGCCAAAAAACGCTCAACGCAGTTGCGGTGAGATAGTTCCTGTTTAGCCCTCAAAAAGCCAATTCAAGAACTATCTCACCGCAACTTATTTAGATCGACGCAAGGCAACCTATCCCTCTTGCACCGACCTCTTGACATAAGGACTGTCCCCAGGTGCCGGCACAAAAGGAACGTCCCCAAGTGCCAAGTGCCCAATGACTACTCAACAACCACGGCAACACCGATGTAATGGCAGAGTCAGCGAGCGGGTCGCATTTGAGACAAGGTGACGTGAAACGAAAGGGCGCTGACCTTCTGGTCGCGCCCTTGAAGTTGAACGTCAGATTGTCCAAATGCGGCCCGCGCAGCGTCGACCGGTTACGGCGTTTGTAAAACGCCGTAACCTACTGAATGAGCATCGCGTCGCCGAAGCTGAAGAAGCGGTAACGTTCTTCGATAGCAGCAGCGTAGGCATCCATGATCTGGTCGCGGGTGGCAAGTGCGCTCACGAGCATCATGAGCGTGGAGCGCGGCACGTGGAAGTTCGTGATCAGCGCGTCTACCACGTGATAGGTCGAGCCGGGCATGAGGTAGAGCTGCGTCGTGGCGTTCTCGCGCACCACGATGTCACCGCGGCCAAGCGTGTCGGCTCCGTCCTCGCGGCCTTCAAAATAGCGCGCCGTCACGGCCGGATCGAACACCGGGGCTTCTGCGTCAAACGCGCTCTCGAGCGAGCGCACCGCCGTGGTACCGACAGCGATCACACGATGGCCCTCGGCCTTTGCCTTATGCACGGCGTCGACAACCTCCTGAGACACGTGGTAGCGCTCGGTGTGCATAACGTGCTGCGTGGGATCGTCCTCCTCCACCAGACGGAAGGTGTCGATACCCACCTCGAGTTCGACGGCAGCAAACTTGGCGCCCTTGGCCTCGATGGCAGCCATGAGCTCGGGCGTAAAGTGCAGACCCGCCGTGGGAGCGGCAGCCGAGTGCTCCTCCTTCATGGCGTAGACGGTCTGGTACTTCTCGGGATCGCCCTCGTAATCGGTAATGTAGGGCGGCAGCGGCACGTGGCCGGCCGCATGGATGGCCTCGTCGAGCGTGCGCGACTCGCCGGCAGCATTGCAACCGGCCGGCTCAAAGCGCACCAGACGGCCACCGCGGCTATCGGTGACAAAGTCGATGACCTCGGCCGTCAGCACCACGGGAGCCCCCTCGGGCGCATGGGCGCCACCGGCGCGATACTCAATCTGAGCACCGGGCTTCAGGCGCTTACCCGGCTTGACCAGGCACTCCCAAACGTGGCCCAGCGGGTCAACATCCTCACGGCGCTTGAGCAGCAGCGTCTCGACCACGCCACCCGAACCCGACTTGCGACCGATCAGGCGGGCCGGCATCACGCGCGTCTTGTTGATGACGAGCACATCGCCCGGCTCGATATAGTCGATGATGTCGCGAAAGATGCGGTGCTCAACGGTGCCGCCATGCTCCAGCGGCGTTCCTGCCTCGGAGCCCTTGCGATCAACCACCAGCAGGCGGCAGGAGTCGCGCGGCTCGGCAGGCGCCTGGGCAATGAGCTCTTCGGGCAGGTTATAGTCAAAATCATCGGTACGCATCTTTGCCTCTTTCACAAAGCGCGTCAGTCGAAAAAATCGACTGACGCGCGCATCATTCTCCCCTGTATCCTATCAGCTTGTTGAGAGAAATATAGTATGGCAAACAGATTTGCGACTGTTTTCTCAACGCCCCGCTACTTAAGCGTTGCGTACATCACCGCCTTAATCGTATGCATGCGATTCTCCGCTTCTTGGAAAACACGAGACTTATCGGACTCAAAAACCTCGTCCGTGACTTCCATTTCGACAACTCCAAACTTCTCAGCAATTTCGGCACCAACAGTAGTATTAGTATCGTGGAAGCTCGGAAGGCAGTGGAGGAAAATCGCCTCGGGCTTTGCCATAGACATCACCTCAGCGGTCACACGATACGGCGACATGAGCTTAATGCGGCTTTCCCACAGCTCTGCGGGCTGACCCATGCCAACCCAAACATCCGTGTAAATTACATCGGCATCACGAGCGCCTTCCTCAATATCCTCTGTAATGGTAATCGTCGATCCATGCTCGGCCGCAATACGACTACATTCTGCAAGGAGTTCAGGATCATAGGATGTAGCCCCCTCCGAATTTCCCCCGATTGGGCCGCAAGAACAGTAGTTAATGCCGAGCTTAGCGCAAATGACCATGAGCGAATCGGCGACGTTTCCGGCCGCCTTACCAAAAAATGTAAGTTTCCTGCCCTTAATCTCTCCAAACTCTTCACGCATGGTCAGAATATCGGCAAGCACTTGAGTCGGGTGAAATTCAGTAGTCAGCCCATTCCAAACGGGAACCCCAGCTTTTGCAGCAAGCTCCTCAACCTTCGCCTGTTCAAAGCCGCGGTATTCAATTCCGTCATACATGCGGCCAAGGACGCGAGCCGTGTCCTCAATCGATTCCTTTTTGCCCATCTGGGACGAGCCCGGATCCAAATAAGTTACACCCATGCCAAGGTCAAGTGCACCAACTTCGAAGGCGCAGCGAGTACGCGTGGAAGTCTTCTCAAATAGCAAAACAATATTCTTGCCTTCAAGGTATTTATGCGGAACACCGGCACGCTTCATGCTTTTGAAGTTAGCAGAAAGCTCAAGCAGATACTCAATCTCTTCCGTCGTGTAATCAAGCAGCTTCAGAAAACTGCGCCCAGCGATATTAACACCCATATTCGCCATCTCCTATCACAGTGGATTTGTAACTAAATATCTTCGCGCCAGAAGGGCATGCTCATGCAGCGCGGGCCGCCACGACCGCGGGACAGTTCCTCGGAGGGAACGACCAAAAGTTCCAAACCGTTCTTGTAGAGCTCATCATTTGTGACAACATTGCGCTCGTAAACACAGACTTTACCAGGAGCAACGGCAAGAGTGTTCGACCCGTCGTTCCACTGCTCGCGAGATGCCTCAACCATATCGCCGGCACCGCACTCAATAAGCTGCACCTTCTCCACGCCAGTAGCCATTTCAAGAATATGTTCAAGCGTGTCATCAATCTCTTGAACAGCGACCATTCCCTCAGAGTCACCACGAGTCAGACGATAAACACGAAGGGTCTCAAAAATACCGGGATAAACTGTGAACTTATCGAAATCCACCATGGTGCAAACGGTGTCAAGATGCATGTAAGCATAGCCGTTGGGGATTTTAATAGCGTAAACGGTATCGATCTCAGAATTCCCAGATCCCCAGAACAAATTCTTTGCAAGCTCCTCAATCGCAGCCGCCTCAGTTCGCTGGCTAATTCCAATAGCCAAGGTATGAGCGTTAATGTTAAGCACATCACCGCCCTCGATATGCCAGGGATTCTTATGGTCGTACCAAATCGGAGTCCCTGCATAATCGGGATGGTATTTGAAAATCGCTTCATAGAAGGGCACTTCACGATCTCGCTGTTTCCAATACATATGGTGAAGCAGAACGCCTTTGCCCACGGAAGCAAGAGGATCGCGAGAGAAATATGAACTCGGAAGAGGCTTCAGCACCAAATCATCGGGCTTCGCATCCTCATTATCCATCATACTAAGCGTAGTCGAAACGCGAGGCAGCTCAAGGTCACGATAACGATACCCCCCCATAGCCTCAAGTACAAACTGATACGAATCTGAAATAGCGTCGAGCTTTTCACGAACAGCCTGCTCAAGCATAGGATTGACAATCCCGCTCTCAGCCATAAATGTATCGGTAAACTCAGCGCGAGCCGAGGGGCATGCATCCAGCGCTTCAGCAACGAGTTTCTCCATATAGAGAACCTCAACACCTTCGCTCCTTAGAAGATCCGCAAAGGCATCATGCTCCTTTTGAGCCACATCAAGATAGAAACAGTCGTGAATCCAGACATCCTCGAACTCTTCTGCCTTTACGTTCACAAGGTCACGACCGGGGCGGTGAAGCACAACTTTTTTGAGCTTACCAATCTCGCTGTGTACATTCAGTCCTTTAGACATTCCTGTTACTCCATTTCAGCCATGAAACCTACAGGGCAATAAGTCCCGAGATTGCCACGAATACGATATTGATGAGTGACACGACCAAGAAGAATTTCCAAACGGTCTTCCACCACTGGCCAAGCTTGTTCTTGCACACGCCCAAACCCGCTACAAGAATGGCGCTAGTAGGACAGATCAAAGACATCGTCGCGCTACCCATGGAGAGAGCCCACACGGCAGCCTCGGGATTAAGGCCCATGAGTTCGGTCAAAGGTCCAAAAATGGGAGCGGTCAGTGCTGCAAGGCCAGATGAGCTGGGAACCAGAATCGCCAGGAGGTTCTCAACCGCATAAAGAAGCGTAGTAAAGAGAACCGCCGGGATGCCGCCCAGACCAGTGGCGAGCGCATTGAGGATGGTATCGATGATCATGCCGTCAGAGGCAATGACAAGGATGCCACGCGCAAGTCCAACGACAATTGCCGAGAAAGCAAAGTCAGCGATACCCGCAACAAATTCCTGAGCGATGACATCCTGACTAAAGCCTGCAATAACACCAGCCAACAGGCCCATGGCCAAAAAGACCGCAGAAATCTCGTTCATATACCAGCCCTGGGTCACAAGTCCCCAGATGATAAGGCACATTCCAGCGATAAATACCGCAAGCACGCCTTTTTGACGACCCGTAAATTCCGCGTCAAGGGCAGATTCATCGGCAGCGAACTCGACTTTCTTGGCGATATCATCCTCAAATGTGATCGATGACTCAGGGTTCTTCTTTACCCTTCGTGCATAGAGGACAACCCAAGTAATTGCAACGGCGGTCAAAACAACCCAGGCAATCATACGCAGCCACAGCTGGGGGTTGCCCTGAATACCAAGAATACCTTGCGCAATGAGAACATTAAACGGATTAATTGTTGAGGCGATGTAGCCCGTGCGCGCTCCAACGAACACGACCATGAACGCCGTCATCGAGTCGAAGCCCATAGCCATCATAATTGGCATGAAGATCGCAAAGAACGGGAGAGTTTCTTCCGCCATGCCAAAGCTCGTTCCGCCCAATGCAAAGAGAACCATCGCAATAGGAATAATTAGAATGTCTTTGTTCTTAAAGCGGCGAACGACACGACCCATTCCGCTCGTGATAGCGCCCGTTTTAGTAATAACCTGGAACGAACCGCCCACAATCAAGATGAATGCAACGACCTCAATTGCCTCTTGTATACCGCGCGTTGGAGCCTGAAGAACATCGAAGACGCCTTGTCTGAGATCTACTTCATCCCCGGTTTCCTCGTCAATATATGTCTTTTCACTCTGCTCATACGTACCTGCGACAGTGACTTCACGACCGTTCACCTCCTGACGCTGATAGGACCCAGAGGGAACAATCCACGTGAGAACAGCGAAGATGACCATAAGTGCAAAGATGATCGCATATACGTGCGGGACCTTGAACTGCTTGATGCCTTTCGAACTTTCCGCTGCCATATCTCCTCCTTCATTCCTTTTCCCATCTATCCAGCTGGCACCATAAATGTATGAGGTTGCTCAGCGGTGGTCGGCCAACCATCGCCATCGTGTCGCTTTTCACCTATGAACGGCAGCTAAAGTGACGTTATTAATCAATCTGATATTTAAAATTGATGTTATTTGTCAATTACATACGTCTTTTAACTTTTCCGCAACACAACAAGGAACCTGCCTTAGCCTTATATAAAAACCAGCAGGACAGGAGACAGACATGCAAGGCATACACATAACAAATGAAATCGGTCATTTAAAAGCCGTACTTGTCCATCGACCAGGAGCTGAAACACAAAACTACCCTGATGCCGACTTCAGCCAAGTTTTCTCCCTGCGAAAATGGAGCGGTCGTTTTGACCTCGACAAAGCAATGTATGAGCACGATTCCATGGTTCAATTGCTTGAGAAGCATGGCGTAGAAACCATTGAAATTAGGGACCTTCTCGAAGACTCACTTGAAACTGAGCCCCAATCACTTAAATATTTTATTGATGACTACCTCCGTTGCAGCGGGGCAACAGGCAGAGAGTTCCTCGAGGCAATAACCCAGTTGTTTGAGAACGCTAAGAACACCCAGGAATTGGTGAATATAGTACTTAACGGCATTCGCTTTGGAGACACTGAGCTATGTTCAAACCAGTCGGAAACACTACGGGCGCTCGTGCACGAGCAATTTGATCCCGCCTCGCTCTTGGTCAATCCCCTCAACACGCTTTTTTTCACTCGTGATCCCGCTGTGGTAGTCGGAGACGGCATCATCTTAAATCATATGTATTGGCCTGAGCGTGATCGTGAGGTCGCCTTATACCGGCAGATATTCACCCACCACAAGATCATGGGAGAAACCCCGGTATGTGATTTGAACAGGAGTAGCTACCATATCGAAGGCGGAGACATTATTGTTATCAGTGCTAAGACAATATTAGTTGGAATCTCTGACCGAACTGAACCCGCCGCCGTCGAGTCACTTGCCAAAGAGCTCCTGACCTCAAATAAATTCCAGACCACCGAGCTAATTGCGATTCGAGTCCCCTCTGACGGGCTGCGTATCCACCTCGATACGTTCATAAGTAGAATTGATCACGACGCGTTCCTCATCGATCGTGAGATATGCAATGCCGTTGATGCATACAGCATTCAACTAAAACGATCCGGAAGGGGCCTTACGATCACTCCTATCGATCGCACGATTCCGGAAATACTCTCTGCAGCCTGTTGCGAACCAATAAAAGTAATTGACTGCGGAGGCGGGAATCAAACCGCCTACGAAAGAGAACGCCGGAACAACGCAACGTCTATCCTTGCGCTCTCGCCAGGAAAACTATGCGTATATGAAGAAAACGTTTGGACCAACGAAGCGCTTGAGAAAGCAGGAATGGAATTATTCCCGCTATCCATTGACGAGCTCACCAAAGGCTATGGTGGCACAAACTGTCTATGCCTCCCTCTGTGGCGAGAGGACCTATAGCCATGGGCTTCGGGGCAAATATTCGTAAACTCCGCACCATGGAGCATCTTGGTCAGGCGCAACTTGCAGAGATGTTGGGGGTATCTAAAGAGACCGTTTGTCGTTGGGAAAAAAGTCGGTATGCCCCCCGTGAGCGCTATATTGAAAAGTTACAAGCGCTCTTCGGTTGCACCCGCGATGAACTTGTTGGCGAGGAAAACGGTTTGGCCGTAAAGCTCGCAAATAAAAGAATCGTCACCGACGAAGACCCTGCTATCCACGAAATGGAGGGCGCATTTCCCGTCATCGATATCGAATCGCAAAAGCGCCGCATCACGCACGGCCAACAAAATGCTTGCGCACCTGTAGACGTAGCCAAACGTCACCCACATAGCGTTTTCGTTAAAATCAAAGGCGACGAAATGTCCCGCATTTACCCTCCCGGCAGCTTACTACTTGTCGATACCACCGCAAAGCCTTGGAACGGCTGTGCTGTATTGGCGCTCGCAGACGGTAAAACACCGGTAATTAGGCGATTTGCAGAAGGAAACGACATGATTGTGCTGTCGTCCCATTCATATGCAACAGCAAGTCCGGATCTGATGTTTAACAAACGGAGGATTAGAATCATAGGAGTCGTCGTTTGGTATCAAGCGAGCCACGATCACACGCTTAATTAAATCGACTTTCCCAAAAACGACCGTACCGCACAGACAGCTCAAAGTCCCAGCCCAAGTGAACTACTTTTTGGCGGCTTTGCGCTCGTCGCGGATGCGGGCGCGGTCCATGGCCGCCTCGACGGCCGAGAATCGGCAGCCGCAGTAGTTCTGCCGATACATGCCCAGCTCGCGCGAACGGCGTGTCGCCTCGGGGTAATACGGACGAAAATCGCGAATCACCGGAGTGAGACCGCGGGCGGCAGCCAGACGCTCCAACACATCATTGCAGGTTTCGAACAGCTGGTACGGCGAGACGGCGAGCGTCGTGCCCACAAACTCAAACCCGCGCTCCTGGGCCACGCGGCACGCCTCGGCCAAGCGCAGGGCATAGCACGCGCGACAGCGACGAGGCCGATCGGCACCCAGCGGTGCCACGCCGGTCTCCCAGCGATCGCGGTCCTCCCCTGCCTCGATGAGCTCGATGTCGCCATCGACACACCACCGGCGCAGCTCGTCCAAGCGGCGCTGCCATTCATCGCGCGGTTGAATATTGGGGTTGGTCCAGCAAATCGTGGGCTCAAACCCCTCCTCGCGCAGCAGGCGAACCGGCTCAAGCGAGCATGGTGCACAGCACGCATGCAGCAACAACGACTTCATCGACATCTCCTCACCCAAAAAAGCGCACGCCAAAGGACGTATCCTCGCAGGCGACAATGCGGCGGTCGCGCAAAATGGTCCGCACGTAATACCAGTCGCCTACACAGCCCGACAAATGCAAGCCGGCAGCCAGATAGCACAGCAGCGGATAGCCCGAAAACGCAAACCCCAGGGCAAACGCTGTCGTCACAACAACCGTCGGCGCCAGGCAAATCGCCATATACCGCCGGCGCGAATACACAATCCCCTCGGCGCAGGCATAGATCATCGCCGTCTCGCGATTCGCCCCAAAGGTCACCTTCGCGCCCGCAGGCGCCAGCAGCTTAAAAAACACACCGTGCACCAGCTCGTGCACGGCGAACGACGCCATTGAGATCGCAGCCAAGCCGACTATCCAGCCCACGACAGCCATCCAGCCGCCCGCGTCAGCCGCATCCAAGTCTGCAGGCCCGCCCAGCAGCATAAACACCGGCACCAGGCACATGGCAAACACGCCGACGACGACCATCCCCCACACGAAGCAGGCGTGCAGAAAATCCTCGTCCTCAAACGCATGTATGTTGGAAATCTCATTCATAGCATCTTAGGATAGCGCCCCTGCCACGCACCCGCCCGCATGTGCGATAATGTCGAACGATATGCACGAATTGACCACCGCGCCGCCGAGCCCCGCGCCCGGCCGCGCCCTCACCATATGCGAAGGAGTCCCATGGCATCCAAATACTCCATGAACGACCGTCCCAGCTGGCCTCGCCGCGCCATCGTTACCGCCGGCGAGCCCTACGGCAACAAGGGTCTTCACTTTGGCCACGTTGGCGGCGTCTTTGTCCCTGCCGACTTCTTCGCCCGCTTCCTGCGCGACCGCCTGGGCCGCGAGAACGTCATCTTCACCTCGGGCACCGACTGCTACGGCTCGCCCATCATGGAGAGCTACCGCAAGCTCAAGGAGAACGAGGGCTACGACAAGTCCATTAGCGAGTATGTCGAGTCCAATCACTCCCGCCAGGCCGCGACCCTCAACAACTACAACATCAGCTGCGACATCTACGGCGGCTCGGGCCTTGAGCCGGCTGCGCAGATTCACAACGAGGTGACCGCCGAGATTATCAAGCGCCTGCACGAGCAGGGCACCATCTCCAAGCGCTCCACGCTGCAGTTCTACGATGCCAAGGCCGGCACGTTCCTCAACGGCCGTCAGGTGATCGGCCGCTGCCCCATCCAGGGCTGCAAGTCCGAGAAGGCTTATGCCGACGAGTGCGATCTGGGCCACCAGTTTGAGCCCGAGGAGCTCATCGCGCCCAAGAGCCAGCTCACCGGCGAGGTGCCCGAGCTGCGTCCGGTCGACAACCTCTACTTCGACCTGCCGGCCTACCTCGACTTTATGAAGACCTATACCGCCAAGCTCGCCCAGAACCCGCAGGTTCGCTCCGTGGTCTCCAAGACTATGGAGGAGTGGCTGCTGCCGGCCCAGCTCTACATCCAGAACAAGTTCCGCGAGGCCTTCGATGCCGTCGAGGATCAGCTTCCTGAGCACACCGTGCTGGAGCCCGAGGGCAACAAGAGCAGCTTTACCGTCACCTTCCCCAGCTGGAAGGAGCGCGACGATGCCCACGCAGTGCTCGCCAACGGTGGCGTGCGCTTCCGCAGCGGCAAGGCGCTCGTGCCCTTCCGCATCACCGGCAACATCGACTGGGGTGTTCCGGTGCCCGAGGTCGATGGCGTCTCCGACGTCACCTGCTGGTGCTGGCCCGAGAGCCTGTGGGCGCCCATCAGCTATACGCGTACCGTGCTCGCACGCGATGCCAAAGCCGCCGGCGTGACCGAGGGCGTCGCCGCCCAGGATGCCGCCCTCATGGGCGAGCCCGCTGCCGACTCCACGCAGGTGCCCGCGCCCACCTACCAGCACAGCTCGCTCGACTGGCGCGACTGGTGGTGCTCGGACGACGCACAGATCTACCAGTTTATCGGTCAGGACAACATCTACTTCTACTGCATCGCGCAGACCGCCATGTGGGAGGCCCTGGGTTGGGACCTCACGCAGAGCACCGTCAGCGCCTGCTACCACCTGCTCTACATGGGCAAAAAGGCCAGCTCGTCCTCGCAGACGCCTCCCCCGCCGGCAGACGACCTGCTCAACCACTACACCTGCGAGCAGATGCGCGCGCACTGGCTGTCGCTCGGCCTGTCCGAGAAGCCGGTAAGCTTTAGCCCCAAGGCATACGACACCCGCGTGACCGGCAAGGACAAGGACGGCAACGAGGTGCGCGCCTGCGACGACAAGCGCGTCATCGATCCGGCCCTTAAGGAGAGCGCCCTTTTGACCGGCGTCTTCAACCGCCTGGCCCGCAGCTGCTTCTATGGCGTCGCCATCAAGGAGGGCGACGAGAGCCCCTATCGCAACGGCTGCATCCCCGCCGGTGCCGCCTCTGCCGCCGTTGTCGAGGCTGCCGAGCAGGCCGCCCTTGCCTTTGAGCAGGCCATGTACAAGTTCGAGACGCACCGCGCGCTCGCCGTGTGCGACGACTACCTGCGTGCCGCCAACAAGCGCTGGAGCGACGCCTCCAAGGCCGCCAACAGGCTCGAGGATAGCGAGGCCAACGCCGCCATGACGCAGGCCCTCGTCGACGCCTTTACCGAGCTGCGCGTGGCGACCGTGCTCATGCACGGCATCGTCCCGGCCGGCTGCGAGCTCATCTGCGAGTACTTCGACGTCGACCCGGTCGCTTTCTTTAGCTGGGATAACATCTTTGCCTCCACGGACGAGTTTATGGAGAGCCTGGGCGAGAAGCCCGGCGAGCACCGCGTGAAGCCGCTGCCCCCGCGCTTCGACTTCTTCAGCAAGCACGAGAGCCAGTACTAGGCCAACGCCAAGGCAGAGTAGTCAATTTGGGACGGGGCTATTTTGACTACTTTGCCGTAGTCGCACCAACATTGATCGGTTTTGTCAAAAGCAGTCAAAATAGCCCCGTCCCAAATTGACTACTTTTAATGAAATGGGAAGGAAAGACGGATGTCCAAGCCGCGTCGTCGTAAGCAAAAAAAGCAGGTTAAGCCCGAGCTCAAGCTTAGGCAATTTGCTGCTACCGAGCTTTCCGACCAGCTTGCCGCCCTTCCCTGCGCCGCCGACCTGCCGCGCTTTATGGTCGACACGGTCGCCAGCGCCTATGCCCCCACCGATGCCGAGCTCATGATCGAAGGCTTTGGCGCCGCGGCCATACGCCCAGTCACACTGCGCACCAACACGCTCAAGGCGACCGCCGAGGACATCGCCGCCGCACTCGACGAGGCCGGCATCGCGCACCAAACCGTTACCTGGTATCCGGACGCCTTCATCCTGCCCGAGGCCCAGGTTTCCGACCTGTGGGATCTCGACATCTACCGCGACGGCAAGATCTACTTGCAGAGCCTGTCGTCCATGATGCCACCGTTGGTCCTGGGCGCTCAAGCCGGCGAGGACATCCTGGACATGTGCGCGGCCCCCGGTGGCAAGACGACGCAGATCGCCGCCCTCACCCAGGGCCAGGCACACCTCACGGCCTGCGAGATGAGCATTCCCCGCGCCGAGAAGCTCGAAGCCAACCTCCACCGCCAAGGCGCAAAAAACGTGCCCGTCATGCGCATCGACGCACGCGAGCTCGACGAGTTCTTCCGCTTTGACCGCATCCTGCTCGACGCTCCCTGCACCGGCACGGGCACCGTCATCAGCGGCAACGAGAAAAGTCTGCGCGGGCTCACCGAGCAGCTGCTTTGCAAGTGCGCCCGCTCGCAGCGCGCGCTTCTGGACCGCGCCATGGGTGCCCTCAAACCGGGCGGCACGCTCGTCTATTCCACTTGTTCGATCTTGCCGCAGGAAAACGAGGACGCCCTGCAAGAGGCCCTCGACAAGCACATGGACTGCGAGCTCATCCCCCTCGACGGCACGCCGAGCGAAAGCGAAACGCGCCGTGCCCAGGATGCCGGCGAGGAGCCGCACGTCGAGTCCAACGCTCTGACCGAGGCCATTGCCGCGGGTCAGGTATCGGCCATCGCCAACGGCCTGCCCGGCACGCTGACCATTCCGCCTAGCCGCGACTTTGAGGGCTTCTACATTGCCCTGATCCGAAAACGCAGCTAGCGCACGGATCAAAAACTCAACAAGCTATCTCTGTGCGCGTTTGCCCTGCTGGTCGCGATGCTGTTTAAGCATCGCGCGCTCCTTGCGTTCGGCCCTTTTGCCCTTAATGGCCGTGACCACAAAGTAGATGACCGCGGCGGCAACGATTGCGCCCACACACAGGCCAATCGAGCCAAACATTGCTGTCAATTCCATACCGCGTCACCTCTCTTTTAAACGGGACTTTCAAGATAGCACCTCGATCCCCGCCACCACAGCTCCTTCACGTTCGCCTGCCCTTCGGTCTAACGGATGGCGCGGCGGGGAAAAATCAACTCGTCAAACGATTTAGCATTCGCAATTCCGGCTGCATCGCGCCGGCCGTCATCACATAGAATCGAGTCTCCATGGATACCCTCAACGATCTAAATGAGCGCGTCGACGCCTTCGTCGGCACCAGCTCCTTCGACACGCCTGCCGCGGCAAACGACCAAGCTCCCATCGATGTACCCGCCGAGGTTCACGAGGACATCGTCGCCTCGGTCGATTTCTCCGAGGTCGAGCTCGCAGACGAGTTCACCGAGCCCCAAGTAGCCGTCACGCCCAACGGCCTGCTCCCCATGGAGCCGCTGCCCATCGACGGGCGTTTGCGCAAGGCGGCCCTTCGCATGCCCGACGAGATCGAGGAGGCCAGCGGCTTTACGCTCTTCGGCCGACGCATCAAGTCGCTCATTTACACCACCGACGTTGCTGTCATCCGCAACTCCAATGCCGATGCCGTCTTTGCGGTCTACCCTTTCACGCCGCAGCCCGCCATTACGCAAGCGCTGCTGACCGTCGCCGAGTGCCCGGTCTTCGTAGGCGTGGGCGGCGGAACTACGACTGGTAAGCGCTCCGTGCAGATGGCAGCCGTCTCCGAGATGCAGGGCGCGGCGGGCTGCGTGGTCAACTCCCCCGCTACTGCCGAGATGGTAGAGCACATCACCAACATCGCCGACATCCCCGTCATCGCCACGGTCGTTCGCTGCGACGACGATGCCCACGCCAAGGTGCGCGCCGGCGCCAAGATTCTCAACATCGCCGCCGGCAAGAACACGCCCCAGGTCCTACGCGAGCTGCGCGAGCACTATCCCAACCTGCCGCTCATCGCACCGGGCGGCAAGACGCCCGAGAGCATTCGCGAGACCATCGCCGCCGGCGCCAACGCCATCATCTGGACGCCGCCTTCGGCCCAGCAGCTACAGGCCGACATGATGCAGCGTTATCGCAAGATGAAGGAAGACGCCACACCTGTCATCTCGCGCGACGATGTGCCCATTATCGACCAGGTCGCCGCCGCCGAAGTCAGCCAGGTCGAGAACATGAATCCCGACGTGCCGATTCCCGACGAAGTCATCGAGCGCGTCGCTTCGATCCACGAGCGCGTCGAGGAGCATCGCGCCAATCGCGGCCTCAAGCCGTCACTGCACGGCTTTTTCTTCCGCGGAAAGAAACGCTAGCCGCAACAGCAAGGCCCGCCCCACAAACGTGTGAACTGCCTCCCATTTCTTGGACATGAGAAATGGGAGGCTTTCTTTATGCGCGT
>CABRFZ010000014.1 GCA_902470365.1 uncultured Collinsella sp. | reverse complement strand
ACGACCTGCAGCGCCTGGCAGTGAAGCCTGGCATCACCGGCTGGTGGCAGGTGACCGACCGCAACGATACCGACTTTGACGGGATGGTCCGCCGTGATTTGGAGTACATCGCCAAGCGCGGCCTCATCACGGACTTGAAGATTGTTCTCCTCACGGTCGTTGAGGTCTTTACCGGTGGAGGTGCTTGCTAAATGACTGAACCGGTTAGGGTGGCTCAGGTTGTTGGCAAGATGGTTGGCGGCGGCGTCGAAGCTGTCGTTATGAATTACTATCGTCACATCGATCGCAGTAAAGTGCAGTTTGACTTTCTTGTTGATTCCGATTCGACGCTTGTTCCCCGTGATGAGATCGAATCGCTCGGTGGCAGGGTCTTTGAGATACCGCCCTATCAGCATGTAGCTGAATACCAGCGAGAGCTTCAGCGTCTCTTTAAGCAAGAGGGCTGGAAGATTGTCCATAGTCACATCAACGCGCTTTCGGTCTTTCCTCTTCGTGCTGCGAAGAAGGCGGGCGTCCCCGTGCGTATCGCCCATAGCCATTCTACGAGTGGTAAGGGGGAGTATGCCAAGAATGCCCTAAAGGCCGTGCTGAAAACCCAATCGAATCGGTATCCAACACACCGTTTTGCATGCAGTCAATTTGCCGGTGAATGGCTTTTCGGTAAAGCTGCACACTTCGAAGTCGTATACAACGCAATCGATTTGGATCGCTTTCGCTTCAATGCGGAGGCTCGCGCGCAAGCGCGAGCCGACCTGGGCCTCGTCGGCAACCAGTTTGCCATTGGGCATGTGGGACGTTTTACTGCTCAAAAGAACCATACGTTTCTGATTGACATTTTTACTGAGGTCGTAAAGCGCCGCGACGATGTCGTCCTGTTGCTTGTCGGTACCGGCGAAGCCGAGGCCTCCGTAAAGTCCTTGGTGGATGAACGCGGTCTTACCGATCGCGTTATGTTTCTGGGACAGAGAAGCGATGTCAATCGTTTGTACCAGGCGTTTGATGCGTTCGTTCTGCCAAGCCTTTACGAAGGCCTGGGCCTCGTCGGCGTCGAGGCACAGGTGTCTGGCCTGCCGTGCCTGCTGAGTGATGCGATTACGCGCGAAGTGGACGTAACGGGGGAATGCAAATTCTTGCCGATTGATAGTCCTGCCGTGTGGGCCGATGAAATCGATTCACTCTTGCCGTACTCGTATGAGGGTCGATTGTCTATCTCAAGTGGGCAATTCGCCGATTACAACATTGAGTTGCAAGGCGAGCGACTGACTTATAAATATCTAGATCTCTACTCAAGGAATTAGATGGCAAACAGTAACTTGGTATCGGTGATTGTGCCGGTATATAACGTTAAGCCTTATCTGCGGGAGTGCTTTGATAGCATTTGCCGTCAAAGCTATCGTAACATCGAGATTATTCTTGTCGATGACGGCTCGACTGATGGTTCTGGCGAGCTTTGTGATGTTCTTGCTGCAAGCGACGACCGTACCACCGTTTTGCATAAGGAAAATGGCGGTCTTTCCGACGCTCGTAATGCAGGGCTGCGTATTGCTCAGGGCGACTGGATTTCCTTCGTTGATAGCGACGACTACATTTCTCCTGTTTTTATCGAGGTTCTTTTTAACGCCTGCCGCGATACGGGATGTCAGATATCTGCTGTTCCATTTGGCAAGCCGTTCAATGATGGTGATGCTTGCCCTTTGGTGGAGTCTCTTGACCCCGTGGCGCCTGCGAAGGCACTGCCTTCGCCCGATGTCCAGCGTCTGATGTTATATCAGACGCTGGACACCGGTGCCCAGTGGCGCCTTTACGCAAAGGCGCCACTGGGCATTGACCCGTTCCCTAAGGGGCTGTATTACGAGGATCTCGCTAGCGTCTATAAGATTATTCACAAGGTTGATTCCGTTGCCGTTGTCGATTGCCGTGAGTTGTATGCATATCGCATGAGAAGTAACAGCATTATCAGGCAAGAATATCGACACATTAAAGGCAAGTCTGCATTGATAATTGCCGATCGGCTCTACCAGGATATTTGTAATTGGTATCCGGACCTAAGTAAAGCCGCCGCTTCGCGCTGCTTTTCTGTTTGTAGGATGGTTTACGCACAGATTCCGATGGCTGGGGTCTCTGAAAGCGACCTTAAAGACCGCGATGACCTTTGGAATAACTTATCTACATTTCGTTTGCCTGTTCTGAAGGATTTCGAAGCTAGAAAAAGAGAACGCTTGGCAGCATTTTTTGCCTGCTGCGGAAGAAGAATTTTTTCCGTATTTTGTTCTGCCTGTCGCTTATCTGGATTAATGCAATAACTAACTTGAAAGTAGCTTAAACAATGATAGTTCTATCATTAATGACGTTATATTTTCTTTTGCTGCTTGCAATCTCTCAAGAGCTATCAAAAAGTGATTGGATGAATCCAGCATCAATTTGTAACGCCTCTTTCTTTATTTGCTCACTCGCTGAATTGTATAACTGCCTTGTCTTCGGTACTGAAGTCTCCCTCCATGGAGGATTACTTATTTGCTTCTTTGTTACCGTCTTTGATGTCGCATCGCTATTTTTCTTGCTTTATTTTAGACAGATGAAAGTGCAGCGAAGCAAACTTAATGCTAGTGTTGAATCGACGACTCTTGTAAGGATTCAAGTTCCGACATCTCTTGTTCTATTGGCTGTTGTCCTTGGGGTCGTTACTGGCGTTTTGTTTTTGAAAGATGTTCGATCAGCTGTTTCGGGTCCTGTTGCTGGGGACTGGAATTCTTTAATGAATTCTTACCGAACTGCATCTGCTTATAGCGGCGATGATCCTTCAGTCGGGCTTTCGTCTTTATCCAATATATGCTTTAAATTGCTTACCATTTTTTCGTTTGTATATCTAATTATTGGTTTTAACAATATTATTTGCGATGGATTTAGCATCAAAGATGCTCTCATGCTTCTCCCCGCTGCGTTTTATGCAATTTGTCAATTATTGAATGGCGTAAGGCTAGGTGCCATTGTTTTTGTCTGTTCATGCGTTTGCTGCATATGGATTTTACTATCGATTAACAGTGGGTGGACGATAAGAATAACCCTTGGGAAGTTTATCAAAATTGTATTCGCTCTTGTTTTTGCCTGTTTCTTATTTTGGGTTGCCTCTTGGTTTGTTGGACGAGAAGTTACTCTTGGACCATTGGATTATATTTGCAGCTACATTGGCTATTCATTTGTTTTATTTGATAAATTTCTTCAAAATCCTGGTGTTGCAAGCAAGTACTTTGGCTCGGAGACTTTCGTAGCACTATATTCTTCTTTTGGACGAAATTTTGGCTTTACTAATTTAGTTTCATCCGGTAACCATGAGTTTCGTTCTTGGGGTTCAATCGATCTCGGTAATGTATACACGGTATTTCGATTGTGGTATCACGATTTCGGTTTTGGCGGTACTGCGCTATTTAGCCTCTTAACTGGTCTTTTTTATTCAAACCTCTATGAGCATGCTCGCATGCTTCATGGTGGGTCCCCGCTGTCTATTTCGATGATTTCGTATACCTATCTTTCTTCGGGCATATTCTCCATGCCGCTTGTTGGAAAGCTCACCTCATCTCTCTTTACTCCAACGACTTGGTTTTTAGCCATCTCGTCTCTGTTCCTAAGTGAGTGGATAAAAAGATATCAGAAACGACAACCCCCTATGAATTAGTCCATTATCTAGAAAAGGTATCAGAATGAAAAAAGTTTCAATTATTACTCGTCATAACGTTCTCAACTACGGGTCTGTCCTCCAGGCTTATGCTACGCAAGAAGTTGTTAAAAACTTGGGGTACGATCCTGTTGTTGTTGACTATCGGAGATGCGCTGAGACCCTTGATTCTCTTGTGAAGCGTTATTCAGAAGGTAGGTCTTTGCCTCATCGCATCTATAGGAACACGGTTTGGCGTTTGCTGTACAGTGCAGGTGAGAAGCGTTTTAAGAGCATGAGAGAGCAGTATCTGACTCTTTCTCCGCATTGTGATGAAACAAGTATCGACGCCTTGCTGCCTAACACAGATATCTATTTGACTGGCAGCGATCAGGTCTGGAACGAACTTGGCGATGGCTCTCTAGATCCGGTATTCTTTTGGGACGGGCTTTCTAAGGTCGAGGGAAAGAAGGTCGTATCCTACGCCGCTAGTTTTGGACGTGGTGGCGTTGTAAAGGGGTATGAGTCGCAAATTGGTAACTGGCTCAAGCGCTACGATGCCATTTCCGTCCGCGAGGATTCAGGTAAGGATATCGTTGAGAGCTACGGTCTCAAAGCTGAGCAGGTTTTGGATCCGACCCTGCTTCTCAATCGCTCCGAGTGGAACAAGATTGCCAGTAAAAAGGCTCCCGTTGAAAAGCCCTACGCCCTCGTCTATAACCTCCATCCTGATTCAGATATGCTGCAGTACGTTAAAGATAAGACCGCTGGCTCCAATCTTGAGATTGTAAGTGTTTGCCCTACGTTTAGGAGAAGGGTAGGAAAACAGGTCGTTCTTCCGCCCTTGGAGGATTTCCTTGCGCTGTTTAGGGATGCATCCTGCGTATACACGGATTCATTCCACGGCACTGCTTTTTGTATCAATCTCGGCACCCCATTTGTTGAGATCTTTCCAAAGGCTAATGCCGCGCGAAATAAATCTGTTCTTAGACTCTTTGGCCTAGAGCATAGGGCCTGGGACACGTTCCAAGGCAATGCTTGGGACGACGATATCGATTGGCAGCATGTTGGCGAGGTTCTTGATGGGGAGCGCAACCGCAGCCTCTCCTGGCTTGATCGCGCGTTGAAGGAATAGATGAATGCAAAGTATCTGCGAAGACAAAATGTGTGCGGGCTGCATGGCATGTGTCGATGCCTGCCCTAAAGATGCGATCGCTGTTCTTGAAAGGCGCGAGTACTATATCCCCAGTATCGATCAGAACAAATGCATTGATTGCGGTAGGTGCACGGCTGTATGCCAACAGTGCAATCCGCCTCAAGGCTCTAAACCGAGTAAATGGTTGCAAGGATGGGATTCTAACTCGGAGAGCAGAGGGACCTCTTCATCAGGTGGCTTGGCGGCCGCGATTATCCGAGGGTTTATTTCTGCCGGCGGAGTAGTTTGCTCTTGCTGTTTCCGTGACGGTCAGTTTGGGTTTGAGCTTTCTAGCTCGATTGCGGATGCCGTTAAATATAAAGGATCTAAGTACGTTAAAAGCAATCCAATTGGCTCTTACGCTCGTATAAAAAAATTGCTGGTTGAGGGTAAAGAAGTCTTATTTGTAGGATTGCCTTGCCAAGTGGCCTCTCTTAAAAACTTTGTCGGCAACAAGCTTCTTTCGAATTTATATACGGTTGATTTGATTTGCCACGGTACTCCTTCGCCTGCGATTCTCCGCCAATTCCTGAGTGAGAATGGGATTGACATGAATCAGCTTGAGTCGATTGAGTTTCGTTCTAAAGGCAGCTTTCAGCTAAGGGAGAACGAGCGAACGATTGATTTGCCCGGTGTTTTGGATGGGTATACAGTAGCTTTTTTGGCGGGGCTGGACTATACGGAAAACTGTTATCACTGCAGGTATGCAAGCATTGAAAGAGTTTCTGATGTTACATTAGGCGATTCCTGGGGGACGAATCTTACCGAAGAAATGCGTCGGGGTGTCTCCCTGGTTTTAATCCAGAATCAAAAAGGACAGCGACTGATAGACCTTGCTGGTGCTGAGTTAATGACGGTTGATATCGAGACCGCCATTAAGAATAACGGTCAGTTGAGGAGTCCCTCCGAGAAGCCATCTGCGCGAGCGCGATTCTTCGAGGACCTTTCATGCGGTAGATCAATTACCGATGCGGTAAGAAGGTCTTTGCCCAAAAGGTATTTCAAACAATCGCTTAAACGTTTGCTAATTCGCATTGGTTTGCTCAAGCGCGGGGGGGGGTACGGAATTAAGGTCTCATTAGCACCTGATTCCAACCCCTTGCATTACATTAAAGGAAACATTCAATGAAGATTCTTCTAATTGGTGAAGTTACAGGTAATACTGGACCTACTAATGTTCATAAATCTTTAGTGGAGTATTGGCCTTCTTGCGATTCGATACGGCCGCTATATTCTAAAAGTAAAATCCTTAAGCTATTTGAGGCTATTTTCAAGGGCCTTGAGAGCGATGTGATTATCTCTTGCGGAGCTGGTTGGACTGACATCATTGCACATCGGCTGCTCTCTGCCTTCGGCAAACCTGTCATTTGCTTTAATCATGGGTACGTCCCTTTTGAGAATGAGATCAACGGGCTCGGTTATAGCGATAGAACCGTCAAGGCAATCATTAAGCATTTGCGTACTGCAGATTTGATCGTTGCGAATTCTTTCCTTCAGGAGAACTTTGTTAAGAAACAGCTACCTGAATGCTCCGATAAGGTTAAGCACGTTTGCCTTGGGGTCAAAAGGTTTAAACAATGCGGCTTCGAAGGCCAACGTGAAAATATCGTTGCTGTTAGCGGGGGCACCCGTCCAATTAAGGCCAACGAAATAGTCGCGAAGGCCGTCTCAATTCTCAGAGATCGTGGTGTCGATTGCTCTTTAAGGGTGTACGGGCGACGGTACTCTGATAACTCTTCCTTAGATAATCTCATGACCTCGGCTGAAGGTGAATATAGGGGTCAAGTTGCCTCCGATCAGTTTGTGAACGAGCTTCGAGAATGCTCGGTATTCGTTATGAATTCTAGGCATGAGTCCTTTGGTCTCTCTGCCCTTGATGCGATTGAGGCCGGATGCTCGCTCCTTCTTTCGACTAACTGCGGAATTGCCGAAGTGATGTCGATTCAGGGATCCGATGTCGTGAAAAACTGCGAGGACCCGATCGAGGTTGCCGATAAGATCGAGGGATTGCTTCGAGCTCCTAACTCCAAGCGGCTGTTTGATTCCATCGATTTTGATGAATGTAGCTGGACCAAAACGGCCGAGACGCTACGAAATTACTGTGCGGAGGTATTAGGGTAAATGGCCGAAAGCAAGAAAGTGACCGTCTCCAAAAGAGATGTGATTTGGAATTATGTCGGCACGATCGCGTCTATGGGCAGTAACTTTTTGCTCTTGCCGCTACTCCTATCTTTTTTATCGAGTGCTCAAATCGGTCTCTGGTACGTGTTCGTAGCCATTTCGGGTTTTGCGCAGCTGCTTGAATTCGGTTTTACTTCTACCTTGTCCCGCAACATTCTTTATTGCCTGAGCGGGGCAAAGAAACTGACCAAACAAGGCTGCGACTATTCTTCTGTTGATGGAGAAGTTGACTGGCACTTGATGCGCGTCGTTCTTGATACGTCTAAAACGATATACGCTGTCTTGGGTCTCATCGCGTTATTTGTTGCGGCAACGTTGGGAACTTTCTACGTTTCTTATGTCACTGATTCTTTTTTAATTGAGGGTTCGTTGCCTGCATGGATTGTGTTTGTCGTTTCCATTTTCACTAACTTGTATTTTCTTTACTGTCTCACGTTTCTCCGTGGGCTTGGAGACGTTGCCGGTGAGAACAGGGCTAAAACGCTTGCCAGGATTGGGCAGCTTGCTATTACGGCGGTCCTTCTGTTTTGTGGCTTGAGCCTTCTCGCTGCCGCACTCGGCTTCTTGGCTTACAGCACTTTGCTGAGGTTATTTGCGATTAGGACATTTCGGAGCCATCATGACGTCGAAGAGGGGATTAAATCCGATGCCGCAGCTGTTGCTAAGGACGAAATGCTTGACGTTCTAAAGACGGTTTCGTTTGTGGCGTGGCGTGATGGTGTCGTATCTCTAGCCTGGTATGGCGCCACGCAGGCAACATCGCTGCTTTGCTCGGCTTTCCTAGGGCTTGAACAAACTGGTACGTATTCCGTCATGTTGCAGTTCGCGACGGCGATCCACCAGATTTCAAGCGCCTATTTACGTTCATGCTTTCCCACCTTCCAGTCTGCCTATGTCAGGGATGACAAGCAGACTCAGAAGGCGGTGGTCGAACGCGGTATTTCCTGCTATGTATGCATGTATATTGTCGCTACAGTTCTTGTAACGGTATGCCTGCCGATACTCACGCTTTTCAAGCATGATTTCATTTGCGATCCAGTTTTGTTCCTGGGTATTGCCCTCTATTACTTCCTGCTTAATCAGCACTCTCTGTTTTGCAACATTATTGTTAGCATGAACGAGATTCCGTACTTCAAAGCGTATTTGGTATCAACTGCTGCTGGAATCTGCGTAAGTTGCGTTTTGTGTGGCGCCTTTAGCTGGGGAGCCTGGGGTCTTGTAGTTGGCCAGGCAATTCCGCAGCTCTGCTACAACAATTGGCATTGGCCACAATATGTTCTAAAACGTACCGGGCTTGGATATGTACAGGCTATCTACAGCGGTCTTGATTGGTGGAAAAATAGAATGGTTGGGCAAAGAGCCTAATTGAAGCATGTGCCTTTGCATGGTGACACGTAATTTCTTTCACAAACTGACATCCGCATGGCGAACACGGCCTGCGCCCCGTCATATGATTTCTAGCGGCTAAACAACAAATCATTGACGAAGGGACACGGGTCGTGTCTGCGAACATCGTATAAGTCGACGAGGAGTCGCTGCGCAAGGACATATAGAATCTGGTGAGAAAGACCATCGAGGAGACGCTCAGCGCGCTGGTAGACGAGAGTGCGTCTGATTTTGTCGGGGCCGGCCGGTTAGGTGCTGGGGCTTTGAAAGCCCCAGCACCTTTTGCTTTATGGAACGGCCATGACTATGTGACGTTGCCGCATGTACTCTTTGCCGTGGGCAAACAAAGGTTATCGACAATATGATTTAGACATGCTGCTAAAGTTTCCTAACGCCACCTGAAGACCACCGTTGCGCTGGCATCCAATCAAGTGATTCTGATGTAAGAAATACCCTGTCAAAACCAGCATCTGAATTGGAAACTGGCATAAAAGCGAGTGATTTTCTTCTTGCATGTATCTTTACTGTCACATGGCTCCAGAAGATTCGAGTAGGGGTGGTCCTATGTCATGTTTATTGGGGCGTTGCGGAAGCACCTTGCGATAAGCTGTTTCGCCATGGGCCGTCGGAGTGCTTCGACTATTTCGTTGGCGTCTTTTCCGAGGGCTCCCTGCGGCTTTTCTCTGATTACCTTGGTGCAGACATCTCGATAATGACCGTTCACTCCGCTAAGGGGCTCGAGTGGGATATTGTTTTCATTCCGGGCGATACGCGTTCCGATTGGCCTGGAGCGATTTGCTCTCGGTGCGAAAGTGCTGGTATGTCCTCGCGTTCTCCGCGTGGATGCCGGATTGTGGATGCGAAGAAAATGCCAAACGGGCTTATTGAGGAAATGGACCTGCTGTACGTCGGTGTCGCTCGCGCCCGCAAAGCGGTATATGTCTCCGCTTCTATGCAGCGCAGGACAAATAACGGGAACTATCAGGTTGCCTGCCCCTCTTGTCTAACGTCTCTTCCGGGCATTGGGCCCGTGAGCTGGACGGCCATGGACGGGGAGGGGTGATTGTCGGCGGGATGGAGCGCGCCTGCTATTGGCGTTCCTATTCCAATTCACATGTTGTTAGGGATACGCAGGTCCTTGTCCTGCAATTGAGTGCTTGCTAAAACTGGCCTTTTTGCTGTATAGCGTTGACTGAAAAGGGAATAAAGTTTCCTGCCCATCGCGAACTGGCGATGGGGTACGCTACTGCCGTCAATATAGCAAACGACGAAATTCCGACGTTCGCCACATTGACACCAGCGTTGCCTGCGGCTAGCTGGATAAGAGCCTCGATGGTCATAAGTACCAATTCCTCGCTTTCGTCTAGTATGACATAGGCAATCATTGTTCTAGGCGGCCGCGAAAGCGTTGGTTGCACTTGCTGCACCTTTGATTAGCCTGTCCGGGGAGGGTTAGCCGCCGCTCGTTGATCCGGACAGGTTGATTTATTTGGGGGTATTTTGACCGAGTTCGACATCGCTCGTATTCCTCGATATAGTTCCAAAAGCTCTTATGCCCATTTCGATCATAGGGTGTCTTTTGCCGATGTCCAAGACAAGATCTTAGATCCAGGGTACGTTTCCCATCACGCGTTCTATCCTCTAATTTCCAACGAGATCATCGCCGTTCGGTATCGTGGAGGTAAGAGAAGCTGCAAAGTTCGCAATATCGCTTATGCCTCGCATTTCGATCACCGCGTCTTCCAGTACTATTCTTATCTGTGGTCGGACTTATATAACAAGAGGGCCATTGCCGAAGAGTTTAATGAGGTTGCCGTAGCGTACCGCTCCTCGCTTTCATCAGACAGCGCCGTAACCGCTGCCAGCAATATTTCCTCAGCTAAAAAGGCCTTCGATTATATACGCGAGCAAGATTCGGCGTTTGTGCTTACAGGTGATTTCGAGAGCTTCTTCGACAACTTAAATCATGTTCATCTAATGACGTCGTTGCGTTCGTTGTTTCCCAGCGGACGCTTGCCGGACGATCACTATCAAGTCATTAAAAATATCCTCCGCTATTCGTGCTGGCCTATTGCTGATTTGGCTGCTCGACATGAATTGCCATGGCCATCAATCGATCCTACTCGGGAGAAAATGATCAGCGAAGTAGCTATCGAGCTTCGGTTCAAGTCTATTCGCGAACTTAATAAGCTGGATGTTATCTTGCCAAAGTCTGAGTTTCTTGCAAATAAAAGTAAGGTCATTACAAGACCGTGGAAGCGAACGGGTATTGGGCTGGGAATTCCTCAGGGTCTTGCCGCAAGCGGAGTGCTCGCTAACATTTATATGGCCGATATCGACATGAAAGTCCGGCTTGCTGTTGAACGGGTTGGTGGCTTGTATCTTCGTTATTGCGATGACTTTATTGTTGCCGTTCCAAAGTCTGGCTTTGATGCACTTGTAGAGGCCATCAATCTAATGGCCGATGTTGATTCCGTTAAACTGCAGCCTGAGAAAACCAAGGCGTTCCGGGTTGATAGCGACGGAGTTGCTCAGCTTGATTTTGAAAGCGTTCGTGCGGGTAAGGTCTATCCGTACTCCGGTGTACATCCGGCGCAGAAAGTCAGTTTCCTGGGGTTTGACTTTGACGGGCGCGTTGTAAGACTTCGACAGTCTACGGTTGGAAGGTACCACAAGCGTCTCCGTGAGGCGGCCACTGCGATTGGGCGTTCTAATCAGGGGGAGGGAAGGCACGCATCAAAAAAGCGCGTCTCCGCTCTGTATCAACATTATTCACCGCTTGGTATTAGGGGAAGAAGGTTATGCCCATCGGCTGACGCTGACTCTTCTGCATTTTTCCGCTACGGGAACTTTCTTTCCTACGCAGCGAGAGCCCAAAAGGCGTTTCCAAATGATCCGATTACCCCTGATGAGGCTAAGATTTACAGGAAGATTAAACGCTTGAGTGCTCGGTAAACGATGGCTTTAGCGCTGGATTATTCATAGCCATAAATACTTAATCGATATCGGCCAATTCCGGTCACCGGGTAATAATTGATGTGCCTTCACACCCTCGCGGAACTATGCTTCTGAAACTCGTGCCGAACATTAGAATGATATGACAAGAACGGTAGTATCGCGAAAGTTGGTGTAATGGACTCTTTGGCCCCCGTGCCCAGGATCCGAAATCTATCGATATCCTAGGCCGACTCCATTCTGTCGGCAAGCTCAAGGCCGGATTTGACCATCTTCCTGGTGGTCTTTTCCGGCTCGGCCCAGTTGTGACAGCCCGACGTACCCCTCCGGAGCGCCGCGTCGTGCATCTCGGCCATCTTCCTCTCCGAGAAGTAGCGCGAGGATGCCGTGGAGACGGCCAGGATAGCCCCGAAAGCGGCCTGGTCGCGACATGGTGGGCGTATTCTAGGCGAAGGCACGGACCCTTCCGAGCCAGGACGGGCCGCTCGCTCGGGCCAACTTTGGCGTACCCTGCTGGAACGGCTTCCGTCAACATCCGCAAAACTACCGCAAGGAGGAGGCCACAGTGATAGATAAGAGGCTTATTGAAGCCGTTCCCGGAGCCGAGAGACTTAAATCCGCAATGATTACCCCAGAATTGTTTGTTAAGGACCTCATACAAGACTATTCTGGGCGTCCGTTATATACATACGAGGAATGGACGCGCGAGCTCATCAACCACTCTAACGCTTTCAAGGAACTGACCAGAGGTGCGGAGTTTCATGCGCCCGTATCCGAGGCAAATGGGGAGTGTGATGCGGTATCAGACGCGTATCAGTTAGATTTCAAGCTCATCTTCGGAAAATCCATGATGCGCGCCGTAAGCCTCACTTCGTCAAGGCGAGTTTCAGAACGCGGAATTACTTTTAGACAACCTGGCATAAGTTATGCAAAAGAACAGAGAGGCTTACGCCTGCATGCGATTCTCAGGGATTACAGCCTCGCCAAGCTTGACGAGCTTCTAAAAACTGAGAGTGATAAACAATTGAGCGAAGAAGACCGTGAGGCCCGAGGACTTCTTCGCTCCATCAATCGTTCGAAAAATTTGCTTCTAGTATATCCTTGCCGCTTTGAAGGCATCGACAGTCTGCCTGGACTTGAGGAAACCATAAACGCCGCACTTTACCATGACTTCCGGAACGCGCTCGACGTCCGACGGATGCATCATCCCGACAAGGACACCTTCCTTTCATATTTTTGCAATGACCGCATGGTTGTCACAAGAGCGAGCGGGCACGTCCTAGCCAAGTTCGACGATATCATGGTCGCAAAAAGCAGAACATACATGGATATTATGCGTATGCGTGATCCCGGAGAGTATCAAAGGCTGCTGAAGCTTGTTTAACCGACCGCAAGGGCTAGTTTTTTGGACATCAACCCAAGATGTGACCTGCCAAGAGGACCGGACGCCGGTGCGTTCGGACTCGCTTTTCTGCATTCAAAAGCAACGCTGAGCTTGACCTCACGGCTTGCGCCTGCTGCTCGGCGGTCTCCTGAGGCTGAACCGCCTCTGCAATGGCTGCCATAGGCAACGTCGCGCCGACCATGGACGTGCACGCGATCGCGCAGATCAGGTAGTAAAGGAGTCGTTTCATAGCGGAGCCTCTCGGTGAGCAACCAACGGGGTCCGAAGACAGCTCCAGGCCAGCACTCCGCACATATTTTTTGGGGTTTATTTTATGGGAACACCGCTCAACATCAGCGAACTTTCTGGGGAATGTTGGGGAGGGGGAGGAGTAACTGACTGTTGGGGCGTTGGCCATTGGCGGCGTCCCGCCTACGCTTCGTTGGCTATACGCTATGCGGCAGCTTCAACATGAGGCCGCCTTGCGCCTCTTCGAGGCTCGGCACCGAGGCCTTCCAGGTAAAGTCCGAGAGGCTGCTGCTTAGGTCAAGCTCTGCATGGGCGTACTTTTCGATTATGCAGCCAGGGTGATTCTCGTCTGGTAAAAGGCGACATTCGACCGGTCGCGACCCGATGATTCGATACTCCTTCTGATATGCGTACTTGGGCGTTTTGATAACGAGGTTGTGCGGGATGCCCTCAAAGATCTCGCGGATCAGTTTTGGCCTGGGGACGCCATAGGAGATGGGACCGTGCGCGTAGATGCTTCCGTCGTCGGCGATGTGTCTGTCGGCGAGGCGCGCGAAGCTGTCGTACTGCACAATGCCGATCCACCCGTCCGCGCACCCGAACTCTTGGATCATGCGTATCGGGATTTTCACGGTGTTGTCGACATTATTGTTCTCGCGGACCGTGTACATGCAGTAGATGGGCAGGCAAGCATATCTGTAGAGGCATACCCCAGGGGCCATGGACGCCTCGAGCGGATCGCCCCGCTCGCCAGGCAGGCCTTGGTAGTAGCCGGCCGCGTTCATGTAGAGACGACCGTTCAGTAGGTCTTCGATGAACGCCTCTTTGGGCGCGAACTTAAGTAGGTAGACGATGTCGTTGTTGGGCATGGTGTTTCCTTTCTTTGGTAGTGGTGTCCCAGGTCGCTTTGTGCGTCCGGGTTGCTTGCTACCAAGGTAAGGGCGTCTGGTGGGATCCTCGTGCGGGAGTGGTGTGTGGCGTTTGCCTGGACTGTGCTTTTTCGAGATGACTGGGCGGTCAAGAAGTTTAGACCTGCGTCGACTCCATTTGTCATGTCCACAAAACCGTTGGCATTTGGTGCTAGCATCCCTAGTGTTCGCCTTGCTAGGAACGTTGTTAATTGCCATATGTATGGCTATTGCTCTATTAGGGGGATTCCCTTGGCAGATTTAGTCCATGTTTTGCCGTTCAAATCGGTGAGTGTCGAAGCTCAGAAAGCGCTCTCAAAGATTGAGTATCTCGAGGGCGATTCTGTAACCAAAGTGAAAGAGTATGACGACGTTGTGCGGTCACTTTGGGAGGCTAAGCAACTGTATGAACAGTTTCGATGGAACTATGGTGAACTGAGGCGCTTGGTTCCGTGTGATCAGTTTGACTTCTTACCCGACGGCTTTGCCAATGGGGGTTTTGGCGAGAGGACTGTTGTTAACGCTGCTTTTGGAAATTATGTTTCCGCAGCCCGTGGTCTTGTCGATAGAATGCAGGCAGTTATGCGGAAGTATGACCGAGGTTCAAATAAAGAACTGTATAAAGACTATTGGAAACTGCCTTCTTCTTGGTATGACGAAGGTGGCCTCTATGTTTTTATGTATGAGATTCGAAATCCAGTTCAGCATGGTCAAACCGTTATTTCGCTTGTCAGGGAAAATGATGCGACTAGGGTTAGATTTGATCTTGATCAAATTGTTGATATGCGCGAATACAATACCTCGCCAAAACTTCGCGCCTTTCTAAACAAGACAATTTCGAAAATCAAAGACCATGATTCATCCGATTGTCCGTATCTTTGTTTTCGATATACAAACATGAGGTACAACGAACTTGTTATTGAGTTATTCTGTCATTTCCTGAAATGTGCCGAGCCCAGAATACGCGCCGCTCGTAAGGATATGCAGAGTTTGCTATTACAGCACAGCAAAGCAGTCGGCAAGCTGGGCGGCTCTTCCTTTGTTGCATATGTTGATGGCGATATGACCCATGTTTATGATGAAGTTGATGTTGACCCAGTTAAGCAATTAAAAGATATGCACCGAAAGGCACAGAAGCATCTAAAGGATGCTCGAAATGCAATTGCGGCTGAGCGCAGATCAATTCGCTAGAGAATAGCTCCAGCATTGCGGTTCTGCTCATGTTTGCGGTCGGACGGGTGCCTCTGCGGTTGCCGATAGTCTGCGCCCAGAGTTCCATTAGCCCAGGTTTTTTATCCCAGCAAAATCCAGGATCTGCTTAGCTATCTATGGCTACGCTTCATTAAAAAAGTCGTTCTTCTTTAGCCGACCGAGATATCGGTCGAGTTCGTATAAAGCGTCAATGTAGACCTGAGCTGAGTTGCGAATATCGCGCATATCTAGACAGCATCTTTCAAAATGTAGCTTGCCAGTTTCTGTTTGAGTGCTACGACAAGTCATGAGTGCGATTTCGTTCTCAGCAACGTTATCAGTCTCTTCTAATCCTTTTGGTGTGATGCGATAGATCACTGCACCCGGATATGAGTCGAGAAGGCTTTTCCCTCTCACATCAATACAAATTCGCTCCGCTGGACCAAAGCCGTATTCTTCATGCCTCGTCGAATTTAGAGGGTGTGCAATTACGATTGAGCGAACCGCTTCAAGATAATTACGCGCCTCTGTGAGTTCATTTTGTCTCGAGAGCTCGAATTTGGTTCTAATTACTTCTTTCAAACAGGTGTAATTAATCTGCCAGTATGCATCTTTAATCCAGGTGGCGAGTGCTACTAGAAATACGGTGTCCTTAATGTTGGGAGAAAATCCGTCTTTGATGGCAGCATTGAAGTCTTGAATGCTGTAGTTGGCCTTAAGAATAAGATCAGACATTAATTCATAGTGATCTAGGTCTTTCCAAGGCCACTTTTTCCAAATGCCGCCTTTGCCTTCACCCAGACCGTCCGTGGACTTTAGATGTTCGATTGATTGCACGTTGTTCCCGTCTACTTGAGTTCCGATCGGGCTCCTCATCGTTGTACGTTGTTAATTATCATAATGGCTCGACGGCAAAGCGAGGGGTTGGGTCACATTTTCGGGTACCGTCAAGATACTTTCGTAAATTGATTTAGCCGTCCTCGGCCTCGTCCTCTTCTAGCCCTCCGCTTTTCCCTTCAGCTCGTCCATCTCCTCCAGTTTGGACATGTCCAGGTACCTCCTCTTGCCCCATTCGTGCTCCGCTATGTACTTCAGTCTCGCTGACACCAGTATGACGACCGAGTTGCCGTCCGGGTAGGTCCCGACGGCCCTCGTCCTCCTCCTGATCTCGCAGTCGATGCGTTCGATCCCGTTGTTCGTCCTGATCCGGCGCCAGTGCTCCGGCGGGAATTCCGTGTAGGCCAGTGTCTCGGCGAACCCGTCGCTCACCGTCCTCGCGGTGGACACCGGCGCCCCCCAGAGGAGCTCGGAGACGTCCTCGATCCTCTTGGTTGAGACGCCCGCCAGGTACATCTCGACGATAGCCTCCTCGACAGAGGTCTCGCGCCTGCGGTAGCGCTCGATGACAGCCGTCCGGAAGGTCGCGCCGCGGAGTTTCGGCACGCCGAGCTCGACTTCCCCGGCCCCGGTGACGAACTTCCTCGCGTAGTGGCCGCTGCGGTAGACCTCCCGGCCCGCCGCCCTCTCGTAGCGTTCGGCCCCGACGGGCTCGGACGACTCGTCGTCGACTGATACGATGTTCGCATATACTGCCCGTGCCCCTTTCCTCGATGGTTTATTGTCTAGTCGCCAGAAATCATATGAATACGCGTGGACCGTGTCCCTCTATGTGTTTGTCAATTTGTGAAAGAAATTATGCGTCACCTCCTTATGCGCAACTACTTTCCCTATGGGTTATTAAGACTGCCCAAGACGGATTGTTGGTCGCCGGAGATTGGTTTGCCCAACTGCGCTTGAGACCCTTGGTGCGGATTTCCCAGTCGCCCTACAACGCTCTTGCAATGAGTGTTGTAGTGGTCATTGCCCAAACGTTCCTCGCGATTTATGCACTGTTTAGGAACATGAACTACTACGACATGAACGCACCGTTTCTCGAGAACTTCTTCAACACCGTTAAGGGTGCGGCACTGAAGCTGTCCTCGGCGATCTTGGGCGAACACGCGATAGATGTGCTGCGCAAGAAGAAGGGGGAGTGAGGGCGAGATACTCAGAATGTCAGGCCGTTAGGTACTGCAATCCCTCCCCGTTGTTGGCTGTATCAATGTGGGCCTTATACATCATGGACTTGATGTCGGTATGAATAGGGTGAGACAAAGTGGACGAGCTTTCCAAAGAAATTGCATCTCTGCCATCTGATGTATTGAGTAAAGCATATGATGATGCTCTGCATCCTGTGCTCTCATCGGTCGGAGACACTCTGAGTTTAGTTCCCAGAACCGTTGGCGTATTGCTTGGCCCCTGGAAGAAATGGGTGGTTAACGGCGAGAGCAATATTGAGGAGGCGATTCGGCAAATCGAAGAAAAGATGGAAGACGTCCCGGAGGACTGCTTCTGTGAGCCTGCACAGAATGTTGTGGTGCCGGCTATTCAGCAACTGTCATATTCGTACGACAGTCAGGACCTAAGGGGGCTGTACGTTAATTTACTCGCGTCCTCTATGGATAAAAGGGTTTCTCCTCTCGTCCATCCGAGTTTTGTTAGCATAATCGGACAACTGACTCCCGATGAAGCCAAAATGATGTCGTGGCTTTCTGAAGGGCTTGGTAAAGATCATATTCCGGTTATTGACTTACGCGTTGTCGAAGACGATGACATGCCAATTAAAGCTCGGTGGCGAGTGCTTTGCGAAAATTATACGAACGTATTCGATGCTATCGTTCAATGTCCTGAGAATGTGTCTTTGTATTTGAATAACTTGGAGCGACTGAAACTTTTAAGCGAAGAAACGTACTGTTACGAGGGAGAAGACGATTATCTTGGGATTGAGGATTCTGACAGGATCCGAAATATAAAGAAGGATAATACGCCTTCTGATGGATGGCGGTTTGATTGCGTACATCATGTTTTTAGGCTAACACCGTTCGGGAAGCTTTTTATTAAGTGCTGTGTTTAGTCTTCTCGGCAGTGCTGGTACGATTCGATTCTTGGCGGTTTGCTAATGGGTGAATGCGTTGGTCAGATTTGATGGGAATACCTTCTATTTCTTGTCAATTAGTCTTTTAAAGCTTCCGACCGTCGTCCTGGCGGTTTTTCTTTGTCCCCGCAATGATGGACAATTTCCTTAAACGATTTTGGTCCGTGATAGTTTCTCACGGTTCATTTTCGCTTCATTTTACGGTGATGGTGCCAAATGGTAAGAGGTGCATATGAACGAAGCGGTTTTAAGGGTTTTAGCCAGGCTGGGGCTCGACGCTAAACCATTCAAGCAGGAGAAAGTGATCGAGCTGGTCAAGAACCCCCTTTCCGGAGCATGGGTTACCGTCTATTCGCACCATGACGCTGCTGATGGAAGGCCTTCCGTTTTTGCCTGTTTTGCCGACCTTGCACGGAGGCAGGAGATTCTTGCAGGTGATGATTGGTTGAAGCATGCTTCCAGTTTCTCGCCAGGCTTCTGCGTATGTGCAGATGACGTCACTTATCATGACGGGCGCGATGAGGGCTATGACTTTATTGTTGCCGAGCAGTATTTCTATCCGCTCGACCAAGCGCAGATTCTGGTCAACCAGGAATTTGTCATGCTGTTTGAACTCTACCGCGGCGAAGACGGTTGCTACTATAGCGTCGACAAGTGCGGCGAGAGAGAAAAAGTCGTTGACTTTGCTGGAGACGAGGTGCGTGTCAGGACCAAATATATACTGCGCTTCATTGCAGCTAAGCAATGCTTCTTCGTCTACTTTGTTGACGCTCGGCTGGCATCTTCGTCCAACTATCCTTTGGGGAGCACTGAGTGCATTTCAGAGAGTGATGAAGTCGGAGGGAACTACCATATCGGACAGTGGTACACGAGCGATATTGATGAAGGCTATCTGCTGTCCATGCTCTACGCTCGAAGCTTTATCGAGCCCGACGACGTCGAGACTTGTGGCGTATGGCCGTTCGATGAGAAAAATGAACGGTACCCCGAGTTCGTCATCGGCGAACGGCCTGACGGCTCGCTCGTTCGATACACATGTGACCCGAATAAGCTTGGCACCTACTTTGATAAGGAGCCTCGCGCCCCACATTACTTAACCCCCGTTTTCTTTAAGCCCGCTGTACTTGATAAGTACAGGAGTAGCCCTCACTTCGATGTCAGCGAGCGTCACATTTCATGTGGGAGCCAGTGGAGGTGCGAGATTGACAATGTTGACCCGGACAGAGTTATGGTTTATCTCGGCGATTTGGGACGCGATCTTCCCGAGAGTGAGCGCACTCATTTCCTTTCCTTCGAGATGTCTCCCGTTGACCAGCGCATTTCTGATGAGGTATTCAAGACAGATTTGCTCAATATGTGGGTTAAAGATCCGTCGGGCCCTGTTTCCATGCTTATGCGAGCGCGAATGGAACTTGATAAAGCATGGAGGAAACGGTTTGGCTTGGCGCTGTATAGGCCTTTCCACCGTGCAGACGAGGGCATTCTTGAACAAATCCACATTCCATCTGGCAACGGCGAGTCTGAATTTGAGTCCGTGACTATGGCCCTCACGAGAGCCCTCGTCGACTACATTGATGAAAGTGCTCTAAAGGACGCTGATGCGAAGGGTAGTATTAACAAGCTGGAGGCCTTTCTTAGCGGGAATGACATCGTGATCGACCTAAAGCCTCTCCGTGATCTTCAGAACCTTCGGTCGGCGGGGGCAGCGCACGGTAAGGGCTCAAAATACGATAGGCTTTACGGCGATGTGGTCACCGAAGACCATAGAGAAGATGCGAAAAGACTTATTGCTCGGCTTACGACCATGCTGAACGAGTTGACTGAGGCCTTAAAACCTGCCGACGATCGGAAAGAGTAATTGCAGGGTGATGGGCTGTCATGCGCTAGGGAAACAAGGCTGTTGCAGTTGGCGGATTTAGATATTCTTGCATCAAGACCTTCCGATTTCCTATAGATAGAGACAGGTCCAATTAACTTTCAATGTGTATCCTCCTTATTTTCTGAGTTTATGTAGCACTAGCTGCGTTTATAGGAATGGGCTATGCGCGATACGGCGGTTTCAGCATGAGGCCGGCTTGTACTTCTTCGAGATTCCATATACTGACACCTTTCAGGTCCGGCTTATGTCCGCGCCAGTATTTATGCTTTAAGCAAAGCGGCACGAGTGAACTTGCTGCGAGCCTCATGCTGTGAGCACGTTAATCAATCGGTCGTGAAGGCGAGGTGAGTATGAAAGGTAGAAACCAGCACGTTACGAAGCGGGCGGATGGCAATTGGCAGGTTAAGGGCGAGGGGGCGCGTCGCGCTTCCTTTGTTACGACGACCCAGGGCGAAGCTATAAAGCGCGGTCGTCAAATTAGTTCTAATCAGCACTCTGAGCTAATCACCCATCGTCCTGATGGCAGGATCCGCGCAAAGGATTCCCATGGGCACGATCCCTTCCCGCCGAGAGGATAGGGACTTGACGCCATTGCGGCTGCGGGCATGGATTAGCGTGTCCGCAGCCGCAAACGCCTGCCGGAAGTATGCGGCAAATTCTGGAACCCCCGAGCACAACAGCTTTTCCACATAAAGGATCCGCAGGCAGAAGCATTACGGCATTCCGGAGCGCTCGGCACGCTAGGGATTTGCCGCATACTTCCGAGTTTTGGCCTTGTACCCTCTGCTCCAGATGCTGCAAACACTTGATTGATGCTATTTAAGGTCTATAATCAAATAAAAACTCTGAAATATCTTTTCAAAACAATGAAAGGAATGTTGAGGACGATGCTTTGCCAGTTCACCTTCAGGAACTATAGATCCTATCGCGATGAGGCGGAGCTTTCCATGCAGGCGACGCCGATGAAGGAGTTCGAGCGCTCCCTCATAGTGTGCCCTGACGGGCAGGGCTTTCTACCAGTGGCCGCGGTGTACGGACCCAACGCTGGCGGTAAGTCAAACCTGCTCGAGGCTCTCGATTACGTTCGCTCGGCGGTAGCCAGACCGATTAGGCTGCTGTCTGCCAGTGCTGATGCACCAGGGGGTGATCGCCCTTCGATACCCCGTTGCTCTGCGTTCGAGTTCGATGACGTGTCGGCTGCTAAGCCCACCGAGTTCGAGCTCTACTATCGCGCGGGTGAGCATGAGTACCGCTATGCCCTGTCCGTGCATGCGGACGAGATCGTGTCCGAAGGACTGTGGCGGCGCAAATTGGGGGCGTCACGCACGGCGATGCTTTTCGAGCGCGAGGGCACGGGGGTTGAGCTTGGTCCCACGCTGCGTAAGCTCGTGACGGCCGCGAGATTCAACCCGAGCCTGCCATACCTGTCGTTTCTCTGCATCAACTTTGACGCGCCGGTGATCAAGGAGGCTGCCAGTTGGTTTCTTGATGGGGTGTTCCTGAACTACAACAGCTCCTATCTGGAGCAGATGCTCGAACAGTTGCTCGATGAGGATGACTCACCCGAGATCACGCGTTTTCTGCGTGCCGTTAACGTGCGTATCGATGGCTTTAGGGTTGAGAAAGCTCCGGAATGGCGGGGCCAGCGCGTCTTCGTAAAGCATGAGGTGGACGGTAAGGGCTATGAGCTGCGCCTGTCCGAGGAGTCGGCCGGTACTCAGAAGCTCATGGGGCTGGCGGCGTTTCTGCTGGCGGCGCTCGAACGCGGCGGTACCGTCGTTGTCGATGAACTCGACGCCAAGTTGCATCCGAAGCTCCTGCGCTACGTGATCCTGCTGTTCAAAGATCCCGAAGTCAACAAGAGCGGCGCGCAGCTCATCTTCTCGTCTCAGGACGTGTCCACTATGCGAAACGATGTTTTTCGCCGCGACGAGATATGGTTTGCCGCACGCGGCGAGGGGGAGGCGAGCCAGCTATGGTCGCTCGCCGACATCCACGAGTCAAATGGCAACCTGGTCAGCAAGAACGCGGCATTCGACAAGCAGTACCTGTCTGGCCGCTATGGTGCCGACCCGTATCTCACGCGCATTGAGGAGTGGGATTAGTATGGCCGCGAAAAAGTCGAGGGACTGGCGCAGCGGCAAGCGCGAGGGACGCTCTCGCATGGTACAGATGACGCGCCATCTCGTGGTGACCGAGGGCAAGGAGACTGAGCCTCGCTACTTCGAGGGCGTGCGCGCCGCGTTGGGCGCAGCAAACGAGCGGAAGGTTGCCGTAGTCGTTAAGGGGACTGGCAAACATACTCTCGACCTGCTCGACTTCGCCGTCGAACACTGCCTCTATGCGCCCGAGACGTTCGACCACGTGTGGCTCGTGTATGACAAGGATGACTTCCCTGCGTCCGACTTCGACGCGATGGAACGTAAGTGCAACGAGCTCTCTGATGGTTCGAGGACCTTCCACGCGTTGTGGTCCAACCCCTGTTTCGAGCTGTGGCCGCTTTTGCACTTTCGCTACACGACCGCGCATATGTCCGCGTCCGACTGCCAGCATGCCCTCGCGCAGGAGATGTTGAAGAACTTGGGTATCGAGTACCGCAAGAACCTGGACGGGATGTTTGGGGCAGTGGATGATAGGCGTGGCGAAGCATTGCAGCGTGCTGGGCGTCTCGTCACATACCATAGGGGGCTGGGTAACGTTAAACCATCTGCGCAAAACCCTGCAACCAAGGTGGGCGAGATATTCGATGTGATTGGGCCGTATCTGGTTGGATAGCCGAGTTCGATCGGGCTTGATAGGACTGGAGATTCATGAAAGATGTTGTTTTGGGCTGCCTGCCGTCTTTAATTGGATTGACCTTTTGGGACTCGACAGGATACTAGAGCGAATCTAGCGGTATTGACTCAGTCAACCTACGGACCTGCGTCCTGCGGAGGGGCGGCTTTTCTTTTGAATGGCCGCCCCTTTTGAACTGCCTCCCATTTCTTGGACATGAGAAATGGGAGGCTTTTTATGCGTGTCGACTTGAGAGTGAAACACGACATCGAGGCCAGGAGGGCGGCGATCGGGCTCTTCGAGCGAGGGCACGGCTTCAAGTCGGCGGCGAAGGCGCTGTCGGTCCCGCGCGACACCGTGAGACAATGGCTCTACGTATACCGGTCGTTCGGAAGCGAGGTGCTGCTATCCATGGACGGCAAGCAGACCAGGTACACATACGAGCAGAAGGTCGCCGCCGCCTCGGCCGTGGTCGACGGCGGCATGAGCAAGCGGGATGCCATGGAGGCGTTCGGGGTCATGTCCCTGGCGCCGCTCAAGAGATGGTGCGCGCTCTACCGCGAGGGCGGCGCCGAGGCGCTCAGGCCCAAGCCCAAGGGCAGGCCGAGGGGGTCCGGCCCCAAGTCGCGCGGGCGCACCCGCGAGCAGGAGCTCGAGGAGCGCTGCCGAAGGCTCGAGACCGAGGTGGCCTACCTAAAAAAATTGCGTGCCCTGGTCGGGAGGGACGGGCTCTGACCAGGGCGAAGGTCGAGGCCGTGAGCGCCCTGCGCGAAGAGGGGTACGAGCTGGGGCGCCTGCTGGAGTGCGCCGGCATGGCCCGGTCCAGCTACTACTACGCGCTGTCGCACCCGGCCAGGCCGACGCGCCCGGAGCTGTGGGACGCGGTGGCGGAGATCTTCTCGCGCACGGCCAACGGGTGCGGCCACCGCCAGGTCGCCATGTGCCTGCGCGCCGAGCTGGGCGCGCGCATAGCCTGCAAGACCGTGCTCAAGATGATGCGGGAGATGGGGGTCCGCTGCGGCATCCGCCGCGAGACCGACTACCATAGGTGCAATTCGTACAGGGGCGTCGTGGGCGAGACGTTCGAGAACGTCATCGGGCGCGACTTCGCCGCCGACGGGCCGTGGCAGAAGATGGGCACCGACGTCACCGAGTTCAAGCAGCCCTGGGGCAAGGCCTACTTCGCGCCGGTGTACGACTTCGGCAGCAAGGAGATAGTCGCGTGGTCGACGTCGACCAGCCCGGACATGGCGCAGCAGGCCGAGCTGCTCGACCGGCTGCTGGCGAAGATGCCCGAGGGCGCGACGCCGGTGCTCCACAGCGACATGGGCTGGCAGTACCAGCACGCCGCATGGTGCGGGAGGCTGAGGGACGCCGGGCTCGTCCAGAGCATGTCCAGAAAGGGCAACTGTATCGACAACGGCGCCACCGAGCAGGTCTTCGGCCACATGAAGGACGAGTTCTTCCGGGGAAGGACATGGCCCGACTTCGAGTCCTTCAAGGCGGACCTGGACGCGTACATCGCCCATTGGAACACGAGGCGGAGGCAGGTTAAACTGAAGGGGCTGACCCCGGAGGAGTTCCGGAACCAGCCCCTTGCGGCGTAGTTCTTATTTAAGACGTCCAAGTTTTGGGGTGCAGTTCATTTTCATTTAAGGGGCTGTTTTTGGTAAAGACTTCGTTGCGCTTTCCTGCTTAGAGCGCTCGGTTTTTTTATCGTAGCTTTCGAAAACATGCGGCAAATTCCGGAACCCCCGAGCACACCACCTTTTTCGCACAAAGAAACCGCAGGTAAACGCGTTGGCGCCACTTGGCGTGGTCGACCTGTCCTGATTTTGCCGCATACTTCTGGTTTTAGCCATCTTTGCGGTCGATCGACCGTCAAAACTATTCGTTTAGCAAGACTTTCGAGGATAATCATTTCTAGATTTCGGAATAATTTATAACTAATTCGCAAAAATATATCGATATCTAGTATGATTATCAGCAACTTCCACGCTAGGAGACTGCTGATGGTTCGTATTGTTCAGATCGCGTTGCATGATTTTAAGAATATTGCCTTTGGCGAGATTGCCTTTACGAAATCGAAGCCCGGCTCTGCCTTTGTGCCCGGGGCGGACGTTATTGGCATTTATGGCCAAAATGGCTCCGGCAAGACTTCTGTAATTGAGGCGATTGACCTGGTCAAAACCTTGATGACGGGTGCCGCATATGACAGGCAGAAAGTTCTCGATTACTTTTATCCTGGCAAAGACTCTTTTTCAATTGACATTGAGTTTAACATTGATACCACGGATGAATTATTTCTTACGTTCTACACCGTCACTTTTTCGCGTAGAGCAGCCTCTGTCTGGATTTCGCACGAAAAAATGGCTGTAAAACAATTTAATGTCGATATAGACAAATGGGGGTCTAAGAGGACTCTCGTGGAGCTTGTTCAAGAGGCCCCCGAGTCTGCCGCGGCTGTTCTGCCCAAAAATCGCTGGTCCCATCTTTTGAACGCGGATCAACAGCTTAAGATGTCGATGTTGGTTTCGTTAGGTGTTCTTCAGCGGGGCAACATGTCCCCCATGCTTTCCATACAAACTGTTAAATATCTGATCTCGCTTTTTGCCTGCGATTTCAATCTTTATATGCAGGAGGAACCTCCGGAGCAATTGCAGATTAATGAGGCTGTGTACGAGCTGCAATCGGCTTCTTTCAAGAGTGCCCATCAAGAGATTCTCACTCCGCTGTATTGCCTGCTCGCCGAGCTTGGGCTTTATTTCCGTTACCGCGTCAATGTGTTTACGACACTGGCAAATGCAACTTGCAGCTTAAACGTACTTTCGATGGATATTATCGATGATCGCGTGTTTGGCCAGAAGGGTCACCTTTCTGTCAATCTTTTTAAGCCCGCTGTTATTAAGGACGATGATTTCCCAGCCGTTTCGTCTGCGATTAAGCGTGTGAGCGGATTAATTGGCACGCTTGTACCGGGCCTTTCCATCGAGGTTAAAGTCATTGGCTCTCAGCTTTTGGATAAGGGCGATTCACCCGCTAAGCAAGTCGAGTTTCTTTCTTGCCGCAATGGGGTCGAGATTCCACTGCGCTGTGAATCTGAGGGCGTAAGAAAACTCATCTCTTTCTCGCTCTGCCTTATGGAAGTCCATTCGTACTCTGACGCATTTCTTGCAATTGACGAGCTCGACTCAGGCGTATTCGAATTTCTCTTGGGGCAGCTTCTTTCCGTGCTTGAGTCGTTTGGCAAGGGGCAGCTCTTGTTTACTGCCCACAACCTACGTGTTCTTGAATTGCTGCCGGCATCAGAGATTCTTCTGACCACTGCAGATCCTGATAATAGGTTTGTTCGCTTTAAAGGCGTTAAGCCCACCAATAACATGCGTGACCAGTATTTGCGCGCGATTAGCCTTGGCGATAGCGGACAGCGTTTGTACGATTCTACGGACAGGTACTCGATCGATGCCGCGCTCTGCTTGGATGGTGACGAGTAGTGGGTGCCACCGAGTTCGTTCTTTTTATCGTCGAAGGCGAAACTGATGAGCTGGCATTGGGTCGTGCTCTTACAAGTTTGTTTGCAAGCGGGGAGCATCCTGGTCCTCGTTTTGGGATTGTGCGCGGCGACATCACATCGGTACATGCTCTCGGTGCAGGAAATCCCGCTTCGACTATTAAGAGGCGGTTGGTTGATACCGTGAAGGAATTTCTCGCTAAGGACAAGTTGCGTGCCACCGATTTAGACGCCATTGTACTGTTGTCCGATACCGATGGTGCATTTATCGATGATTCGCTGGTTGTCTATGATGAAGATGGGCCTCGTTGTTCCTATTTTGAAGATAGGATTGAAACGTCGAACGTCGCCTCGCTGCGTCAGAGAAATCAATGTAAATCTTCGTGTCTTAAGACGTTATCTAGGACGCATGAGCTGACCTGTAACAAAAGGAAGATTCCTTTTAAAGCTGCATATATGTCACGCAACCTTGAGCATGCTTTGTCCGATTATTCGGGTAGGGCAACGCAGCAGAAAAAGTATGATCTGGCGCGCAAGTTTTCTAAAAAATACGGTACGGACGTTATTGGTTTCTTGGAGCTCCTTACGTTCCTTGCTCCCGTTGGCTCATATCAGGATAGTTGGGTTTATATCGCCCAGGACAATAACTCTCTCTTGAGGGGCTCCAACATGAAACAGACGCTCGAGGCTTTGCCCTCTAGTCCAATCAAAGCTGCCTCCTCCCTCTAATGATGTTCTTAAAACAGCCTTAAAGATTTTGGACACGTGCGTGGGTAGCGTACAATACGCATGTTTGACTATGACAAATGTGGATTTTAGGGGAGGGGTGCGCCATGGAGGTGCTGGTTGTTGGCAACACCGCATATGTTGACGATGACTTTTGTGCCAAGGCGTTCCCCGAGGACCATGTGCAGGTCGTAGCCGCGCAGGACACGCGCCGCGACGAGTCATCGCCCCATTCCTCGTGGAAAGAGCTTCTGCAACACCTGGATCAGGCCTACGAGTTCGACCGCGTGGTCTACCTGTCTAATTACCTTACCCCGCATACCGATATCGTGGGCGATATCGAACTGTTGCGCTCGGTCTTTCGTGCGTGCGCGGGTCGCCGGGTCCAACTGCTGTATGTAGCGGGGCCCGCGGGTGCCGAGGGTGCCGCCGATGCCGCGGGGCGAACGGGCAAGGGCATTATCGCGCGCGCAGCCAACGACCTGTGCCGCTACTATGCCGCTAGCGAGGGCATTCAGACCAAGATCCTGCGCGTGCCGTTCCTGTATACCGCGTCTGCCGCGCTGGAGGACCCGTTTTTGGTGCCGCTGTTCGACGCGTGCTCAACCGGATCGGTTGCTCTGCAGGGCGCGGAGGATGCGGCGTTTCCGCTGCTGTGTGCCGAGGAGCTTGCAGTGCTGGTGCGCCGTATCTTTGACAGCTGGGATGGTAACTTTGAGACGCTCGACGTTGCCGATACCTTCCATCACACGGCGGGTGAGGTGGGCGACGCCCTCAAGGCGCTGTTCCCCGGCCTTACCGTTGCCTATGGCGATTCTGCCGGCTACGCCCTGCCCGCCAGCGACGTCGTTCGCGTGCGCTATGGCTGGTTTCAGCGCTACGACCTGCTGCGTGATCTTTCGACCATTCAAGCGCGTTGGGATGCCGGCCGCGCGAAGAAGGTCAACCCCTTGCGTGCCGCCATCGACCGCATCCAGATGCGCTCGCTGCCCATCAAATGCCTGGAGACGGGCGTTGCCTGGGTTCTGTTCGAGGTGCTGGAGCATCTGTTCTCACAATCGGCCCAGCTCAACGTGCTCGATTATCGCCTGCTCTACGTGGTGTTGATCGGCACGCTGTATGGCTTGGACTTTGGCCTGGTTGCGGCGCTGCTGGCGTCGGTGGGTTTGGCCGCGAGCTACTTTACTCAGTACGGCTATACCTTCCAGGGCCTGTTCTACGAGCCGTCCAACTGGCTGCCGTTTATTGCGTACTTTGTGGTGGGTGCCGTGTGCGGCTATGTGCAGCTGCGCAACAGCGAAGCCATTAGGGCGGAGCGCGATCAAAACGAGCTCGTGCGCAACCGCAATACGTTCCTTACGCAGCTCTACCACGACGCGATCGAGGACAAGCGCGCGTACAGGCGCCAGATCGTGGGTCGCCACGACAGCTTTGGCAAGATCTTTGCCGTGACGCAGGAGCTCGACGTACTCAACCCACGCGACATCTATCGCAAGTGCTGCGAGCTTTTGGGCGAGATCCTCGAGAACGATTCGGTGGCGATCTACCATGTTTCGGGCGGGGCATTTGCACGCCTGGTGGCAGCAAGTCCCGCGATTGCCGAAGATGCCGCACGCTCGCTCACGCTTGAGCAGCTTGCACCTCTATTGGGCGACGGGGGCCGTTCGAACCTGTGGGTGAACCGCGAGCTGACGCCGGGGCTTCCCATGTTTGGATACACGATCGAGCGCGACGGGGCACCCGCCGTGTTGATCTTTGTGCGTCGTGCGGCCGAAAACCAAATGACTCTCTATTATCAAAACCTGTTCCGCATCTTGTGCGGGCTGGTCGAAAGCGCGCTGGGCCGTGCCTTTGACTATGAGGCGGTGGCGCAGGATAAACGCTGCGTTGACGGCACTTGCGTGCTCAAGCAGGCTGCCTTTGGCCAAGAGCTCGCGGCGGAGCAGGCGCTCGCAGATAGCAAGATGGGGAGTTTTTTGCTCCTGCGCGTGGTATCGGGCATGGAGCCTGTCGGCGAGCTGGTGGGCGCAATCGGGTCGGCAATCCGCGAGAGCGACGCGGCGGGCTTGGTCGACGGCGACGTGCTCTACCTGCTTATGCGCCAGGCAAAGGCGTGCGATCTGCCCATTATCCGCGAGCGCCTGAGCGCAAAGCAGATTGCGGTGGAGCCCGTCGATGGCGAGGACATCGTGGCGCTGTTGCAACACATCTCTTACACCGGTGACGGTGAGGGGGGGGTGCCGCTTGATCTCGCTTGTCGTTGCTGCCGTCTTGCTGCTGATTCATGCGCTGGTTTGCCTGATGCTGTGGACGCTCATGAAGCTGGGCCTGCTGCCGGTGCGCGGGCATATCCTGGCTGTGATAGTGCTGGTGCCGCTGTGGGGCCCGTTGCTGGTGGTTCTGCTACCTGTCCGCAGCGCGGTGTTTTGCGAGGGGCTGAAAGAGTCTGCGCTGGAGTCGCTGCGCTTCAACGACGACCTGCATCGCAGCATCTTGGTGCACGACCGTGACGCCGATGCGGGCGTGGTCCCGCTCGAGGAGGCGCTCATCGTCAACGACCCGGCATACCGGCGCCGCCTAATGCTCTCCATGCTCACCGAGGAGCCCGACGCGTACCTGGCGCAGCTGCAGGCGGCTAAGCTTAACGACGACGTTGAGGTGGCGCACTATGCCGCGACGGCGGTGGCGCAGATCTCCAAGGAGTCCGACCTTAAACTGCAGCAGCTGGAGCGTGCCTTTAAGACGGACCCGAGTGCGCAAAACCTCAACGAATACTGCGATTTTCTTGGTGAATACTTGGGCTCGGGCTTGGCTGAGGGGCGCGTGGCTCAGATTCAGCGCCAACAGTACGCGCGCCTGCTTGCGCGTCGCTGCGAGCGCGAGGACGCCCTTGAGCTGCGCATTCGATATGCGACGGCGCTGGCTGATGTCGGACAGATCGACGAGGCGCAGGCCGTGATCGACCAGCTGGTGCTCGACGTGCCCGAGGAGCAGGAGGTTTGGATGCTTTGCCTGCGCTTGGCCGTGATGCGCCGCGACGGTGACGAGGTTCACCGTGTGATCGATGCGATTGACAAGCAACATGTGTATTTGAGCGCCGACAACCGCGAAAAGTTGGCGTTTTGGCGCGACGGGGAGGAGGCCAGATGAGCGTGGCGCAACATATTCGCGACCGTGCAGGCCGCTTTCGTTGGATGGGACTCCTCGTGGTGTGGGCGGTCTTTATTGCCATGGCCGCCGTGCTGCTGGTGGAGCGTGCCGGCGTGCAGTACAGTGCGGGCCAGCATAAGCTGGGGATGCTTGCCGCCAACGATGCAGTGCCGGCCTCCTCGGCAATCTTTGGCCAAAAGCCCACGTGCCTGGTCATTACCGACTCGGACCAAGATGGCGTCGACGATGTTAAAGACCAGTTCGACCAGATTTTGCTGGACATGAAGATTGCCCATCGCGATGTTGATATTGCCACCGACGGTGCGGACGCGATCCCATCGCTCACGTCGTTTGATCGCGTGATTGTGCTTATGCCCTCGCTTGACGGACTGGGTACGCATCTGACCGATCTGATGAGTTGGGTGAGTGCGGGCGGCTCACTCATGCTGGGCATGACGCCAGATAACTCGAACTACCTGCAGGCTGTTGCTTCCAAGCTTGGGATCGAATCGGCCGGATATGACTATGCGACAGCCGAAAGTATTGTTCCGAACGATGACTTTATGTTGGGCGGAGGAGAGCGCTACGAGTTCTCGGATCCCTTCGATTCTTCGCTTTCGGTTTCATTGCGCGAAACGGCGCGCGTATGGGCAAAGACCGGTGACGCGGGCACGCCGCTCATTTGGTCTAACGATAGCGGCAGTGGTCACACCGTGGTGTGCAACATTGGCATCTACGACAAGGTCATGCGTGGGTTCTATGCTTCGGCCATAAGCTTGCTGGGTGATGCCACGGCTTATCCGGTCATCAACAGCGCCGTGTTCTATTTGGACGACTTTCCTAGCCCCGTGCCCTCGGGCGATGGTACTTATATCAAGCGTGACTACGGCCTTTCCATTGCGGATTTTTACACCAAGGTCTGGTGGCCCGATCTGCAAAAGCTTGCGCAAAAATACGGCATTCGCTATACCGGCGTGATGATCGAAAACTACGAGGACGTGGTCAATCAAATCGAGCCCGCGCGCCAGGTCGATACCACGCAGTTCCGCTACTTTGGCGGCATGCTGTTGCAGATGGGCGGTGAGTTGGGTTTTCATGGCTACAACCATCAGCCGCTGGCGCTCTGGGATACCGACTATGGCACGCTGTACGACTACAAGACATGGAAGAACAAAGAGACGCTTGTTGCATCACTCAACGAGCTTATCGCCTTCCAGGACGACGTCCTGCCCAATGCACACGGCTCGGTCTACGTGCCGCCGTCGAATATCCTTTCGGCCCGCGCCCGCAAGATTATTGGCGAGGACGTGCCGCGCATTAAGACCATTGCCAGTACGTATTTTGAGGATGGCACCGATCTGCCGTATGTGCAGGAGTTTGGCGTGGCGAGCGATGGCATTGTAGAGCAGCCGCGTATTGTCTCGGGCGGCATGGTCGGCGATTCCTATATGCGCCTGGCCGCCGTGTCCGAGCTCAACATGCACTACGTGAGTACTCACTTTATGCATCCCGATGACCTGCTGGATCCCGATCGCGGCGCCAAGGAGGGCTGGGAAGTCTATAAGGGCGGCCTGGTCAACTTTCTGGACTGGCTTGCTACGTCCGCTCCCGACCTGCGACACCAGACGGGTTCGGAATGCTCGGGCGCCATCCAGCGTTTTTCGTCCGTGACGGTGAGCGTGGATACGAGCGACGATGCCTGGACGCTCAACCTGGGCAATTTCCACGATGAGGCGTGGCTCATGTTCCGCGCCAATAACGGCGAGCCGGGCACGGTGTCCGGTGGCGAGATTAAACACCTGACGGGCGACCTGTACCTAGTCAAAGCGACGGACAAGACCGTGACGATTGAGCGCAAGGAGGGTGGCGACCGATGAGAATCTGCTTGGTGCTCGAGGGCTGCTATCCCTACGTGCACGGCGGTGTGTCCACCTGGATGCACGGCTACATCACGGCCATGCCCGAGCACGAGTTTGTGCTGTGGGTGATTGGCGCCCACGCCGAAGACCGCGGCAAGTTTGTCTACGATCTGCCCGGCAACGTCGTCGAGGTGCACGAGGTGTTCCTGGACGATGCCCTGCGTCTTTCGGGCGAGCAGGAGGAAGTCGACTTCGACGACCGCGAGCGCGAGGCCCTGCGCCGTCTGGTCTCGCTCTCCAATCCGGACTGGGACGTGCTGTTCGACATTTTCCAGCGCCGCCACGTGCATCCGCTCTCATTTTTGCAGAGCCGCACGTTTATGGACATCTTCCGCGACGTGTGTCTGGCCGAGTACCCGTATACGCCTTTCGCCGACGCCTTCCACACCATGCGTTCGATGTTGCTGCCCGTGCTCTATCTGCTGGGCAGCGAGGTTCCGGTGGCCGACGTGTATCACGCCATCTCGACCGGCTACGGCGGTCTGCTCGCAAGTTTGGGCTCCAGCATGAATAACGCGCCGGCATTGCTGACCGAGCACGGCATCTATACCCGCGAACGCGAGGAAGAGATCATTCGCGCTGACTGGGTGGTGCCCTCGTTTAAGGACCGTTGGATCCGCTTTTTCTACCTGCTTTCGGAGGAAATCTACCGTCGCGCCTTCCGCGTGACGAGCCTGTTTCACAATGCGCGCAAGACGCAGATTGATATGGGCTGCGATGCGGACAAATGCCTGGTCATCCCCAACGGCATTCAGTTCGATCGCTTTAAGGACATTCCCTTAAAGCCCGATGACGGCTGGGTGGACATTGGCGCGGTGGTGCGTCTGGCGCCCATCAAGGACGTCAAGACCATGATCTATGCCTTCTTTGAGTTGCACGAGCGCCTGCCGCACGTGCGCCTGCATATTATGGGTGGCGTGGACGACGAGGAATATGGCGCCGAGTGCCATGCGCTAGTGGAGACATTGGGCGTGCGTGACTTGATCTTTACCGGCCGCGTCAACGTGGTCGAGTACATGGAAAAGCTCGACTTTACCATTTTGACGAGCATCTCGGAGGGCCAGCCGTTGAGCGTGTTGGAATCGCTGGGCGCGCGTCGCCCCTGCGTGACGACCGAGGTCGGCTGCTGCCGCGAGCTGCTCGAGGGCGCCCCCGGCGACGACTTTGGCGTTGCCGGATATGTGAGCCCGCCCATGTATCGCAAGGGTCTGGCCGATGCCATGGAGCGCATGTGCGCGAGCCGTGCCCGCCGTCTGGAAATGGGGGAGCGCGGCCAGCGTCGCGTGGCGACCTACTACCTACACGAGCAGATGCTCGCCAACTATCGTGCGCTGTACGACGAGACGGCTCGCGCGTTCAATTTGCCCAAGAAGGAGGTGTAGCCGGTGGCCGGAATCGGTTTTGAGCTCAAGCGCCTGTTTAAGCGCAAGGGTCTGTTTGCCACGATGCGCGCCTATGGCTACGCCGGCATCGTGTGCACGGGCCCCATGCTGCTGGGCGTACTGTTGCAGGTGGGCATTTTGGTGCTGTGCGGTCTGTGGGACGTGGGCCGCGCCAACCAGGATCTGCTGGTGTGCATGGTGACCTATACGCTTCTGGCGTCGCTTACGCTCACGAGCTTTTTCTCCATGCCCGTCACGCGCTTTTTGGCGGACATGCTGTTTGCCGAGCGCGAAGAAGAGGTCTTGCCCTCGTTTTGGGGCTCCAACGCCATCATGCTCGTTGCGGGCACGGTGCTCTACGGCGTATTTTTGCTGTTCTCGGGCGCCACGCTACTGCAGGGGCTGCTGTGCCTGTGGCTGTTCAACATTATGATCGTCAACTGGAACGGCATGAGCTATCTCACCGCTATTAAGGACTACCGGGGTATTCTGTGCAGCTTTGCCGCGGCCATTGGCGTGGCGTGCCTGTGTGCCTTGGCCGCGCTGGCACTGGGGCTGCCGCCGGTCGAGGGCCTGCTGGCCTCGATCGCCCTGGGCTACGGTGTGATGCTCGCTTGGGACGTGGTGCTGCTGTACCGGTATTTTCCTCAGAGCGAACGTAGCCCCTGGCTCTTTTTGCGCTGGCTCGATCAGTTTATGCCGCTGGCACTCACGGGCCTGTTTACCAACCTGGGACTCTTTGCACATCTGGTAATTATTTGGGCCGGCCCCATTGGCGTGCAGGTCAAGGGCTTGTTTTATGGCGCACCCTACCACGATGTGCCGGCGCTCATCGCGTTTTTGACGATCCTTGTCACGACCGTCAACTTTGTAGTGTCGGTCGAGGTCAACTTCTATCCGCGCTACCGCGACTACTACAGCCTGTTTAACGACGGCGGCGTGGTGGGCGACATCGTGGTGGCCGAGGAGGAAATGCTCGCCACGCTCAACCGGGAGCTGCGGTTTTGCGCGCTCAAGCAGCTGTTTGTGACGGCAGCGGTCATCTTGCTCGAGACCACGGTGCTCTCGGCCCTGCCACTGGGCTTCAACAACCTTATGCACGGGTATTTTCGTACGCTGTGCGTGGGCTATGGTCTGTATGCCGTGGGCAATACGGTGATGCTCATCTTGCTGTACTTTACCGACTACAAGGGCGCCGTGCTTGCCTCTGGGCTGTTCGCGGGCGTGGCGGGGCTGGCGACCATCGTCTCGCTGTTCTTTCCGCAGCAGTTTTATGGCTTTGGCTTTTTGCTCGGCGCGGCGGTGTTTTTTGTTGTGGCGCTCATGCGGCTCGATACTTATACCGCCAACTTGCCGTATCGTATCCTGAGTCAGCAGCCCATCGTGGCGACCGACAAGACGGGTCGCTTTACGGAGTTGGGCTGCTTGCTCGACCGTGCCGAACAGCGCTACGAGGAGCTGCGTCTACAGGGCGAGCCGCATGGTGCGTTTGAGCGCACGGTGGTCCGTGTGTATCGCAATCGTTGGGGAGGTCCTGATGACCGATAGGATGATATCGCGTCGCCGCTTGATTGAGGCGGCTGCCGGCACATTGCTGCTCTCGGGCTGCTCTTCGCAGGACGAATCCTCGACAAAAAAGACCAAGAAGCAGGACAAGATTAAAAAGGCCGATGCGTCTAGCGAGACCAAGCACCTTCGCGACAAGGATGAGCTGTACGAGGTCTACGATGACTCGGGCATCGTATGTATGTACCTGACGGTCTCGCGCGGCAACAGCTCCGAGAATACCGACCATAGCTGGGCCGAGATCAATACGTACTCGGTCTACGACTATGCCGACATGGGCGTGACGCGCTATCAGGTTATGGGCCTGCTGCAGCCTGGCGATGATAAGGGCCCCGTTGCCGGTGAGGTCGGTTATGGTGAAGAGGCTCCCAACGCTACCGTGCAGGTGCGCGGCCAGACGTCGAGCGGTTATACGCAGAAGAATTACAAGGTGGAGCTCAAAAAAGGAAAGGGTACCTGGCGCCAGCAGCGTGCGATTGCGCTTAACAAGCACATGGGCGAGGGCATGCGCTTTCGTAACAAGATGGCCTACGATTTGATCCGTGGCATTCCCCAGATGATGGGCCTGCGCACGCAGTTTGTGCACTTATGGGTGTGCGACCAGACCGAAAAATCTAACGACACCTTTGAGGACTACGGACTGTTTACGCAGGTCGAGCAGCTCAACAAGACGGCGCTCAAGGCCCACGGTCTGGATAAGAGCGGGCATCTCTATAAGGTGAACAGCTTCGATTTTCATCGCTTCGAAGACACCATTAAGCTCGCCGATGACCCCGACTATAACCAGACGGCGTTTGAGGGCATGCTCGAGATTAAGGGCGATTCGGACCATACCAAGTTGATCGAGATGCTCGATGCGCTCAACGACGATACGCAAAAGATCGACGATGTGCTCGACACCTACTTCGATACCGAGAACCTGGTCTATTGGATGGCGTTTCAGATCTTGACGGGCAATTGCGATACGCAGAACCGTAACTGCTATCTGTACAGCCCGCTTAACTCCAAAGTCTGGTACATCCTGGATTGGGACAACGACGGCATGCTGCGCAAGCTCGAGTTGAGCCTGACGGGATTCTCGGATTATGCGAGCTGGGAGCGCGGCGTGAGCAACTACTGGGGCAACGTGCTGTTTAACCGCGCGTTGCGCAGCAAGTCGTTCCGCAGTGAACTCGACCGTGCTGTCAAGGACTTGCGCTCGTATTTGACCGAAGGGCGCCTGAGCAAGATGATCGAGCATTATCGCGAGGTCACGGAGCCGCTCGTCTTTGCTGCGCCCGACCTCGATAACCTGCCCGTGACCAAGGACGAATACGAGCAGATCGCCGCGGCCATCCCCTCCGAGATTGAGGAGAACTACAAGAGCTATCGCGAGAGCTATAAGAAGCCCATGCCGTTCTACATTGGCGTGCCGCAGATCGATAACGGTAAGCTGCGCGTGAATTGGGACGCGTCGTACGACTTTAAGGCGCACGACATTCGCTATACCGTGGAGCTTGCGCGCGATTACGCCATTACTGACGTGATCTTTAAGGCCGAGGACGTGCTGCTGCCGGAGGTAACGTGCGATGCGCCCGATACCGGCCAGTACTTTGTGCGCGTGCGTGCCACCAACTCCGACGGCTATACGCAAGATGCGTTTGACTACTATGTGACCGACGACGGCAAACAGTACGGCATGCTGTGCTTCTATGTCCAGGACGGCGGCAAGGTCGTGGGGGACACGTATGAGGAGGGCTAGCGCGCTGCTTGAGCGCCTGGCGGAACCTCCCGCGCGTACCACGCAGGAGCGTTACCGCCACGAGCTTAAATATCTCATTAACGAGGGTGAGCACGCTGCGCTTGCCTGCCGCATGGCGCCGGTGTTTAAGCTGGACAAGCATGCGCGGGCGGGCGGTTACACCATTCGCAGCCTGTACTTTGACGATTATTGCAACTCGGCCTACGAGGAAAAAGACGCCGGCATTCTCATGCGCAAAAAGTATCGCGTGCGCATCTATAACGGCGGCGACAAGGTGATTAAGCTCGAGCGTAAAAAGAAGTACGGCAGCTGGATTTATAAGGAGGACGCGCCGCTCACGCGCGACGAGTTCGAGCAGATTCTGGCCGGCGATTACGACTTTTTGCTGCGGAGTCCACACCAGCTCTGTCGTGAGTTCTACATCGAGTGCATCTGCAATATGATGCGCCCGCGGACCATCGTGGATTACGAGCGCGAGCCGTGGGTGATGGATGAGGGCACCGTGCGCATTACGTTTGACATGAACGTGCGCGCGGCGGTGGGAAGTTTTGACATCTTTGACGCGACCTTGCCCGCGCTGCCCGTGCTGGAGCCCGGCAAGCTGGTGATGGAGGTCAAGTTTACCGAGTTTTGTCCGCAGCTGGTGCGTGATATGGTGCCGCCGGGCGCGGCCGAGCTCACGGCGGTCTCCAAGTACTGCCTGTGTTACGAAAAGACCGCCTACCTGCGCGGTTTTAACTACTGGGAATCGGATTTTGAGAACCGAGGGGATATTTAGACCATGAGCACCAGGGACTTTTTTTAAGAACTCCGTCTTGGAGGCGTTTGGCCAGGTCGACCCTGCCAAGATCGGCCTTTCGCTGCTCGTGGCGCTCGCCATGGGCATCCTGATCTATTGCGTGTACAAGCGCTTCTTTACCGGCGTGGTGTACTCGCGCAGCTTTGCCGTGACACTCGTGGGCATGTGCGTGCTCACCTGCATGGTCACGCTCGCGATCTCGACCAACGTGGTCATCTCGCTCGGTATGGTCGGTGCTCTGTCTATCGTCCGTTACCGTACGGCGGTCAAGGACCCGCTCGACCTGCTGTATCTGTTTTGGGCCATTACCACGGGCATTACGGCGGGCGCTGGCATGTATGCGCTTGTGGGGCTCACGGCTGTGGTGATTGTGGTGATGATTGCCGGCTTTGCGAGCCACCAGGACAAGGCGCGCGTGTACATGATGGTGATTCACTACGCTGGCCAGACCACCGGCGATGATATCGTGCGTGCATTTGGGCGCACCAAGTTCACCGTCAAGTCCAAGACCATGCGCGGTGACAAGGTCGAGATGTCTGTCGAGGTGTTCTCGGACGGTGTGGATATGCCTTATGCCGACGCCATCCGCGCGCTCGACGGCGTGGAGGACCTGACGCTCATCCAGTACAACGGCGAGTACCACGGCTAACTTTGTTCCGGCGTTCTGACGAACGCCGGACCGGTCGACGCTGCGCGGACATCTGCCGGGCGATCTGCCGCTCACACCGTCGCTCGCGTACATAAAGTACGCTTCGCTCCTCTTTCGCGGCACCTCGCCACGGCAGCTGCCCGCTCGCTGACGTTTGCTCGACCTGGGTGGGCTGATTTGGTCCGCAGGCCGTCTTCACGGGTATTATGGTGAAAGCGATTTCAATGACAGGGGTGCTTGTGGTAAAGATGAAAGATGTGGCCGAGCTGGCCGGCGTTTCGAGCGCCGCCGTCTCGCGCTACCTCAACGGTGGATATATCTCGGCGGATAAGGCCGAGCGCATTAAGCAAGCGATTGAGCTGACCGGATACGTGCGGTCCAGCCAGGCTCGCGCGCTGCGTACCGGCTCCACTAAGCTCATCGGCGTCATCGTGCCCAAGATCAACTCGGAATCCGTGAGCCGCATTACCGCCGGCATTGGCCAGGTTCTCGGTCGCCGAGGCTACCAGATGCTGCTCGCGAATACTGACAACGTGGCCAAGCGTGAGCTCGAGTATCTCGACCTGTTCCAGAACCACCCGGTCGATGGCATCGTGCTCGTGGCGACCATGATCACCGACGAACATCGCGCGGCCATTGCGTCTTGCCGTGTGCCCATTGTGCTGATCGGCCAAAACGTCGAGGGCGCGGCGTGCGTCTATCACGACGATTACGAGGCTGCCTTTGAGCTGGGCCAGGCGCTCGCTGGTCGGGTAGATGGCAAGATCGCCTACATTGGAGTTACCGAAGAGGACCGCGCGGCCGGTTATGACCGCCGTCGCGGTTTTGAGGCCGGCTTGCGCGCCGCGGGTAACCCGCTCGATGCCGCCTTGATTCGCCTGGGCTTGTTTACGCTCGACTCGGGCTATGGTGCGGCGCGTGAACTGCTTTCCGTCGACCCCGATGTTTCGTTTATCGCGTGCGCGACCGACACCATGGCGGCGGGCGCGCTGCGTGCCATCGATGAGGTTCGCGGCATGGGCGAGGGTATACACCGCGTGAGCGGTTTTGGCGACAACGCGTTTTTGCGCGCGCTGACGGGCGGCATTCCCACCGTGCATTATGGCTACCTGACCAGTGGCGTCGAGGCGACCAATATGTTGCTCAACACGCTCGATGGCGTGGAGGGGGAGAGCGGTCTCAAGACGCTCAAACTCGGCCATCAACTTATGAATGTCTAGGCTTTGGGCATGTCTGCCTGCCTTTGAGGCCCCTGTTTTTGCGGTAAAACTACCATTCGCCGGCTTTTTCCTACCGTTCACCCTACTATGAAAACGATTACAGACATATGAAACTGAAACGATTACAGTGTAAGTGTCAAAGGTAGTCGGGTGCGCATGCACCCGTTGGAGGAAAGAGAAGTCATGGACTACCGCAAATCAGCCCAAGAGGTGCTCGACAACATCGGTGGCGCCGGCAACGTTGTTTCGGCCGCACACTGCGCCACGCGTCTGCGCCTGGTGATTGCCGATAACGCGAAGGTTGACAAGGAGGCCCTCGAGAATATCGACGGCGCTAAGGGCGTCTTTGAAGCCCAGGGCCAGCTCCAGATTATTTTTGGCACTGGCACCGTCAATAAGGTCTACGAGGAGTTCATCGCGCTCAGTGGCGTCGAGGCTGCCACCAAGGCCGAGGTCAAGGAGGCCGCGGCGCAGCAGCAGAACATCTTTATGCGCGCCATTAAGGTGCTCGGCGACGTCTTTGTCCCCATCATCCCTGCCATCGTGGCCTCGGGTCTGCTGCTGGGCATTATGAGCGCCCTCAACTTTATGGCCTCCAACGGCTTTATCGCGCTCGACACCAATAACTTTATCTACAAGATTGCCGACCTGGTCTCGGGCACGTCCTTTGGCATTCTGCAGATCCTGATCGGTTACTCCGCCGCTAAGGCCTTTGGCGCCAACCCGTATCTGGGCGCCGTTGTCGGTGGTGCGTTCATCAACTCCTCGCTACAGAGCGCCTACACGGTTGCCTCCGAGGGCGTGCAGACCATGGTCAACGTCATCCCCGGTGTGTACAGCTTTGAGTGGGTCGGTTATCAGGGCCACGTTATCCCCATCGTCATCGCCTGCGCTATTCTGGCCTTCCTCGAGAAGCGCCTGCACAAGATCGTTCCCGAGATGTTCGACCTCTTTGTGACCCCGCTCGTCTCGGTGTTCGTGACCGTGCTCGTGACCCTCGTTGCCGTCGGCCCCATCTTCGTGTGGGCCGAGAACGCCATTCTCGGTCTGATTCAGGCCCTGCTCACCCTGCCCTTTGGCATCGGTTCCTTTATCGTCGGCCTGTTCTATGCCCCCACGGTCGTTACCGGTATCCACCAGATGTACACCGCCATCGATCTGGGCCAGCTCGCTCAGTACGGTGTGACCTATTGGCTGCCCATCGCCAGCGCTGCCAACATCGCCCAGGGTGGTGCCGCGCTCGCCGTTGCCTTTAAGACCCGCGATGCCAAGATCAAGGGTCTGGCGCTTCCTTCGGCCCTGTCCGCCTTCATGGGCATTACCGAGCCTGCCATCTTTGGTGTGAACCTGCGCTTCTTTAAGCCCTTCATCGCCGGCTGCATCGGCGGCGGTTGCGGTGCCCTGGTCTGCGCGCTCACTTCGCTGGCTGCCTCCGGCACGGGTGTTACGGGTATCTTCGGTATCCTGCTGTGCCTGGCCCAGCCCGTGCAGTACGCGATCATGTTTGCGTTTGCCGCGGTCGTGTCCTTTGCCATCTCGTTTGTCCTGTACAAGGACGAGCCCAAGGCTTCCGAGCAGGCCTAAGAGCTTTTGATTGAGGAACGCCCGCGGGCTGTATGCTCGCGGGTGTTCCCCGCATCTGGCGCCGATCTTTGGCACCTTGTAACTTTCGATCCGTTAGGACTTTGATATGTCTAATGCACTCGGTCGCGACCTTGCAAAGCTGGTCGCCGCTGTTGACGCCGCCGCCTCTGAGTGCGGTCATGGCGCGTATGGCCAGCGCTTTCATATTATGCCGCCCACGGGCTGGCTCAACGACCCCAACGGTCTTTGCCAGGCGGGCGGCGTGTTCCACGCTTATTTTCAATATGCTCCGTTTGATGTTGAGGGCGGCGTTAAGGCCTGGGGTCATGCCACGAGCCGCGACCTTATGAACTGGGAGTATGTTGGCGCGCCGCTGCTGCCCGATGAGCCGTTCGACTGCCATGGCGTGTATTCGGGCTCCGCGCTTGCCGAGGACGGTCGCATTCGCGTGCTCTATACCGGCAACGTTAAGCTCCCCGATGCGGACGGCGTCTTTGACTATGTCAACTCCGGCCGTCGCGCCGATACCGTGTATGTCGAGAGCGCCGATGGACAGACGTTTAGCCAAAAGCGCGTGGTGCTGGCTTCCGAGGATTATCCCGAGGATTTGACCCGCCACGTGCGCGACCCCAAGGTGTGGCGTGACGCGGACGGGCGTTATCACATGGTGCTGGGTGCGCGTCGTCGAGTTGACGGGCCGCACGTCGAGAGCCGTTTTTGCGCCATGCATGGCGAGGGTGCCGGACGCGATGTGGGCGAGATCCTGGTGTATGGCTCGGCCGATATGCTGAGCTGGGAGCTCGAGAGCCGCGTGTCTACGCCCGAGCGTTTTGGCTTTATGTGGGAGTGCCCGGGGTATCTGGAGATTGAGACGGATGGCGGTGTACCGGCGAAATGGCTGTCCTTCTCGCCCCAGGGGCTCGAGGGCGGTCGTTGGGACCGCGGTAATGTGTATGCCGCTGGCTACTTGCCTGTAACGGGTGACATCACCGGTGGTGACGGTGCCTATGAGCTGGGCGAGTTCCGCCTGTGGGACGCCGGTTTTGACTTCTATGCTCCGCAGGAGTTTACGTCCGAGGACGGTCGCCACATTTTGATCGGCTGGATGGGCATGCCCGATGAGCCGACCTATGGCAACGCGCCCACCGTGGTGTGCGGCTGGCAGCACTGCATGACGGTGCCGCGCGAGCTTACAGCCGGTGCCGGCGGCGTGGTGCTGCAGCAGCCGGCGCGCGAGATTGAGCACCATTATGCCTCGGTGCGTGTGGGGGAGGGCTCGTTTGAGGTTGCCGACGATACCTGCTTTGACGTTGTTGTCGACGGTGTCGACGGCGCGTTTACCGCGACCGTTGATGGCGAGCTGAAGCTGGCGTTTATGCCCGCCGAGGGCGAACTGCCTTCGCGCTTTGAGATGCGATTTACCGATGAGGGTCGTGCTTCTGCCGGCTGCGGTCGTACTGTGCGCTGGGAGCCCGTCGACGAGGTGCGCAACGTGCGCATTGTCGGCGATGTCTCGTCGGTCGAGGTGTTTGTGAACGATGGCGCGCTCGTGTTTTCGACGCGCATCTATCCCGAGGCCTATGGCGTGACCGTTGACGCCCCGGGTGCGAGCGTGACCTATCACACGCTCAACATCTAGGCGATTCGTCGCATATCGGCGCTATACTGCAGCCGTTGCCCACGATGCGGGGAACACCCGCATCGTGGGTTTTTGTTTGTGAAGGGACGGTGCCTTGTGGATGTACAGCAGCTAGAAGATGCCTGGGCTTTGAGGGCCGGCGCGCGTGAGGCGCGTCTTGTTGCGGCCTCGCATTTGCCGGCGGCGCTGTCTCTGTTGGGGATTGTGCGCCCCGGTGACCGCCTGGTTGCGTTTGCCGATGACTTTGCCGATGCGTTTGCTCGTGGCTTTGATGGCTGCGATGTTGTGCTGGTTGGGGAGCCGTCGGCTGCAGTGTTTTCTGCTGCGTCCGAGGGCTTTGATGCTTCGTTTGATGCTGAGGGGCCGCACCTGTGGTGGTTTGTGAACACGATCGGTGGCTTTGGCCTGCGCGTGCCCGATCTGCGCGCTCTGGGTCGTGCGGCTCGAGAGGCCCGTGCGCTGCTCGTGGTGGATAACACCGTGGCAAGCGTCTTTGGCTGCGATCCACTGCGTTTGGGTGCCGTCCTGTCGCTTGAGGCACTCGACCGTGCGTGCGCCGGTAAGGCTCCGCGTAAGCTCGTTGCCGCTTCGGTGGCGCGCTCGCAGCTCAAACGCCATCGTGTGGATGCCGCTGCCGAGTGCGCGCATGCGCTGCTCGAGGGGTGCGGATTGGCCGCACTCGACTTGTCCTCCGATGAGGCTGAGGTTCTAGAGCACGGGCTCGACACGCTCGACATCCGCATGCAGGCACACTTCGACCGCGCGCGTGCACTGGCCGAGTATTTGGCCGCGAACGAGATAGTGCACGGCGTGCGCTATCCCGGGCTGACCTCGCATCCCGATCACGCCATCGCGACCGGCATCCTGGAGCACGGTTTTGGCCCGGCAGTTGAATTTGACCTTATCGAATGCAGCGCGGGCGAATTCTTCAGCATACTGCCAGACGAATTCCGCACATCGCCCGCCGGCGGCGCAACAACGCGCCTTTCGGCCCCACGCGGCAAGCAGGGGAGCACCATCCGTCTCTTCGCCGGCACCGACGACCCCTTGATCGTGGCCGCCACCCTAGACAACGCCCTCCGCAACTAGCTAAATCATCCTCGACTCCATAAGTTGCGGTGAAATAGGGATTGATTTACGGCTTTAACCGCATAAACAGTCCCTATTTCACCGCAACTTATGAGAAGGGGTTGTGCAGCTAAAAAAGCCCCGTCCCAAATTAGCTACTCTTTGATGCTGGCGATGAGAGCGTCGGCTTTGGCAGCTATGACCTGGTTTATGTCGGTCTGCAGCTCCTCGTAGACCGCTATGGCTCGCTCGCCGGCGGGGGTGAGGGTGGATCCGCGGGCTCCGTCGCGCTCGATGAGCTTGCAGCCCAGCTGTCCTTCAGCCTCATTCACAATGCGCCAGGCCTTGGAATACGCCATGCCCATGCTCTTGGCGGCGCGGTTCAGCGAGTGCTCGCGGGCAATACCCTGCAGCAGCAAGACGCAGCCGTGACCAAACACGCCCGGCAGATCCTTGTCGCACGCTTGAATGACCAGCTTTGCCGTCGTCTTGTACTTCATACGCTCCACGTCTCCCCGCTAAAGTGTTTGCTGGGCAAACGCAAAGCCTGCGTCAAGCCCTCGTGTGCTCTTCTTAAATCATGCATTGTAGCAGTCAAAGTGCGTTAAGATACTTCCCCAGTATTGGGCGCCCAAGGTTGGGCTGGGTCCTACGAGGCCTGCAGCCGACCGGTCGCATGGAAAAAGGAGAAACATGGCTACGTTCTTTCCCGGTGAGTCCCACACGTTTTCGGAGTATCTGCTGGTTCCTGGTTACTCGTCCTCGCAGTGCATCCCCAACAACGTCTCTCTCAAGACGCCGCTAACCCGCTTCAAGCGCGGTGAGAAGCCGGCAATCACCCTGAACATCCCCATGGTTTCCGCCATCATGCAGTCCGTCTCGGGCGTCGACATGGGTGTCGCGCTCGCTACCGAGGGCGGCCTGTCCTTCATCTACGGTTCCCAGAGCGCCGAGTCCGAGGCCGCCATGGTCAAGGCCGTCAAGGATCACAAGGCCGGCTTCGTTCAGTCCGATTCTACGCTGACCCCCGACATGACCATGGAGCAGGTCATCGAGCTCAAGGATAAGACCGGTCACTCCACCATGCCGGTCACCGACGACGGCACCCCCAAGGGCAAGCTCCTGGGCATCGTCACCAGCCGTGACTATCGCCCCAGCCGCGATGACCACCAGACGAAGGTCTCCGAGTTCATGACCCCGCGTGAGCAGCTCATCGTGGGCGACAAGAACATCAGCCTCAAGGTTGCCAATGACGTCATCTGGGACAATAAGCTCAACGCCCTGCCCATCGTCGACGACAACGATCACCTTATGGGCATCGTCTTCCGCAAGGACTACGACAGCCACAAGACCAACCCCAACGAGCTGCTCGACGGCGATAAGCGCTACATGGTCGGCGCCGGCATCAACACCCGCGACTATGCCGAGCGCGTGCCGCTGCTCATCGAGGCCGGTGCCGATGTCCTGTGCATCGACTCTTCCGAGGGCTTCAGCGAGTGGCAGAAGCGCACCATTGAGTGGATTCGCGCCAACTACGGCGAGGACGTCAAGGTCGGTGCCGGTAACGTCGTCGATGCCGAGGGCTTCCGCTTCCTAGCCGACTGCGGTGCCGACTTCATCAAGGTCGGTATCGGCGGCGGTTCTATCTGCATTACCCGCGAGACCAAGGGCATCGGCCGCGGTCAGGCCACCGCGCTGATCGACGTCTGCCGCGCTCGCGACGAGTACTACGAGGAGACCGGCGTCTACGTGCCCGTGTGCTCCGATGGCGGTATCGTCTACGACTACCACATGACGCTCGCCCTTGCCATGGGTGCCGACTTTATGATGCTGGGCCGCTACTTCGCCCGCTTTGACGAGAGCCCGACCGAGCGCGTCAACGTCAACGGCCAGTACATGAAGGAGTACTGGGGCGAGGGTTCCGCGCGTGCCCGCAACTGGCAGCGCTACGACCTGGGCGGCGCCGCGAAGCTCAGCTTCGTCGAGGGCGTCGACTCCTACGTCCCGTACGCCGGCTCCCTCAAGGACGGCGTGGGCGGCACGCTTTACAAGGTCAAGTCCACGATGTGCAACTGCGGCGCCCTCTCGATCCCCGAGCTCCAGGAAAAGGCACGCCTGACCCTGGTCAGCTCGACCTCCATCGTCGAAGGCGGCGCCCACGATGTAGTCGTCAAGGATTCCCAGCAAAGCGTCAGCTACCGCTAGGCGGCTTTCCCAAGCACCGCACCTTGCCGTTCAAACCGTCGCTCGCGTACCAAAGTACGCGTCGCTCCTCTTTCACGGCAATCTGCGGCACCTGGAAAACCCGTTCGTGCAAGAACGGGTTTCATATAAAGGTTGATTCCCAACCACGTTATTTAGATAAAGCGAGATGCCCGCAAGTCGCAGGCATCTCGCTTGTCGTATTTGCTATTATCAGTCAAGTTAACCTTAGGGTCGGTCGGCTTGGCTTTGTTCGCTACAAGTTCCGCACGCAAAGAAGAGCACTTAATGTGCTCTTCGTCTTGCGCAGGACTGTCCGCAGTAGCGAATAAAGCCAAGCCGACCGACCCCAGCTAAGATTAAAGGAGCTGATATGTGCGATTGCACAGATCATAAGGACGAGATCCCTGCTTACGACGCGCAGGCCATTGAGTCCAAGTGGATGAAGGCCTGGGAGGACTCTAACCTCTTTGCCGTCGACACCGACGACAGTAAGCCCAAGAAGTACGTGCTCGAGATGTTCCCGTATCCGTCGGGCGACCTGCACATGGGCCACGCGCGCAACTACACCATCGGCGATGCCATGGCCCGTCAGGCCCGCATGCGCGGCTTTGACGTGCTGCACCCCATCGGCTTCGATGCCTTTGGCCTGCCCGCCGAGAACGCCGCCATCAAGCACAACACGCAGGCTGCCGCCTGGACGTATAAGAACATGGATCAGGCGCTTTCCACGATGAAGCGCATGGGCTTCTCCTACGATCTGGATCGCATGGTTAAGACCTGCAGCCCCGACTATTACCGCTGGGGCCAGTGGATTTTTGAGAAGATGTGGGAAAAGGGCCTGGTCTACCGCAAGAAGAACCCGGTCAACTGGTGCCCCACCTGCAAGACCGTTCTGGCCAACGAGCAGGTCACCGAGGGTAAGTGCTGGCGTTGCGGCACCGAGCCCGAGAAGCGCGACCTTGAGCAGTGGTACTTCAAGATCACCGAGTACTCCCAGGAGCTGCTCGACGACCTGGAGAAGCTCCCCGGCTGGCCCGAGCGCGTCAAGCAGATGCAGGCCAACTGGATCGGCCGCTCCGAGGGCGCCGAGGTCGACTTTACTCTGTGCGACAAGGATGGCGAGCCTATCGAGGGCGACGAGGGTAAGATCACCGTCTTCACCACGCGTGCCGACACGCTCTTTGGTGTCTCCTTCTTTGTCCTGGCTCCCGAGTACGCGCGCCTGCACGAGCTCGTCGAGGGCACGGAGTACGAGGAGGCCGTCACCAAGATCGTCGAGGACTCCAAACACATCTCTGCCGTCGAGCGTGCCCAGGGCACCCTCGAGAAGCACGGCGCCTTTACCGGCCGCTATGTGGTGAACCCCGTCAACGGCGAGAAGGTCCCCGTGTGGGTTGCCGATTATGTCGTGGCCGACTACGGCACCGGCGCCGTCATGGCCGTTCCCTGTGGCGACCAGCGCGACTTTGAGTTCGCCCGCAAGTATGACCTGCCTATCGTGCCAATCATCCTGGACGATGACGACCGTGCTGCCGTCGAGGCCAGCGGCGAGACCATCGATACCTTCCATGCCGAGACCGTCGACTGGGATTGCGCCCACGCTGCCGAGGGCACGCTCGTCCAGTCCGGCAAGTACACCGGCATGCGCGGCGGCAAGCACTCCGAGGGCGAGGCTGCCATCGTGGCCGACCTCGAGGCTATGGGCTGCGGTCGCCGTAAGGTCGAGTTCCGTCTGCGCGACTGGCTCATCAGCCGTCAGCGTTATTGGGGCAACCCCATCCCGGCCATCCACTGCGAGCACTGCGGCATCGTGCCCGTGCCCGAGGACCAGCTGCCGGTGACGCTGCCCGAGAACCTGGACCTGGGTGCCGGCGAGACCCTCGCCGAGTGCAAGGAGTTCTACGAGACCACCTGCCCGGTTTGCGGTCGCCCGGCCAAGCGTGAGACCGATACCATGGACACCTTCACCTGCTCCAGCTGGTATTACCTGCGCTATACCGACCCGCACAACACCGAGCTGCCCTTCTCCCGCGAGGCTGCCGACCGTTGGATGCCCGTCGATAACTACATCGGCGGCATCGAGCACGCCATTTTGCACCTGCTTTACAGCCGCTTCTTTACCAAGGCCCTGCGCGACCTCGGCCTGCTGAGCGTTGACGAGCCCTTCACCAACCTGCTGTGCCAGGGCATGGTCAAGGACGAGAACGGCGACACCATGTCCAAGTCCAAGGGCAACGTCGTGCCCCCGAGCTCGGTCATCGAGCCCTACGGCGCCGACACCATGCGTCTGGCGATCCTGTTTATCGCCCCGCCCGAGAAGGACTTCGACTGGGATCCCAAGGCCGTCGAGGGCGCTAACCGCTTCATTAAGCGCGCCTGGCGTATCGTGTGGCAGCTCGTCCAGTCGGGTGACGCCAACGTGGCCTTTGACAAGTCCGCGCTCGACGAGGTCGCGATGAAGCTCTATCGCGAGCGTCACCGCACCATCGCCAAGTGCACCGAGGACTTTGACCGCGGTCAGTTCAACACCGCGATCTCGGCCGTCATGGAGCTCGTCAACGCGGCGAGCGCCTACCTCAACGCCACCGAGGGCGCTTCCCGTGACAAGGCTCTGTGCTACGGCGTGGCCAAGGACATCGTGAGCGTCCTTGCCCCCATCTGCCCGTTCTGGGCCGACGAGTTGTGGCACGAGGCGCTCGGCTGCGAGGGCAACGCCTACACCGCCGCCTGGCCCGAGTTCGACCTGGCCGAGTCCATCGAGGACACGGTGCAGATCGTCGTGCAGGTGCTCGGCAAGGTCCGTGGCCGCGTCGACGTTGCCCGCGATGCCTCCAATGAGGATATGCAGGCTGCCGCCGAGGCCGCCGTCGCCAAGTGGCTCGAGGGCAAGACGGTCGTCAAGGCCATCTGTGTGCCCGGCAAGCTGGTTAACCTGGTGGTCAAGTAAGCGCTGCGCGCATAGTTGACATAAAAAGCGAGGGACGATTCCACAGGGAGTCGCCCCTCTTTTTGGTTATGGATACTTGCGACAACACCCAATTATCCATTTCTTGTGGAGAACCTGTGCTCACGCTGACCTGCGGGTTTGTGTTGTGGTTGCACGTTTGCGCAGGTATTGGTATAGTTTGCTTGCAAATGAAGTTGTAATTGAAAGAAGTGGGGTTTCGGCCCCGCTTCTTTTTTGTATGGATGGAGGTGCCGCAATGGTCAAGACCAAGACCGAGCAGGCGATCATCGACGCGCTCGAGGCCGTTGCTCCCCAGCACGATGTCGACATCGTCGATGTTGAGCTCGTGGGTGCCACCAAGGCCCCCTGCGTGCGTGTGCGTATCGAGGGTGCCGAGGGTCAGAGCCTGTCGCTCAATGACGTCACGGCCAATACCAAATGGGTCGGCGATGTGATTGAGGAGCTCGACCCCATTTCTTCGAGCTATACGCTCGAGGTGTCGAGCCCGGGTATGGCGCGCCCGCTGCGCCGCCCGCGTGACTTTGCCCGCTTTGTGGGCGAGAACTGCGAGCTCACCTCCACAGCCACCGAGGGCCGTCGCAAGTACGCCGGCAAGATTGCCGCCGCCACCGAGACGAACGTGACCCTCGAGCTCGAGGACGGCGAGTCCGTTACCCTCGATTTTTCCGATGTTAAAAAGTGCAAGTTGAAGCCCACCTACGACTTCAAGCCCGCGAAGGAAGGAAAGTAAGATGGCAGCATCCGACATGATGTCCGCCCTGATGGAGCTTTGCCAGGAGAAGCACATCGACCAGCTCTACCTGATCGACCGCCTGGAGCAGTCGCTCGCCAAGAGCTATGCCGAGATTCTGCATCTTGAGTGGGGCGCCAAGGTGACCATCGACCGCACCACCGGCAAGATCTACGTCTACCGTCTGGAGCCGATCGACGATTCCATGGACGAGGAGGGCAACTTCACCGAGTTCGAGGAGATCGACGTCACTCCCAAGAACACGAGCCGCATCGCCGCCCAGCACGCCAAGGCCGAGATCAACGCCATCGTGCGCAACTCCGCCCGCGAGCAGATCTACGAGGAGTTCTCCGGCCGCATCGGTGACCTCATCAGCGGTACCGTGCTGCAGTCCACACCCGACTTCACGATCGTTAAGATTCGCGAGGGCGTTGAGGCCGAGCTGCCGCACTTCGACCAGCGCCGTTACGAGAACGAGCGCAACGAGCGTCCGATGGGCGAGCGCTACCTGCACAACCAGCACATCAAGGCCGTGATCATCGACGTTCGCGACCCCAACTCCAACCTGCAGCCGGTTCGTGGCGAGCACAGCCGTCCGCCGATTGTCATCTCCCGTACCCACCCCGAGCTCATGCGTCGTCTGTTTGAGCAGGAGGTGCCCGAGATCTATGAGGGCACCGTCCAGATCAAGTCGATCGCCCGCGAGCCCGGCCAGCGCTCCAAGGTCGCCGTCCATTCGCTCGACGATCGCCTGGATCCCGTGGGCGCCTGCGTCGGCCCCAAGGGCAGCCGTGTTCGCGCCGTCGTGGGCGAGCTTCGTGGCGAGCGCGTCGACGTCATCCTGTGGGATGCCGATCCGGCCGTCTACGTCGCAAACGCCCTGTCGCCTGCCAAGGTCACCCGCGTTCTCATCGACGAGGAGAAGGCCTACGCCGGCGTTATCGTGCCCGACGACCAGCTGTCCCTCGCCATCGGCAAGGAGGGCCAGAACGCCCGCCTCGCCGCGCGCCTGACCGGCTGGCACATCGACATCAAGTCCGAGACCCTTGCCGCCGACATCCTCAAGAACGTTCCCGTTCACGAGGAGCCCGCCGCCGACCTGATCGGTGACGAGGAGGACGAGGACGTCCGTCGCTGCGAGTTCGTGTCCGAGGACGGCATCCAGTGCCGCAACCAGGCCCGTCCCGGCTCCCGTTTCTGCGGTGTCCACGACACCGACGCCTTCGATGATGCGGAGGACCTGATCTAGCGCGCGGTCGCGCCGGGCAGGTCCCAGCGCATCCCCCACGCTCGTTCAGTCTCTAGGCACCCAAGGTGCCAGAAAGGGTAGGTGAAGTCATATGGCAAAAGTCCGTGTGTCCACCCTGGCCAAAGAGTTCGGCATGACCTCCAAGGAACTGATGGGTCATCTCGCCGAAATGAAGATTCCCGCTAAGTCCGCTTCCTCCGCTCTGGAGGACGCATACGTCGCCATGGTCCGCAAGCAGCTCGCCTCGGTGATCGAGGCCCGCGCCCAGGAAGTCGAGGCCGCCAAGCAGGCCGAGGAGCAGGCCGCTGCCGCCGAGGAGGCAGCACGCGCTGCCGAGGCCGAGCGCGAGCGCATCGCCGCCGAGAAGGCACGCGAGGAGGAGCGCCGCCAGTTCGCCGCTGCCCGGGCTGCCGAGGAGGCCGCCCGCGCCGAGGCCGAGGCCAAGAAGAAGGCCGAGCAGGAGCGTCTTGCCCGCGAGAAGGAGGAGGCTGCCCGCGAGGCCCAGCGCCGCGCCGTTCCCGCTTCCGACTCCGGTTCGCGTTTCCGTTCGCTGCTCGACCAGATCGCCGCACAGGAGACTGTGCTCAAGGAGAAGAAGGACGCCGAGGAGAAGGCCAAGGCCGAGCGCGCTGCCGAGCGCGGCAACCGTCGTGGCGGCAACAACGACCGTCGCGGTGGCCGTCGTAACGATCGCAACGCCTCCGATAACAACTCCGAGCGCAACGCCTCCGAGAGCCGTCCGCACAGCCATCGCACCAATGCCAGCAACAACGTCGCTGCCGGCATGGACTTCCCCAACCCCGACAAGCAGGGTAAGGGCAAGAAGCGCAAGGGCGGTCACAACAACGAAGAGGACCACTACAGCCGCATGGCTCGCGAGGCCGAGGAGTACAGCCGCGAGAAGGTGCTCGAGGAGGCTCGTGCCGCCGTCGAGGAGGCCTCTCGCGAGTCCACCGGTCGTCGCAAAAAGCGCAAGGAGAAGCGCGAGCGCGAGGCCGCAAAGGCTCAGGAGGAGCGCAAGATTGAGGAGGCGCTGGCCCAGGGCGTGAACCCCGAGGACCTCGACGCCATCAAGGTTTCCCAGGGCGTTACCGTCCAGGAGCTCGCCGAGGCGCTCGACGTTCCTGCCAACGACATCATCAAGCGCCTGTTCCTGCTGGGTACTCCGCTCACGATGACGCAGTCCATGTCCGACGACCTTGTCGAGCTCGTTGCCGACGACCTGGGCCGTCAGATCAAGATCATCACCCCCGAGGAGGAGAACACCTTCTCGTTCTACGACGATCCCGCCGACCTTAAGCCGCGCGCCCCGGTCGTCACCGTCATGGGCCATGTCGACCACGGCAAGACGTCGCTGCTCGACGCCATCCGTCACACCGGCGTCGCTGCCGGCGAGGCGGGCGGCATTACGCAGGCCATCGGCGCTTCGCAGGTTATGATCAACGACCGCAAGATCACCTTTATCGATACCCCGGGTCACGCCACCTTTACGGCTATGCGTGCCCGTGGCGCCAAGGTGACCGACATCGTCATCCTGATCGTCGCCGCCGACGACGGCGTCATGCCCCAGACGGTCGAGTCGATCAACCACGCCAAGGCCGCCGGCGTACCCATCGTCGTTGCCGTCAACAAGATCGATAAGCCGGGCGCCAACCCCGACCGTGTGCGTCAGGAGCTCACCGAGTACGGCGTCATCCCCGAGGAGTGGGGCGGACAGAACATGTTCGTCAACATCTCGGCCAAGCAGAAGATCGGTATCGACGACCTTCTGGAGACCGTGCTGCTCCAGGCCGATGTGCTCGAGCTCAAGGCCAACCCGGACACCTTTGCCTCCGGCAACGTCCTCGAGGCCAAGCTCGACAAGGGTCGCGGCTCGGTCGCTACCGTGCTCGTGACCCGCGGTACCCTGCACGTGGGCGATACGCTGGTCGCCGGCCTTACCTATGGCCGCGTCCGCGCCATGCTCGATCCCAAGGGCCGCGCCGTCACCGAGGCCGGTCCCTCCGACGCCGTCGAGATCCTGGGCCTGCAGTCCGTGCCCAACGCCGGTGACGAGTTCCGCGTGTTCGAGGACGAGCGCGAGGCTCGCGCCCTTGCCGACGAGCGTTCGCTCAAGGCCCGTATCGAGGAGCAGAGCCGCGTCAAGCACGTCACGCTCGAGAACCTCTTCGAGACCATCGCCGACGCCGAGGTCAAGGAGCTCAACCTGATCATCAAGGCCGACGTCCAGGGTTCCATCGAGGCCCTTCAGGACTCGCTCGACAAGATGGATCAGTCCGAGGTTCGCATCAACACGATCCACTCTGCCGTTGGCGCCATCAACGAGACCGACGTCGTCCTGGCCGACGCCTCCAACGCCATCATCATCGGCTTTGGCGTCCGTCCCGACGGTAAGGCCCGCTCCGCTGCCGAGCGCGAAGGCGTTGAGATCCGTTGCTACGACGTCATCTACAAGTGCCTCGAGGAGCTCGACGCTGCCCGTATCGGCATGCTCAAGCCCACCGAGGTCGAGGTCTCCACGGGTACCGCGACTGTCCTGGACACCTTTAAGGTGCCCAAAGTCGGTATCGCCGCCGGTGTCCGCGTCGAAGAGGGCGAGATCGCCGCGACCGATTCCGTGCGCCTGGTGCGCGACGGCATCGTGGTCTTCAATGGCAAGATCGCCTCGATGCGCCACTACAAGGACGAGGCCAAGAGCCTCAAGAGCGGTTCCGAGGGCGGCATTGGCCTGGAGAACTTCCAGGACATCAAGCCCGGCGACCAGATCGAGGGTTACCGCATCGACCAGGTTGCCCGTACCGAGTAGGGGGTAGCGCTATGAAGCAAACGCAGGCAACCCGCCGTCTGGGCGAGCAGCTTCGCGAGAAGCTCGGTTATATCCTGCTCTTTGAGGTTTCCGATCCGCGTCTCGACCTGGTTACTTTGACCGCGGTCGAGGTCGCGGTGGACCGTTCGTTCGCGCGCGTGTACGTGTCGTGCGATGCGAGCCGCTACGACGAGGTCATGGAGGCGCTCGCAAGCGCCAAGGGCCGTATTCGCAGCCTGTTGGCTCGCTCGCTCGATTGGCGTGTCACGCCCGAGCTCGATTTTCGCATCGATCGCTCGACCGATGAGGCCGAGCGCATCACGCGTGCGCTGGAAAACGTTCCCGCCACGCTTGCGATCGAAAAGGACGAGGACGGCTATCCGATAGCGGATGCCGCCCAGGAGGCAGCTTTAGATGACTAATTCCGCCGACCTCGCCTCGTGCGAGTCTGCAGATATTCAGCGACGCATCCTCGAGCTCATCGAGGGTGCGTCCTCCATTGCGATTTCGGGACATACTTCTCCCGATGGCGATGCCTTGGGTTCCGTATTGGGTCTGGGCCTTTCGCTCATGAAGTTTTTCCCCAACAAGGACATTGCGCTGCTGCTGGCAGACGATGACCCGGTTCCGCGCATCTACCGCTTTATGGAGGGTGCCGATCGTCTGGTGCCGGCATCTACGTACACCGGCAATCCGGACCTGTTCATCTCGGTGGACGTGCCGGTCGTCGAGCGCCTGAATAACTCCGCCGAGGTGCTTCGCCGCTCAACGCATGTGGTGTGCTTCGATCACCATCCGGCGCGCGAGGAGTTTGCCGAGCTCAGCCTGAGGCGCGTTGAAGCTGCAGCCTGCGCTATGATCATCGACCGCTTCTTGGACAATTGCGGCATTGTCGCACGTGATGGCGTTGCGACCTGCCTGCTGTGCGGCTTGGTTACCGATACCGGCCGTTTCCAGTACCAGAATGCCGATGCTGCCGCCTTCCATGCGGCCTCGCGTCTTGTTGCCCACGGTGCCGATCCGGCGCGTGTGGCTCTCGAGGTATATCAGAGCATGCGCGTTGAGTTTTTGCACCTCAAGTCCATCGTTATGGGCCGCATTAAGACGGTCGCGCATGGGCGCGTGGCGTATAGCTATGCCTACCAGAGCGACCTTGAGGCCTGCGGCGTCACCTCGGACGAGTGCGACGGCCTGGTCGATGTGGTGCGTTCGGTGATGGGCGTCGAGGTCTGCATGTTCTTAAAGGGCATTGAGGGCGATACCAAGGTGCGTGGCAACCTGCGCTCCAAGGGCGACCTCGATGTGTCCGAGATTGCTGCCAACTTTGGCGGTGGCGGGCATCATGCCGCCGCCGGCTTTTCCAACAACGGAACAATTCGCGAGACGCTCGCCGTGGCACTTCCCATGCTGGCCGAGCTGGTGGGGGAGGATCCCGCTTCGGTGACCGTCGAGCTCTAACTTATTGGATGGTACATGGCTCGTCGAACGCCTTCTCAATTGAATATGCTGCTCGCCGTCGATAAGTCGGTGGGCTGCACGTCCCATGACGTGGTCTCGCAATGCCGACGCGCCCTCCATGAGCGGCGCGTCGGCCATGCCGGTACACTCGACCCCATGGCATCGGGTGTCATGGTTGTGGGCGTGGGTCAGGCCACCCGTTTGCTGGGTATGCTCACGCTCGATACGAAAAACTACGTCGCCGACATTTCGTTTGGCGCCGAGACCAATACCGATGATGCGGAGGGCGAGGCGGTTCGCACGGTGGCTGTTGCCAACGAGCTCCGCGATCCTGCCTATGCTCGTGAGCGCTTGGCCGCCATGCTGGGCCCGCAGATGCAGGTGCCGCCGGCGTTTTCTGCTATCTCGGTCAATGGCGTTCGCGCCTACAAGTCTGCTCGCGAGGGCAATGCGGTGGACCTACCTCCGCGCCCCGTCGAGGTCTATGCCGCCGACCTGATCGCCGTGGGCGGCGAAGGTGATACGTGTGTGTGGACCGTGGCGTTCTCGGTGAGCAAGGGCACCTATATCCGTGCGCTCGCTCGCGACCTGGGCCGCGCTTGCGATAGCGCCGCGCATATTTCCGCGCTGCGCCGCACGGCCTCCGGTGTTGTTTCCATTGGCGCCTGTCATGCGGTCGAGGAGCTTTCTCCCGAGTCCGCGGCTGGCTTTGCCCTGGATCCCATTGCGGCCCTGGGTGCCACACGTGTTGACTTGCCGGGCAATCTTGCCGACGACCTGCTCTGCGGCCGACGCATTCCCGTTGAGCGTGCGCTTGCCGATTTCGATTCCTCGAAGGCGCCTTTTGCGTTGGTGCTCGATGGGGGACTCAAGGCGCTCGCCCGCATTGAGGGCGGCCGCTTTGTCATGGAGCACGTGTTTCCGCAGGCAATCGGCGGTGTTCGATGATGTTGTCCGCTCGCGAGCTCGCGCGTGTCTTTTTCGCGGGCGAGTCGGACGAGGCTCGCATCGTTGCTGCCGATACGTTTGATGAGTGTGAGCACTTGGGTGCCGCTTCAATCGCCATCGGCGTGTTCGACGGCGTTCACCGTGGACACCAGGAACTCATCGAAGCGCTTGTCCGTGATGCCCGTGCCCATGGCTGTAAGGCGGTCGTGGTTACCTTCGATCCCGACCCGGACGTTGTGGTGAGCCCTTCGCCCGCTCAAAAATTGATGACGACGGCCGACCGTCTGCATGCCTTGGCTCAAACCGGGGTCGATGCGGTGGTGGCCGTTCCCTTTACGCCTGAGGTTGCGGCACTCGACCATGTCGGTTTTCTCGCACTGCTGTCACGCGTAGTCGACATTCGCTCGATTCGCGTTGGCAGTGACTTTAGGCTGGGTCGTGGCGGTGCTTCTGGTGTTGCCGAGATGCGCTCCTGGGGTTCCGAGCACGGCGTTGACGTGTATGGTCACGACCTGCTTTGCGAGGGCGGTGAGGCCATTTGCGCCACCCGCATTCGTCATGAGTTGGGACAGGGCCATGTGGAGCTTGCTGCTGAGTTACTCGGCCGTCCGTATATGGTGCGTGGCGGTGTTATTCGCGGCCGTCACGAGGGTTCTGGCATGGGCTTTCCCACGGCAAACTTGCAGGTTCCCGACGGCATTCAGGTGCCAGCCGATGGCGTGTATGAGGGTCTGGTGCTGGTCGATGACACCGCGTGGCCCGCTGCCGTGAACGTCGGCCTGCCGCCAACGTATGCTGACGATGCGGCATCTGCGCATCTCGAGGCTAATTTAATTGGTTATACGGGCGACCTGTACGGCGCTTCCGTTTCGCTGGCGTTTACGCGCTGGCTGCGTGCCTCGCGTGTGTTCGATTCGCTGGATGAGTTGATCGCGACCGTCGAGGGTAATATCGAAGATATTCGTCACAACTTGGGCGATCAGGGGGTGAGCATCCGTGATTAGCGATGAGGAAAAAGACCAGGTACGCGCTGCGTCCGACCTGGTTGCCATCGTGCAGGAAACGGTTGAGCTCAAGCCCCGCGGCCATGAGTTTTGGGGATGCTGCCCCTTTCATGGCGAAAAGACGCCGTCCTTCCACATTATCCCCGCCACGCAGGTGTGGCATTGCTTTGGCTGCGGCGAAGGCGGCGATGTCTTCACCTATATTATGAAGCGCGAGAACCTGAGCTTTCCCGAGTCAATCCGTTATTTGGCCGATCGCGCGGGTATTGAGCTGCACGACACCGGAGATGGCCGCGAGCGCGGTACTAAGCGTGCCCGAATCTACGATCTGTGCGCCGAGACCGCCCAGTTCTACCACACCATGCTTATGCGCGGTAAGGACGGCCGTCCGCGCGAGTACTTTGCCAGCCGCGGCATGGGTGGCGACGTCTGCCGCCGCTACTGCCTGGGCTTCGCACCGGGCCGCAACGCGCTGGTGTCGCACCTGTCCCAGGCGGGTTTTACCCCGCAGGAGATGATCGACGCCAACGTTGCCGTGAGCCGCGGGCGCGGGCAGCTTGCCGACCGCTTCTACGACCGCGTGATGTTCCCCATCTTTGACGAGCAGGGGCACAACATTGCCTTTGGCGGTCGTATCATGGGTGACGGGCAACCCAAGTACCTCAATACCGCCGAGACGAGCGTGTTCCATAAAAAGCGAAATCTCTACGGCTTTAATTGGGCCAAGGAGTTTATCGTCGCGCAGGATACCGCCATCGTGGTAGAGGGCTATACCGACTGCATCGCCTGTTGGGAGGCGGGGATTAAAAACGTTGTCGCCACGCTGGGCACCGCGCTCACGGAGCATCACGTTAAGACGCTCACTCGCTTTGCCAAGCGCATTGTCTATATGTTTGATGGCGATGCCGCGGGCCAGAAGGCCGCTCGTCGTGCGATTCAGTTTATTGAGCAGGATTCGATGGATCTGCGCTGCGTGGTGCTGCCCGACGGCAACGATCCCATGGAGTTCATCACGGCGCACGGCGGAGAGGAGCTACAGACGCGCATCGACGCTGCCGAGCCGCTTATGGACTTTGTCTACCGTTCGCTGCAGGAGTCGAGTGACATCACCACGCCGGGCGGTCGCGCTAAGGCGCTGGAAGATGCGCTGACGCTTATCTATCCGTTGCGCGGTAGCTATATGATCGACACGTACTTTATCCAGATTGCCGATCTACTGGGTTTGGATCTGGAGACGGTGCGCGCGAGTTCGGGCCGTGTGTTTCGCGATGTCGCCAAGCGCGAGGATGCGGAACGACGTCGTGAGCAGAACTATGAGCGCCAGCGGGCACAGACTGAGCGATCCGGTAGCGCGGGCGGTCGGGCGTCGGGTTCTCGCGATGCCGGTCGCGGTGCTTGGGCATCGGGCGCGACGCCGCCGGTGTCCGCGCCGGTCGAAGAAGAGCCGTACGACTACGTCCCGCTCGATGCCTACGGCGCCGCGCCCGTGGAGGTCGTCGACGACCTGCCGCCGATCGATGTGCCTGATGGTATGGGCACTGTGCCTGTGGCTGACGGTTCGGGCGCACCGGCTGCGGCGGCGCCGATGGTTCTTACCGATCTTGAACGCAAGTCCTTGGCAGGGGAGCGCGAGCTGTTGACGATGCTCACGAGCTACCCCGACCTGTTCCGCACGTATGCCGACCGCATCTGCTCCATCGAGTGGGTTGACCCGCGTCACGAGTCCATCGCATGGGCTGTTCTGGCAACGCCGCCGGGAACCGATCCTGCAGCCTGCATGGATGCGGCGCGCTCAGTGTGTCCCGACGCGGCAACGCTTGTGAGTGCCGGGCGCATCTCGGCGACGAGCAAGCACCCCACCGAGACGAACATCGTGTTTATGCTCGATACGCTCGAGCTCTACACCATCAAGCGCCGCATGCGTGCCGCACAGGCCAAGCTGCGCCAGGACCGTTCGCTCGATGATGAGGCCCGTCGCGCGCTGACCGTGCAGGCCGCGCAGGACTCGCAGCGTCAGCGCGAACTGCAAAAGTCGATCGGCGGCGTGGCGGATCCGTTCCGCTTGATCGGCCTGGAGGCCGCAGGCACCGAACAGGCCTAGATGTTGTGGTCAACCAGCGTATTCTCGCCTATATCCAGTCCTCTTTTTGGGTATAGACGTCAATGTGTGTGCTAAAGTATTGAGTCCTGTGGACTATGAAGGGAGAATCTGTGCCAAAAAAGACTGAGAGCACGGGTACTGGGCTGGAATCCTACGTTGCAAAGCTCATGGGCAACGGCTCAAACAGGACTTCGGTAACCGAGGACGAGATTCAGGTCGCCCTGAAGGATATCGATGTTTCTGACGAGCAGCTCACCGCGGTGTATTCCGCGCTGCGCAACAGCGGCATCCAGATTATCTCCGCGAGCGGTAACGACGACGCCCCCATGGACGTCGACGATGACAATACCGATTCTGATACCGACGATTTCGATGACGACGACGAGCACGATTCCGGCTCGCTCGACGATCACGAGCTCAAGATGGCCCGCCAGGCCGACGCCGAGATGGGTTCTTCCAAGAGCAAGAAGAAGCGCACCGTGCGCACGTCCCGTTCGCGTTCGCGCGTGCGCGGCATCGATGCCTCCACGGTGATGCTGACCGGCGATCCGGTTCGTATGTACCTCAAGGAGATCGGCAAGGTCGACCTGTTGACCGCCTCCGAAGAGGTCGATCTGGCTATGAAGATCGAGGCGGGTCTCGAGGCCACCGAGAAGCTCGAGGCTGCCGATGCTGGTGAGCTCGAACTCACGCGTGCCGAGATGCGTCGTCTTACGCGTATTGAGAACGTGGGCCTCGAAGCCAAGCAGGCGCTCATCAGCGCAAACCTGCGTCTGGTCGTCTCCATCGCCAAGCGCTATGTCGGTCGCGGCATGCTGTTCCTGGACCTGATCCAGGAGGGCAACCTCGGTCTGATCCGCGCCGTCGAGAAGTTCGACTACCAGAAGGGCTTTAAGTTCTCCACGTACGCCACGTGGTGGATCCGTCAGGCCATCACGCGCGCTATCGCCGACCAGGCCCGTACCATCCGTATTCCCGTGCACATGGTCGAGACTATCAACAAACTCGTCCGCGTGCAGCGTCAGCTCCTTCAGGACCTGGGCCGCGACCCGACCCCCGAAGAGATCGGTGCCGAGATGGACATGAGCGCCGACCGCGTCCGCGAGATCCAGAAGATCTCGCAGGAGCCCGTGTCGCTCGAGACCCCCATCGGCGAGGAAGAGGATTCCCAGCTGGGCGACTTCATCGAGGACTCCCAGGCTATCGTTCCGCCCGATGCGGCCAGCTTCTCTATGCTGCAGGAGCAGCTCACCCAGGTGCTCGATTCGCTTGCCGATCGTGAGCGCAAGGTTATCGAACTGCGCTTTGGCCTTGTCGACGGACATCCCCGCACGCTCGAGGAAGTCGGTCGTGAGTTTGGCGTCACGCGCGAGCGCATCCGCCAGATCGAGTCCAAGACTCTGGCCAAGCTTCGCCACCCGAGCCGTAGCAGTAAGCTGAAGGACTATATCGAGAGCTAGTCAAGCAAGAGGCGCCCTCAAGCACATCCGCTTGGGGGCGCTTTCATGTAGACATTGGGGACGTTCTTGAATGACTGGTCGTTTAAGAACGTCCCCAATGACTGGGTCGGAAAATTTCTTAAAAAAGTTCTT
>CABRFZ010000013.1 GCA_902470365.1 uncultured Collinsella sp. | reverse complement strand
AACTGCGGGAGCGAGCCATCAGCTCAATGTGTTCGGTTGAGATCAGAAATCAACCGTTCGCGCGTGGGCGTAAACTTTTAGTTGGGCAAATCCGACAGATTGGAGCTTGAAACATGAGGGATATGCACCTCATGTCGCTCATAAAACGTCTCCTGACCTCGAAGGAGAACGTTTTTTAGCGACAGAAGGAGACATAAATATGATCTGGTTTACCAGCGACACCCACTTCGGGCATGAGAACGTGCTGAAGTTCACCGACCGCCCGTGGGAGACGATTTGGCAGATGAACGACGCCATCGTCGACAACATCAACGGCAGGGTTGCCGTGGACGACGAGCTCTACATCCTGGGGGATTTCTCATTCAAGATGACCGCCCAGGACGCCTATGCCCTGCGCAAGCGGATCGCCTGCAGGCGCATCCACCTCGTCCCGGGAAACCACGACAAGGACTGGACCCAGCCGGCGGTCGCGGGAGCCTTCACCGTGGAGCCGCCGATCTGCGTGCTCAAGATCGACGGGCAGAAGATCGTCCTGAGCCATTACCCCATGGCCGACTGGCAGGGCATGAGCCATGGATCGTGGCACCTCCACGGGCACATCCACAGCAGCGGCGGCGCGTACAACGAGTTCAACCGCAAGCAGGGCCTTCTGCGCTACGACGTCGGTTGCGATGCCAACGGGCATTCCCCGGTGAGCCTCGACGAGCTGAGGGAATGGTTCGCCGGAGTCGACGAGCCGTGCGGCCGGGTGAAATGGCCCTGGTGGGTCAACGAGACCGGCGACAGGCAGGTCGAGCGCGAGCTGGCGGCGTACAAGAGGGAAGAGGCGATCCGATGACGGTCTATGTGACGGGCGACATCCACAGTGGGCTCGACATGCAAAAGCTCCGCGACTGGGAGCTCGGCGGCAGTCTTACCAGCGACGACTATCTCATCGTTGCCGGTGACTTTGGCTTTCCGTGGGACTTTTCTGCCGAGGAATGCGCCGACATCGCCTGGCTGGAGTCGCGCCCCTACACGGTACTGTTCGTCGACGGCAACCACGAGCGCTTCGATCACTGGGAGGAGCGCCCCATGGAGCCGTGGCATGGCGGGCTGACGCAGCGCCTGTCGGACACCTCGCCCATTCGGCGCCTGACGCGCGGCGAGGTCTTCGAGCTCGACGGCTCGACAATCTTCACCATGGGCGGTGCCACGAGCGTGGACAGGGAATACCGCGTGCCGTATTCCAGCTGGTGACCTCAGGAGCTCCCGGACGAGCGCGATTTCGATACCGCGCGGGCCAAGCTCGACGAGGTCGGCTGGAAGGTCGACTGCGTCATCACCCATACCTGCTCGACGCGCATGCTCTCGCCGACGCTCTACCCGGACCCAGGCTGGGAATGCCCTGATGTGGACCGGCTGACCGGATTCCTCGACGAGCTCGAGGACCGCATGGACTACAAACACTGGTATTACGGTCACTTCCACCGAGACGGCAACCCGGACGAACGGCACACGGTGCTGTACGACCGGATCGTGAGGCTCGGGGACAAACTCCTGCCGTGGGGTGCGTACTGATGACGGTCTATGTGACGGGCGACGTGCACGGCAGGGCCGAGTACGGGTCCAGCAGGTTCGCCTTCAAGTCTTGGCCACTGGGCCGCACGCTGACGCGCGATGACGCGGTGATTGTGGCCGGCGACTTCGGCTTTGTCTGGGACGGCTCGAATACTGAGAGGTATTGGCTCGACTGGTTCGAGTCGAAGCCCTGGACCACGTGTTTCGTAGACGGCAACCATGAGAACCACCACGCCCTGGCTGGGCTGCCGGTGCTGGAGTGGAACGGCGGGCTCGTCCATGAGGCGCGACCGCACGTGCTGCACCTGATGCGCGGAGAGGTGTTCGACATCGACGGGCTCACAGTCCTTGCCATGGGCGGTGCCGCGAGCAACGACAGACAGTATCGCAGGGAGGGGAGGAGCTGGTGGCCCGAGGAGATGCCGAGCGAGGAGGAGATGGAGCACTGCCGCGCCTCGCTCGACCGCGTGAGCTGGAGAGTCGATTGCGTTGTGACTCACGAGGCTCCTGCTGCCCTGGCAGAGAAGCTGTGCCGCGAGCGTGGACGCGAGTATCGAGGCGACCGGCTGCAACGATTCCTTGGCGAGCTCGACGGGCGGCTCGGCTATCGCGTCTGGCTCTTCGGGCATTACCACGGCGACAAATGGTGCGATGCCAAGCATCGCCTCATCTACAAAGATATCGTTTCGATCGAAAGTACTGCGCCCAGTCTTCAGTTCTAGAAACCCTCTAGAAATGCTCTAGAGGGTTTCTAGAAAATTAGATGCTCTGCGGCCTACTCGCCCCTCTGGGTCATGACCTCGACCTTGGCCTCGGCCACGGCCGCCCGCTGCTCGGAGGCGGCAAGTCGGTCCTTGAGGGCGGCGAGCTCGGCCATCAGGTCGCGCTGGGCCAGGAGCGCATCGCTCAGCTCGGCCTGGGCTTTCAGTGCGGCGTCACGCTCGCCGCGCAGCCGCTCGATCTCATCGACCATGGCCTCAGCCTCAGCGTGGAGCTGGACGACCTGCCTGTCGAGCTCCCTGGCATCGGTGAGATATCTGACGCTCGCGGCGTGGAGCTCGTTGTTCTCGAGCTCGAGGCTCGCGGTATCGAGCTCGAACTTCTCCTCGATGAAAGCGACCCTCTCATTGCAGTCGGCCTCAAGTCTTTCGTTCCGGTCTCTCGCCTCGCCGAGCTTGCGGTTGAATTCGTCGAGCTGGACCCTGAGCAGCGCGTTCTCGCTCCTGAGGTCGGCAGTCTCGCGCAGCAGCTTCTCCCGCCACGTCGCCTCGATCCGCTCGGCGGCCTCATCTAGGACGCTCTTCACGCCGTAGATCTCCCTGATTAATCTCTCGTCTGCCATGGTGTGGCACTCCAATCAACAACGGCATGGCTCCGCCATGCCAAACGGCTGGGAACAATGCACGGCCGCTGTTGATTTGTGTTCGCCCTGCGATCGGTGAGTTCTAAAAGGCGTCTCAAGTCATGCGTTCACGCAGGTTTTCGGTTGGAGAAATACCGCACGTTTTCATGGTAACACGTGCCTTAAAGAACGGGCGGCCATATCGATTCGTTGTAAATAGCGTCTACGGCGTGTTGGTGGCAGGAGGTGAGGGCGTTAAAGATGTCGAGAATGATTGTGGGAGTATTTTAGATACAGGCATGAGAAAGGGTCGAATCGAAGTGTCTGGCCGGACGCCAATTGTCCGGGAACTGTTTCGGTTCGACCCTGCTTCATTTTACATCCGCGGCATGTTCTTGTGGGCATCCTGACGGTGACCGACTCTCACGACCTCGATAGTCGGTTTGTGGGCTTAAAGTTTCGGAGGCTCCCAAGCGTTTTCAATCGCGGCGCGGTAGATTGCGGCGTAATTAAGCATCCAGCTGCCATCACCAACTTTTTGAATATACCCCTTATCCTTCAGAGAGGTATAGGCCCGGGATATAGTGTTCTTACTCAGGCGGTAGTGATCCTCAATCCATTTGCTTTTAGCGCAGAAGCCCATGGGCCGTTTGTTTTTGGAAGGTTTTCCAAACTTCCATACAAGGCCGAGGATGAGACGCTCGGCGGCAACGGTGGTGACGCAGCACGCCCACTCGGGCACTGAAATAAAAATAGCCTTATCCATTTTTCCCGTAATCTCTCGTTGCTCAGTAGCATCATCGCTAAATATGTCGGAAATCGACGGAAGCTCGCTCATGTTTACCACCTAATCAAGGTGGGCGGTACGACCTTCAAGCTGCTTGAAAAGCTCGTAGAACGAGCTTTCAAACATGTAATTAGAGCGATGGATCTGGATGAGCTTGCCGGACTCTCGCATAAACTTGCGTGCGGTGTTTTCGCTCCAGCCAGTGAGTTCGCGGATATCGTTAACGCGGAGCAACCGATCGCACTGAGCGGCACCAGTGGGGAAAGTCGGTGTGGACGCCTGAGTGCTAATCTTTGGAGTAGCCATGATGAGCTATCCTTTCAATGAGGGCCCTCCCTGTGCTTGTAAGACGTACCAGGTTCATAAGCACTTGGGGGGCCGGTTTCTATGACTACATGCGTAGCCATCTGACAGCTTTAGCATGTATTAAAACTCATTAGATGTCAATCAAATAAAGCATCTACCTGCGGAAACGGTATTATAGTACCGTAATATTATGAAATAAACGATGAATGAAAAACATGCTATTTCTCGCTTCTCTGTATATAGGCGTTGATGAAGGCTTCGTAGCCTTTAACTGCTTTTATTTCTGATTGTTGAACGAGGCTTGTATACGTTTTGAGCGTGATATTGGGGTCCGCGTGGCCAAGAATACCTTGCACGCTTCTAACGTCCGATCCGTTCGCCAGCATAAAAGTGCTTACACAATGCCTGAGCTGATGCGGGCAGATGCCCTTATATAGTTTTCCGCCAGTCGAATTGTTCGGCTCATAGATTCCAAGATTGCAGCTAACTGCGAAATCGCGAAACCAATGGTTGAAGATGTAGTTTTTCATGTGACAGACAGTAGGGATCCCTCGCTCGACAGCAATATCGCTAATGATGGGAGTGCTGCCAGTCTGGGACAGCCCCAGAGAGGCCAGGAGCTCTTTTTGTATGGCTGACCATGATTGAAGACGTTCGGCCAAGGTTTCTCCAACGGGGATTTTGCGTTGGCTTTCTTGTGACTTGGGTGCCCTCAGTTCATGGTCGTTGGTGTACTGCCTGTCAATTTTCAAGGTTTTATTGGCAGGGTCCCAATCGCGCCATTCGAGGCCTAGCATCTCGCCTTTCCGCATACCCGTATACACTAGTACTAGTGTACCAACAGCTTCGGCGGTGAGCTCAATGTGTTGAAGACGTGTGCATAGGGTAGCTACTTGGTCGATTGTCAGTGATTCTCTTTTGTTGCGTGGTCTGCGAACATGAACGGTAGCGCAGGGGTTTCGGTCAATTATTCTCTTTGCGACCGCATTCGACAAAATCTGACGCAGTTTCGCATTGATTCGTACAAGCTCTGATGGTTTGTATTTTCCCGTACGACGAGCTTCGGCATATGTTTCTTCGATTAGATCGGGAGTTAGCCCCTCAATTGTCTGAAACGCACCGAATAGGTCTTCGATATGCCTGCAATCGTACGCTTCTCTTTCATAGCTCGTTGGCGCAAGCTCGGTGTCCCTATTTTCATGAAAGGCCCAGCAGTAGGACGCAAGCAAAGTGGGCTTTTTAGTTTTAGTGATCGTGCCAGAGGAGTTGATTTCAGCCAGCTTGGCCTGCATTGCAGCCTTAGCTTCTGTTTTAGTCTTGCAACGAACTGTATAAGTTGGGGATCGTTTGTAGCGCCCCGTCTTAGGGTCCTTGACTCCAAGGGAAAAATAATAGCGATAGGTGTTAGGTGATCTCTTGTCTTTCCAGCACGTGCCTCTTCCGCTAATTAGTGGCTGTTCTGACATCTTTGCGCTCCGTTTCTTTGAATAGTTTTCAACAATTCATTGAGTGCAGTTTAGCTAAAGCTGTTAGTAATATGTTTGTAAAAGCGTAGGCGCAGCTACCGGAGGCAAAAGACACAAACTGCTATGTTTATCTGCGGTTATATGATGTTCAATGATGCTTGATGAATGGTAGGGGGTAGCATTAAATCATATCTCCTAAAGCGGGTGTCGACGGTTCGAATCCGCCCGGGGGCACCAGAGATTGACCGAGCCCGGTACCGCTATGGTGCCGGGCTCTTCTGGTCTAAGGGCCGGATTCGGGCCGTCGACGCCCGCGTCACCAATATGGGTCGCATTTCGTCTAGCTCCGCTCGCGCCACCCTTCCCGTCGCCCGCATCATCAGGGCTGCATCGGTTAGAATCGTGTGTGCGACGCATCCCGTGCGCGGGCGGCCGAAGACTTGATCGGAGGTCCCCAATTGCTGAAATTCCTTAACGCGCTCGCCGCCCTTGCGACGGTCGGCACGTTCATCATTGCGTTTCTTGATTCGTATGAGGTTCGGTTTAAGGTCCGTAGGCGCACGCGCGGTGCGGACGGTTCTCGGCGTTTGCGCCGCAAGCGCAAATAAAAACGGCCGGGGTTGCAGCCCGGCCGTTTAACACGTTAGAAAACTAGGCCGCTCGCGCTCCTTAACACTTACGCGGGATGCGTCGTTTTCTAGACACATTCTACCCGTCCGGCTGCGGGTCCGTCCACATTTTCCAAATCAAATCACCAGATGTCTACTGAGACACGCAAAGCGCCCGCTTGCTGGGGGAGCAAGCGGGCGCTTCTGAGCGAATGTGTTTGCGGTCTAAACCGCTCGGAGCAACAAGCGATCGACGTTAGTTGCTAGACTCGGAGTCGTCGCCGGAGCCGGAGATAGAAACCGTCAGCGTAATCGTGCTGTCGGTGGACTGCTTACCGGTGGGGGAGACGCCCGTAACGGTGGCATTCTCGTTGCCGCTCACGGGGTTGCCGTTCTGATCGCAGAATGCGATGTTGTAGAAACCGGCGTTGTTGAGCGCGGTGACGGCGGCGGAGATGCTCTTGCCGTACAGGTTGCCCGGGACGCTGGCCTTGCCGGACTTCTTGGCGATGACGACGGTGATCGTGGTGCCGGGCTTCTGCTTGCCGCTGGGGTTCCAGCTAATTACGGTGCCCTCGGTAACCGAGTCGTTTTCCTGGTAGCTCACGTCGACGCCAAAGCCAGCCATGTCGAGAGCGTTGCGCGCCTGGGCTTCGGTCATGTCGGTCAGATCGGGCACCGAGGTGGTGTCCGGGCCGCTGGAGACCTTGTACGAGATGGTCGTGCCCTTCTCGACCTCCTTGCCGGCAACAGTGCTCTGCTCAAAGACCTGGCCCTCTTCGGCCTCATTGGCTTCCTCCGAAGCGCTGCCCTTCAGGCCCACGCTTGCCAGTGCGGCCTCGGCCTGGTCCTTGGTCAGGCCGACGAGCTGCGGAACCTCAACCTTCTCGGAGGGCTTAGGGCCCTTGGAGACTACCAGGTTCACCCTCGTGCCCTTGGCCTTCTTGGTGTTGCCGTTGGGGGTCTGCTCGGCGACCTTTCCCTCGTCGACATCGTCGTTGTAGCTCTGGTCGACGGTGCCAACCTCAAGGCCGGCTTCCTTGATCAGTTCAATAGCGGTTTCCTGGTCCTTGCCCAGCACGTCGGGCACTGTGACCTGTTCGCCACTGAACATGCCCGTGGCAAAGGCCACCACCACGCCAATCACGGCGACGGCGGCAATCACGGCGGCGATGATCTTGTTCTTGTTGGACTTAGGCTTCTCGACCTCGTAGGAGCCCGTGGAGCCCGAGACAGCGCTACGGGCGGTGTTCTGACCGCTCACGCCCGAGACGGGACGAACCATAGCGCGCGTTGAGTCGGAAAGCTCGCGGGTCTTGGTGGCACCCAGGTCGCCGGCGGCACCGATGATGCGCGTGGGCTCCGAGACGTTGACGGCACGGCCGGACAGGTAGCTGTTGAGTACCTGGCGCAGCTCGTCGGCCGTCTGGAAGCGGTTTGCCGGGTCCTTCTCCATGCACTTGAGGATGATGCGCTCCAGGTCGGCATCGACGCCGGAGTTGATCTGGCTCGGCGGGATGGGGAGCTCGTTGACCTGCTTGAGCGCGACCGAGATAGCGTCGTCGCCGTCAAAGGGTACGCGGCCGGTGGCGCACTCGTACATGACGACACCCAGCGAGTAGATATCCGAGGTGGGGCCGAGGTCCTGGCCGCGGGTCTGCTCGGGGCTTACATAGTGGGCGGTGCCCAGCACGTTGTTATCCTGCGTGAGATGACTGTTCTTGGCGCGTGCGATGCCAAAATCCATGACCTTGATGTTGCCGTCGGGCAGCACCATGATGTTTTGCGGCTTAATGTCGCGGTGGATGATCTCGTGCTTGTGTGCGACCGAAAGCGCGGAGCTGATCTGCGAGCCGATCTGTGCGACCTTCTTGGGATCGAGGGCGCCGTGGCTCTTGATGCCGCTCTTAAGGTCGGTACCGCGCAGGTACTCCATGACGATGTAATAGGTGTCGCCGTCCTTGCCCCAGTCGTAGACGCCCACGATATAGGGGGAGGACAGGCCGGCCGCTGCCTGGGCCTCCTGCTTAAAGCGGGCGGCGAAGGTGGCGTCGCCGGCATACTGCGGCAGCATGATCTTGACGGCAACCGTGCGGTCGAGGACCTGATCCTGTGCACGGAAGACGGTCGCCATGCCGCCTGTTCCCACCTTATCCTTGAGGAGGTATCTTCCCCCGAGGACCCTCTGTTCCATTCCTGCTCCTAACATAACTATTCGCTCAATGATGTGTGTAGTACCAAATGTGTGGCCGCTGGGGCCGTGTGGCGCGTTGCTGTTAGCTCATCGGCCGCGGCGTGCCATAAGTTTCCGCTTTGGTCACGGGCATCACGCTCCCTGTGCGGCGAGCGCTGCGGTCAGGACGATGCCGGCAATCTTGGCCGCCTCGACGTCGTGTTTGTCGTAATCCTCCAGGGCCACCGAGATGGCAACCGTGGGTGAATCGTAAGGTGCAAAGCCAACAAACATAGAGTTGACGTTGGTGCCGCCGGTCTCGGCCGAACCGGTCTTGCCGGCAACCTTGACGCCCGGAATCTGGGCATCGGTGCCGGTACCGGACTGGACGACGGCGAGCATGGCCTGCTTGACCTGATCGGCCGTGGCAGAGCTGACAGCCTGGCCCAGCGAGCGGGACTGCGTGGTCTTAACCACGGTTCCGTCCGGGGCGAGTATCTGGGACACAAAGAACGGGTCCATGACCACGCCGCTGTTGGCGATAGCGGCAGCGATCACGCAATTCTGCATGACGGTGGTCTGCGGGCCAGGCGTGTGGTCCATGCCGACGGGCTGGCCGGCGCCTGCCCAAGCGGTCTCCCACTCGGTCATAAGCGACGGGTCGGCCATGATGGAGGCCGCGGCGGTAAGGTCCTGACCCAGCTTTTGCCCATAGCCAAAGGCGTTGGCAAACTGTACCAGCGAGTTGGCGCCGACCTCGTTGGCCACCTGGCCAAAGACGACGTTGGACGATACGGCGAAGGCCTGCTGCAGGCTGATGGTGCCGTAGCTCTCGTTGGCAGAGTTGGTGACCGGCGCGTTGCCAATATCCATGGAACCGGGCGCCTGGTACGTGCTGGTAAGGCTGGCGGTGCCGGTTTCGAGCGCCGCGGAGAGTGTGACGACCTTAAAGGTCGAGCCCGGGGTGTAGAGCGCGTCCATGGCGCGGTCGTACATGGAGCCGTCCTCGCCACCGCCCGACTGCATCAGGGCGTCGATGTTGGTGTTGTCGTAGGTGGGCGAGCTCGCGCACGCAAGGACCGCACCGGTGCGCGGATCCATGACCACCACAGCGCCCTTAAAGCCTTTGAGCGCCTGCTCGGCAGCCGTCTGGATGCGCGAGTCGATAGTGAGCTTGGCGGTGTTGCCCGGCTGGGTCTGCCCCGCGAGCGACGCAATGGCGTTGTTCCAGCTGGAGTAATCCTTGGAGCCGGTGAGCGTATCGTTCATGACGCTCTCGATGCCGGCGGTGCCGTATTGCTGGCTCACGTAGCCCACCACGTGCGCGGCCATGTTGCCGTTGGGGTAGGAACGGGCGTAGGTGCCGTCCTCCTGTTGCAGCGACTCGGCTAGTGTCACGCCGTCGGACGTGATGATGGAGCCACGCTGGATGTACTTGGAGCGGGCGATGGTGTGGTTGTTGGTCGGCATGTCCTGGTAATCCTTTGCCTTGATGACTTGGACATAGGTGAGGTTGCCGATAAGGATGGCGAACAGCGCCGTAAAGGCAAACACGGCACGAGTCAGACGGTTGGCAAGTGCCACGCGGCCGAGCACGCCGGACTCTGGCGTGTCGAGCAGGCGACGACGCATGCGAGAGCCCGCGGAGTGGTTGCCGTGGCTGTAGGAAGGTACGTTGGCAAAACGCGTACCGGTCGGGGCAGCGGCGGATGCGACCTGGTCATCGGTGATGGCGGCCATGGTGCCGGTGCCGGTGAGTTCGGCTTCGCGTCCGGTTGCCTCGTCGCCGGCGCGCAGCAGCAGCGCGACGATGATAAAGCTCGCCAGCAGCGAGGAGCCGCCCTGGCTCATAAAGGGCAGGGTGACGCCGGTCAGCGGGATCAGGCGGGTTACGCCGCCAACGATTAAGAATGCCTGGAAGCTGATGGCCGCCGTAAGGCCGGTCGCGCTAAAGGCGGCAAGGTCGGACTTGGCGCGGGCGGCCGTGGTGAGGCCACGCACGGCAAAAAGCATAAACAGGATGAGCACGGCGCCGCCGCCCAAAAGGCCCATTTCCTCGCCGATGGCCGAGAAGATAAAGTCGGACTCGACGACGGGGATGTTGTTTGCCATGCCGTTGCCGATGCCGACGCCAACCAGGCCGCCGTCAGCCAGCGAGTAAAGTGACTGTACGATCTGGTAGCCCTGACCCTGGGCATCCTTAAACGGATCGACCCAGACCTGAAAGCGCACCTGCACGTGAGACAGGAACTTGTAGGCGCCCACGGCTCCAACGGCCAGCAGCGCAAGGCCGATGATGACGTACGAAAAGCGTCCCGTGGCAACATAGAGCATCAGCAAAAAGATGGTGTAGAACAGGACGGCCGAGCCCAGGTCGCGTTCGAAGACGACGATGAGCAGGCACACGCCCCACACGGCAAACAGCGGCAGCAGCAGGCGGAAGCGCGGAATCTTGAGGCCAAGGATCTTGCGGTTGGAGATGGAGAGCAGCTCGCGGTTCTCGGCCAGATAGCCTGCCAGGAACAAGACGATGAAGACCTTGGCGAACTCGCCGGGCTGGATGGTGAAACCCGCGATGCGAATCCACAGCTTGGAGCCCGAGATCGTGGTGCCGATAAAGATCGGCAGCATCAGCAGGATGATGCCGATAATGCCAAAGGTGTACTTGTAGCGCATGACCACGTCGAGGTTCTTGACCAGTGCGAGCGTTCCCACCATGAGCGCCACCGAGACAAACAAGATGATGAGCTGCGAGATGGCGAGGCCGGGGGCCAGGCGCGTCACGAATGTGATGCCGATGCCCGAGAGCACAAAGACGATGGGCAGGATGGCGGGGTCGGCGCCGGGCGCCAGGATGCGCACGGCGATATGCGCCGCGGCGAAGGCGGCGAACAGGCCGATCGGCACGGCGAGCGTCTCAAAGGAAATCGTGGCACCCGCGGTGAGCACGTACATCGCATAGAGCAGGATGACGGGGAACGCCGAGGCGATGAGCAAGAGCAGTTCGGTGTTGCGGCGACTCATAAGCGGCACTCCCTTTCTAATTCTTATCGGAGGCTTCGGCCTCGGCTGACTGTTCGGCGGTTTTCTCGGAATCTGACTCGGAGGTGGATTCCTGATTGGTGTTGTCGCGAATCGTTTGCGCGTCAATCACCTGACGGGTCTGCTCCTCGTCAATCTGATGGCGGTACTTGGAAATGGTGTCCTGCGCATCGTCGACACTCGTTTGCGGAATGCCTGCCTTCAGGCGGTTTTGCGTGTCTTCGGGCAGGTCGGACAGCTTGATGCTGGTTTCGCTCTCGAGCCAGTGGAGCTCGACCCCGAGCGTCTTGCCGGGTAGGCCGCGCCAGACGGCGACATTGCCGTGGTAGGTTCCCAAGTAATAGGAGCCGGTGACGCCCGTGTATGCCCAGATGCCTGCTACCAGCACAAAGACAAGGGCCAAGATGGCGGCGATGGTGACATTGCGGCGTCGGACGCGTTTTGCCTCGCGCATGACGCCGTCGTCGACCAAGTCGACGACCACCACGGTCACATTGTCGTGGCCGCCGGCGGCGAGCGCCGCGTCCACCAAGTTGTCGACACAGATCTGTGCGCTCGAGGACTGCGTAGCGATGTTCTCGATATCGCTATCGGGAATCATGCTCGAAAGACCGTCGGAGCACAGAATCAGGCGGTCGCCTTCCTCGATGTGCAGGGTAAAGTGGTCGGCATACATGGCGGGATCCGAGCCCAGCGCGCGGGTGATGACCGAGCGGTTGGGGTGGACGCGGGCCTCGTCGGCCGTAATCTCGCCGGCATCCACGAGCTCCTCCACGTAGGAGTGGTCGCGGGTCACGCGGATGAGCGTACCCTCGTGGAGCAGGTAGGCGCGCGAGTCGCCCACGTGGGCGATGGCGAGCGTGTCGTTTTCGATGTAGGCGCAGGTGGCCGTGCACCCCATGCCGGGTTTGCCCAGGCCGTTGAGGGCGGCCTCGATCACGGCGGCGTTGGCGGCCTCGACGGCTGCGGCCAGGCGCGCGGCGTCGGCGGACTGCGGCGCCGTCTTGGCGATGGTCTCGACGGCGATGGAGGATGCCACCTCGCCGGCGGCGTGTCCTCCCATGCCGTCGCACACGCAAAAGAGCGGCGACTGCACCAGATAGGAGTCCTCATTGTGTGGGCGTACGCACCCGACGTCGGAGCGGGCGCCCCACATAAGCTGCGTGGTGGTGCCGGCGTCGTAGGTCGAGTCGGTCTCGATTCGCTCGTCGGTCAGCGGCTCGAAGCTCATGGTCGAGCCGGGATCTTTGAGCTTTGCCTCCACGGCCGCGACATCGATCTCGGCGGTGTCGCCGGGGGAGACGGTGTCGGCATCGTCTCCCGACTCGGCGTCGGAGACGTCCGGAAGGTTGAGATCTTCGGTTACGCGGTCGGCGGGATCGCCGTCCTGCTGCGGCTCGACAGCCGTCGGCTCGGGCGTCGCAAAGTGCGACGGCGCGGGCGTACTCTGGGGTTGAGCGGAGGACTCGGGAGCTGCGGCGGGCGCGGCAACGGGCTGCTCGACTTCGGCAGGCGTTGCAGATGCGGGTGCCGCCTCGCTTGCCGGGGCGACGGGGAATACCGGCGCGGCAGGCTCGGGGGCGGCAAACACGGCAGCGCTCTCGTTAATCGCCTCGGCGACGGGCTCGGCGAAGTGAGCCGGTGCGGGCGTTGCCTCCGGTTCCGCGGGCTGCTCGGCAGCGTGCGCGCCGATGGGGGCGTCGAGCTGCTCGGTGCCGGCGTCCTCGTCATCGACGAGTGCCGGATATTCTTGAGTTACATGCGAAAGAGGCAGGGAGAACACGGTGTCCTCGGGCTCCACGGTCGCAGGGCGCGCCGGAGCGGCATGAGCCGGCGCAGCTGCGGGGGCAGTCGGCGTCTCGGGCATGGTTGCGGACTTGTTCTCCTCGTCGATCATCGACGGTTCACCTTCATGACCACGTCGCCAATCTGGACCTCATCACCCTCGCGCAGCGTTGCGGGCTCCACCAGCTGACGGCCGTTAACGAGCGTGCCGTTCAGCGAGTTGAGGTCTTCGATGATGAGTGCCGGGCCCTGCAGCGAAAAGCGTGCGTGCGAGGCCGAGACAAACGGTTCGTTGATGCAGATGTCCGAGGACGGCGAGCGGCCCACGATGACGGGGCCGAGCATGTCTACATGGATGCCACGGATGCCGCGCGGACCCTTGTCCACATCGATCGTCCAGATAGCGGAGTCGCGGCGCTGGCCGCGTACGAGTCCCACGCCGGTTTTCATGACGGCGAACAGGAAGATGTAGAGCAGGGCGACCAGGACGATGCGGCCTGCAAAAAGGACGATATCGATGTTCATAAGCGACTATCCCCTAAATTCAAAGGTGCTCAGGCCAAACGTCAGCAGGTCGCCGTTGCGCAGCGGGCAGCGCGTGATGCGGCGGTTGTTGACGAGCGTGCCGTTGGTGGAATTGAGGTCCTCGATCGACCAGTCCGAACCGGTGAAGGTGAGCTGGGCGTGACGGCGCGACACGTTGGGGTCGCGCAGGGCGATGTCCGAAACCGAACGCTCGCGACCGATGGTCACCTGCGCGGAAGTGATGCTGTGGCTCTCGCCGCTCACGACGTCGACGAGCTGGGCGAGCGGGCGCTGCGGGGCGCGGGCGCTCGCCATGTTGGAGGCAATACCGGCTGCGGCGCCAAGGCCCACGGCGGCGCCGGTCGCGGCGGCTCCGCCCATACCGGCGAGGGCGTCACGAGAGACGGTCTGCGGCACGGGGATGGGCGCGGCGGCGGGGTCGGGGACGCTGGGCGCAAAGGGATCGGCCACGGCGAGCGGGTCGGGAGCGGCGGCACGGGGCGACGGCTGCTGGGGCATGGCGGCGGGGTGCTGTTGCTGCGGAGCGGCGAATTGCTGCTTGCCGGCGCGGGGAGCGCTGGCGGCGCGGCTTGCTGCCGAGTTGTTCTGGCCCAGGCCATTCTGGTAGGCGCGCTCTTCCTCGTACAGACGACCGAGCGTGGGGGCGTCGACGTTCTCGGCAAAGACCGAGAACTTACCGGCACGCAGCTGCGGGTCGATCATAAAGCGAACGAGGGGCTCGCCGACAAACACATAGCGGCGCTTTTCGGCCTGTGCCTTCACAAACTCGCGGACTTCGCGCGAAAGCTCGGGGTAGAACGGGGCGAGCATGGGATCGTCGTCGGCGGCGATCAGGATGGTATAGAGCGCCGGCGCGGTGTTGACGCCGTTGATCACCAGAGTCTGATCCTCCATGTCGCGAGCGGCCTGCTTGGCAAGCTTCTTAAAGGAGAACGGGGCACGGGTGGCACCGAAGATGCCGGCCACGTGGTCCTCGAAGATGTTCAGGAAGTTCACGAAAGATCACTCTCCGTATAGGTTCTTTGGTATCCGAGCAAATATAGGCATATCCCAACGATTATAGAGGATAGGGTTCCCGCAACCGCCGCCTTGACGACGACCGCGGCCGCAAGGCTGGCAATTTCCATATGGTGTGCAAGACAGAGCGACGCTGCGGAGCCTATTCCGCAGCCGGCGATGGCAGCGATTGCAGCCAGGTTCGAACCCTGCTCGGCACGCTTGGCATGGACGTTGAGCAGCAGAGATGTTAGTGCAGCTGTCGCCGCGACAAGCACGACGGCAGCCCAGAAGAGCATGTCTCCCAGCGCTGCGGCAACATTGCCGAGCCCCAGCACGCCTCCGGCGGAAAGCGCAACCGTAGCCAGGCGGCCAAAAAGCGCGCCCATTCCCGTGGCGGCCGCGGCGCTTGCCGGGCCGAGCCAAAAGGCCGCGATGCCGGCGGCCGCCCCGGCGGCAAGGAGGACGTCGCCCGTTAGACAGCAAAGTGCCACCGCGCAGGTGAGCGCGGCGCTCGCGGCGGCCTCGGTGCGGCCCCAGGCGATCCACCAACCGGACATGGCGGCGGCAAAGAGCACCGCGACGGGCAGAATCGACAGGATGCCTTGCGCCTGCATGGTGGCGTTGGCCATAAGTACCAAAAAGCCCACGGCCGAGATAGCCGAGCCAATCTGCGGGGCCAGGCCGGCGGCCGCCCCAATCGCGATGGCCGCGGCAATAAGTCCGGGAAGCGCCGCGACGCCAGCCGTCTGCATGATCAAAAAGCTAAAGGCGCCGCACGTTAGCGCCGAGATGGCGCGCATGGCGTAATCGCGCGCGTGGCCCCAGCGCGTGCCGGCCCAGCCGAGCGCGGGGTCGACCTCGATGGTGTCGTCCTCATAGGGCAACGATTCGATATCGTCTGCCGCGCGCTCGTCATCCGATAGCTCGCCCACCATCTGCTCCAAGCTGCGACGGCCTTCGCGCACACTGCCCAAGCCGGCGAGCAGCTGGTCGCAAAAAGCCTCGATGCTGCTGGGGCGGTCTTGCGGCATGGGGGAGAGGGCGCTCATGAGCGCAGCCTCGGCTCCCGGGGGAAAGTGCGGGATGAGCTCGCTGGGGTAGGTGGCACCGCCGATGATGCGGCCGAGCGAGTCGGCGGGCGTGGCGGCCATAAAGGGGGCGCTGCCGCACAGGCCCTCGTAGATCACGCAGGCGAGGGCAAAGACATCGGCGCGCTCGTCGACCGTGCCAGTCTCGATGTCGAGCTGCTCGGGTGGCATGTAGCCGATGGTGCCGCCGCGCGAGCCGCCAAAGCCGCCGGCAGACGACAGCCGCGCCATGCCAAAGTCGGTGAGCTTTACATTGCCCGAGTGGTCGATGAGCACGTTGGCGGGCTTAATATCGAGGTGGAGCACGCCGTTGCTATGGGCGAAGGTGAGCGCCTGGCCCAGCGCGTCGGCAATGGCCGCGGCCTCGTCAAAGGTGAGCGAATGGCCGTCCACGCGATGCAAAAAATCGGCGAGCGACATGCCGTCGACATATTCCATGACGAGGTAGGCATAGGCAGTATCGTGCGTAAAGTCGATAACCTGTACGATATTGGGATGTTGAAGCATGGCGGCGGTGTGTGCCTCGCGCAGGACATCCATGATGTCGCTGGCGGGCATGCCGGCACCGCTTGTGAGGGGGATGCGCTTAATGGCGACGCGACGGCGCAGGTGCGTGTCGCGGCAAATCTCGATGGAGCCAAAACCGCCGGTCGCGAGCGTCTCGAGCGGCTGGAACCGCTTGAGCAGCTCGCGAGAGCTGGTGCCCTCCAAGGGAACGTCCGGTGAGAACCGGGCGGTATGTTGCGAGAAAAGCGGCATGGCCAACCCTCGTGCGTTTAAAGTTCGTTTGCGAGCGGCGGGCGCGGGCGCGGCCCGTTCCGGCGTTCGCGGTGGCATAGATGCTGCTAGTTTAGCACGCTCGGGCGCATGGTGAAGGTAGCGGGGCGAGGTGGCCTATCTGGCTCGGCCTTAGCGCTTCTTCTTGTTCTTCTTCTGCTTACGCTGTTTGGCCTTTGCGTTCTTGGGCTCGCTTTCCTGCTTGGCCTTGGCAGCGGCCTTCTCGGCCTTCATCTTCTTACGTTTGGTCTCGATGCGGAGTTTTTTGTTGATGCGCGCCTTAAGGAAGGTGCCAAACTGCTCGGCATCGCCACGGACGAAGGTGTCCTTGGGAATCGTCACGCCCTGGTCGGCGAACATGGCCACAAAGATGCGCTCGCCGTCGAGCACGTGGTCGAGCTTTTCAAACGGGAAGAACTGCGACTTGCCGCTCTTGCCCCAAACCATCAGGCCGTCCTCGTTGGCGGCGACGCGGCGATAGCGGCCACCCATGGACTCGTCGGCCTCGACGGCGTCGATAAAGTCGCGGGCTAGCGTGTGGTGCAGGTTCTTGCTCCACCAGGCCAAAAAGGCGCCGAACACGATCAGCACGACGCCAAACTTGATCCAGTTGCCGCCGGCCACCAGCATGCCGATGCCGATGAGCGCGGCAACTGCCGCGGCGACATACAGCGAGCCGCGACGCCTGGGCGAGGCGACCAGGCGGGCGAAGTCGGTGACCAGGTCGTTTTCGTACTGGTACTCGTTGAGGTACAGGATGCCGTCATCGGCTGCGGCCTGCTCCTCGAGCGCGACCTCGACCTGGTCGGCTGCTTCGGAGGGAACGAGGTTGCTCTCTGCGTCTGCCATGCTCTTTGGACTCCTATCGCGGCGGGCTCGCCGTACGGGTTATTATGGAATGCAGTATGCCGTGCGACCGCATGGCCGCCGCGGCAACAAGACTCAGTATACCCGGGGGAGCACCCATGGAATCGTTGTACCGAAAGTATCGCCCGCTCACCTTCGACTCCGTGGTGGGCCAGCAACATATCGTCTCGACGCTCGAGCACGCCATCACCGAGGGGCGCCTGTCCCACGCCTACCTGTTCTGCGGACCGCGCGGTACGGGCAAGACCACCATGGCGCGCATTCTGGCCAAGGCACTGCTGTGCCGCAATGCCGAGGCGGCGCGCGCCGAGGGTGCAAGCGGCTGCATGCCCGACGGTACTTGCGAGGAGTGCGAGCTCATCGCCGAAGGCAACCACCCCGATGTCTACGAGCTCGATGCCGCAAGCCGTACCGGCGTGGACAACGTGCGCGAGGAGATCATCAACTCCGTCAACTTTGCCCCGGTGCGCGGCAAGTACAAGATCTATATCATCGACGAGGTCCACATGCTCACGACGGCGGCGTTCAACGCGCTGCTCAAGACGCTCGAGGAGCCGCCGGCACACGTGATCTTTGTGCTGTGCACCACCGACCCGCAAAAGATTCTGGAGACCATCCTCTCGCGCTGCCAGCGCTTCGATTTCCACCGCATCGGCAACGAGGATATCGAGCATCGCCTGTCCTACGTGTGCGAGCAGGAGGGCTTCGATTACGACGACGAGGCGCTCGCCATCGTGGCGCGCCATGCCAAGGGCGGCATGCGCGACGCGCTCTCCACGCTGGAGCAGCTGAGCGTCTTTGGCAACGGTTCTGTGCATGCGGACGACGCCCGCTCGCTTTTGGGCGAGGTTTCGGACCAGATCCTGGGCGAGTTTGCCCGCGCCATCGCCGATCGCGATGTTGCCGAGCTCTATGGGCTTATTCGCGCGCAGGTCGAGGAAGGTAACGATCTGCTGGAACTGACGCGCGACCTGGTGGCGCACGTGCGCGACGTGTATGTTGCCTGCGTTGCCGGTGCCCGTGCTGAGTTGTTTGAGGGCGGTGTCGAGCAGGCCGAGGCGCTTGCAGCCGAGGCCGCTGCCTTTGGCGAGCATCCTGCCGATCGTCTGGCTCGCGTGCTGACGGTGCTCGACGATGCCGCCTTGGAGATGAGGGGTGCGAGCGACGTGCGCCTGGTGCTCGAGATCGCCTGCACGCGCCTGACGCGTCCCGAGGCCGATTTAACGATTGAGGCATTGGCCGAGCGCGTGGCTCGCTTGGAGGCCATGGTTGCCAACGCCGCCGTTCCGGCGAGCGTGGCTGCTGCTCGAGCGAGTGCGCCTGCTGCATCCGCACCCGCTGTCCAGCAGCCGACGCTGATCTCGGGTGCCCGAGCTGTTACTCCTGCGGCGACCGCCGCCCCCGCTGCTACGTCTGCGCATCAGGGTGGCATGCCTTGGGACCGCGGCGCTGCTGTTCCGGCTGCCCAGCCTGCGCCCCGTTCTGCGTCCGTGTCAGCCTCCAAGCCTGCAGCGCCTGCGCCTCAGCCCGTTGCGGCCCCCGCGCCTGCCACCGCTCCGGCACCTAAGCCCCAGCCCAACAACGCCGCCCAGGTTGCCGCCGCCGGTGCCGCCGAGACGCCCGCGGTCGAGGATGCCGGAGAGCTGCAGCGCAAATGGGCCGAGGTTGTCGAGCGTGTCAAGGCGCGTCAGGCTTCCTACGCAGGGCTCTTGCTCAACGCCCGCGCCACGGCCGACGACGGCTCCAAGCTCACGGTCTCGTTCCCCGCGGGTTCGACTTTTGCCATTAAGATGCTCGGTCGCGCCGATACGCAGTCGGTGGTCCTGCCGACGGTCTGCGCGGTCTTCGGTCGTCGTACCGTCGACTATGTCCTGGATGGGGGTGGCACGCCGGCTCCTCAACATGAGGAGCATTCTCCATCTGCACGGGCTGCGGCATCTGCGGACCCGCAACCCGTGTCCTCGGCGGCCCCTGTATCCTCGAGCGCCAGCGCGCCGCAGCAGCAAGCGGCGCCGGTAGCGGCATCGACTCCGTCGGCGCCTAAGCCCGCAGCGCCCAAACCGGCTGCTCCGACACCCGCGCCCAAGCCCGCTGCCGCGCCTGCGCCCAAGTCATCCGACCTAGCTAAGGTCCCCTGGCTACGCTCCAACAACCCCGCCGGTGCTCCTGCCACGGGTAAGCTCCCGACCGAGCCCGCACCCCGTGCGCCCGAGCGCTCGGCTGCCCCCAAGGCTCAGCCTGTCGCGCAGTCCGCGCCGTGGGAATCCGAGCAGGTGCCCTACGACGACGCTATGGTCGGCGGCTTCGCTGGCGATGCGAGCGGGGACGATCTGCCTCCGTTCGACGTGCCGGGTGCGGCGTCCGCGCCCAAGTCCGCTGTAGCTGCCCCCAAAGAGGAGGACGCTCCTGCGGCTCCCTGGGAGTCCAACCCCGGTGCGGGCAGCCCCTTCGGCCATCAGGGTGCAGCCCCGAGCATCCCGCAGACCGAGGACGAGGCCAAAGACCTCATCCGCAGCGTCTTCGGTCAGTCCACCATCTTCAAACCGGTGGAGTAGCTGCGCGGGCGGGTATACTGCTCAAGAAGAGATCTCTTTGTCCGGGCGCATCTGTATTTCGGACATGTGCAACGCGGTGCCGCGTATCTCGCATTCGAGCAGACAGGTACGTGACGGTCGGCCTAGGATGTTGAGGTCGATACGATACGTCGCATGGCTGTCCGTGTGCTCGACTCGCTCGGCGTTGAGGGTTGCTCCGATTGTCAAGAAAGAGCCCGGTTCGGCATCGACAATCTTGGAGTCCTTTATCTTGACCTTGAACTCTTGGTAGAGGGACGGGCTGTTGTAGTAAATGGTTCGGGTTCCGTCGGTGCACTCATCGGTCGCTTCCCATTTGACGACGGGCTGGTCCGAGCCGGCTATCAGCAGTTCTGCTCCAAAGGCTATGGCATGGGTGGTGACAACCAGCAATGCCCAGCCGACAAAGAGGTAGAGAACCACATATGCAACGGGGTGTTTTGAGCGGATGTTTTGGAGCGCGTCGGGGGCATTCATGGGGCACCTCCAAATTGCTATTTATGGCAATCAGATTATACCCCGCCGTCATGCGCGCCACCTCGAGTAGTGGCTCGGCATTTAGCCATTTAGTTGGATGCAGAAAGAAAATACCGGATTCCGGCTCTACAAGATTTAGCTTTCAATATTATTCAGATGCGAATTATTCAACTTTGCATAATCTTTGGGCGCGGCTTGCACTCCAGGACATGTATATCGACTGAGGTAACACGTCCGCCCCGCTCGCTGGCCCCGCGCCGTGGTACGATTTTTGAGTTTGAAAGTCCCGCCGCGCTCCGGCTGCCCTTGCAGCTCGGCGTGCGGCCGCACGTAAAGGAGCCATCATGGCCGGTATGAACATGCAGCAGATGATGAAGCAGGCCCGCAAGATGCAGGAGCAGCTTGCCGCCGCGCAGGAGAACCTCAAGTCCCAGACCGTCGACGCCTCTGCCGGCGGCGGCATGGTCAAGGTGACCGTTAACGGCGAGATGGAGCTCGTCAACCTCACCATCGATCCCGATGCCCTCGATCCCGAGGACGTCGATATGCTGCAGGACATGATCATGGCTGCTGTCAACGAGGCCGTCCGCGGCGTCAACGAGCTCGCCAACAAGCAGATGGGCGCCATCACCGGCGGCCTCAACATCCCGGGCATGCCGTTCTAAGACACACATATATATGAGTGCGAATCACAGTCTGCAAAAACTGCTCGATGAGCTGGGTCGTCTGCCGGGCATTGGTCCCAAGTCGGCCCAGCGCATCGCCTATTACCTGCTCGAGGCCGATGCCGAGGAGGCCCGCCGCCTGGCCGAGGCCATCCTGGAGGTCAAGCAGGAGGTCCACTTTTGCAGCCGTTGCTTTAACTACGCCACGGCCGACGAGTGCTCCATCTGCCAGGACCCGATGCGCGATACCACTCGTATTTGCGTGGTGGGCGAGCCGCGCGACGTTCAGGCAATCGAGCGCACGGGCAGCTACCATGGCCTCTACCATGTGCTGGGCGGCGTGATCAGCCCCATGGACAAGATCGGTCCCGAGCAGCTGCATATCCGCGAGCTGCTGGCGCGCCTGGGCCACGAGGACATCCACGAGGTCATTATCGCCACCAACCCCAACATCGAGGGCGAGACCACGGCGAGCTACCTTGCTCGCACCATCAAGCCATTGGGCGTTGAGGTATCGCGTCTTGCGAGCGGCCTTCCCGTGGGCGGCGACTTGGAGTATGCCGACGAGCTTACGCTTGGCCGCGCTATCGAGGCCCGCCGCGCGATCTAGGCGGCGTCAGTCCCACGGCATGTCCCGTCGGCCTGCCGCACGGGGCACTCATAATTGGGCACGCGTTCATTCATTTGTTGTGCAACAAACCTGCTTTTCATCCGCTTATCGCGTGGATGGGTCCGCTCGCACCTCGTATTTGCCCATTCGTTGCGCAACCTTTTGGGTTCGCTGATACACTCAAATGTGAATATGAAAGAATGCGCCGCTTTTAAGCGGCGTGTTTTTGTTGGAGGAGAACGCATGCGGCCCGGGGGTACTCAGACAAAGCATGGCGCCGCGGTGCGCATGCGACGCCGGCTGGGCCTGGCGCCTTGGGCGTATGTGCTGCTGTCTTGCTCGCTCGTGCTGGTCATAGCCGGTGTTTCGGCTTATGGCATGACGGTGCCGTCCATGGTGCAGGCGCATGCTGCGCGCGAGCTGCATATTGGGCGCAAGGCCAAAAGCGACTTGGGAACGACAACCGGATATGCGTGGGCGAGTGTGGTCGGGCGCACCGTGTTTGGCGTCGATCCCGCGGACGAGAGCGAGCAGGCATCCAACGAGATCATGCTGGCAAACGGCAAGACTATCGTGCTCACCAACACCAAGATTATCCATCATCTTTCCGATAACAGCGTTTCGGCCGTCGTAAACAAGGCCGAGCAGCAAAAGGGTCAGGATACGCAGCAGTCGGGGAAACCTGGCGGCTCCGGTTCGTCTGGCTCCAGCTCCGATTCGTCGAACTCGAGCGGCGGTTCCGGTTCGGGCTCCGCCTCTGGCGGTGGATCTTCGAGTGGTGGCTCGACGGACGGCGGCGCCGGCGGCGACACGGGTTCGGGTGGTCTCTCGGTTGCCGAGGAAGAGAGTATCCACAGCTGGCTCGTGACCAAATACAACATGCTCGATGGCTATGTCACCCGCGCCAATGACGTGGTCTCGACCTATAACTCTACGGGAGATCCCAGGCCGTGCGACAGCCTGGTCGGGGAGATGTTTGTCATTCGAGCCGAGTTCGGTCGTCAGACATTCTCGCCCCGGTCAAGGTGGTATCAGCAGTATGCCAATCTGTGGGGCTGTTACACCAACCTATGTCAATGGGTCGGCCATTACGGCGATGATGACGTCGCGCTCGGTAACTTCAACAATAACGTGGCGGCGCTTGCCCTATGATGACCGATCTTGCATCCACCACACCACAATCGCTCGGTCGCGATCCCATGGTCGGCCTGCGCCTGGCGCGTGTCGACGGGTTTGAGCCGGCCATTGCGCTCGGTCAGGACGAACTGCCTGCCTATCTGCGTCGTTTTACGATACTGTTTGCCGACGATGCCACCATGCGCCGTGGCAGTATCGGCCGCGTGACGCGTGCTGTCAACGCCCAAGGCGAGGACGTAGCACTCAAACAGCTCATCTTGCCGACGCGCGATGAGTTTGACGACGATGCCGCCCATGAGTCGCTGGTCGCCAAGTTCAAAGCGGCATTTCGCGAGGAATACGAATGCCATCGCGCCCTTTCGGGCCTTAAGGGCTTTCCCCGCCTCTATGGCTGGGGCGAGGTCGACGGTGTGCCTGCAATTGTCATGGAATGGGTCGAGGGCGAGACGCTCGCCCGCTTGCGTTCGCGACTTGCCGTGGACGATGCCGGACGCCTGTCGCCGCTTGTGGCGGCGCGTCTGGGTCGCGACCTGTTCGATCTGCTCTGCCGTATGAGTCTGGTGGGCGAGGGCTTTGTCCATCGCGATATCTCGCCCGCTAATATTATGGTGCGTACGGCGCGTCTACCGCTTGACCGGCAGCTTGCCGAGGGCACCTTTGACCTGTGCCTGATCGACTTTGGCTCGTCGCTGGCGCTTGAGCCTGCGTCGGCCGTGGCCGGTACCGGCGGCAAGGCATCCTTTACCGAGCGCTATGCCACGCTGCGTCGCGCGACGGTTGCCTATGCCCCGCCCGAGATGCTCACCGACGATATTCCCGACCTGCGCGCTTTGCGTATGTCGCCGGCGATTGACGTCTATGCCGCGGCAAGCACGGTTTACGAGCTCATTGCCGGCGTCGCGCCATACGAAGCCGCGCCGAGCACTTCGGGCACCTCGGGTTCGCGCAAAAAGACGCGCGACATCGCGAGCCCCTACCGTCTCAAGATGGACACGCGGCCCGACTATCCCATTGGTGCCCATGCGCCCGGTTGTGATTTGACTCAGCTGCTTCGTTGTGAGCCCGATGTGGCGCTCGCCGCGGCCGAGCAGGCCCAGCAGCTAGGGCTTGAGCCGGATTCCGAAGAGCTACGCGATGCGCTGGCGTTTGTCGATGCCCAGCTGTTCGACGTGGTGATGGCCTGTCTGTCCAGCCATCAAAAAGATCGTCCCGAGCCGGCGGCGGTCGAGGCGGCGCTCTCAGCGTTTTGTGACCACTATGCGCAAAATGTCGGCCGTTCGCTCCGCGGCGAGCCGCTCACGCCGTGCCCCATGGATGCGTCTGGCCGCGCGGTTCGTCGCGCGCTGATGGTCGGCGCGACGGTCGTCTGTGGCGTGGTTTGGGCTGTGATCGTGGTTTCGGCCGCGCTGCTGGCGTCGGGCGCTCGCGTGACGGCGACTTTGGGATCGCTCGTGTGGTCTGGGTCGCTACCGGGTATTATTGCCGCACTGGCGTTGGCGCTGCCAGGCATAGCCGGCGTTGCCGCGGGGGCGCTTGCGCGCGATCGGCGCTCGGGCTTCCTGCAGGGTGTGCTTGCGCTTTCTGCCTGCGAGGTTCCGGTGCTGGTTGTGGCTGCATGTAGCGTATTTTCCCAACGCGCCGTGATGGGCGGCCTTGTTGCCGCTCTGGTTGCAACCTATACGCTTACGTGGTTTTTGCTTGCGATGGGCTTTGCCTTTGAACTTCCCGTTTCGGCACCACGACGCACAAAAGCCCAGATGGCGACTCCGCTTGCCGGTGGAGCCGCAGCTGCCCGTACTTTTGGCGGACCTGTCGAAGTATCGTCCGATTCTATTTCTACGACTAAGGAGGCCTAGGTCATGGCATCTCAAGTTGAGCTCACCCCATGCGGGGCCATGTTTGACATCTTTAAGCGCGCGGCGCATCTGAGCCATATCGAGCTGTGCGGCTTGGTGCTTTCGTCCCGTCCGCTCGCCGACGGCCGCAGCCCGCAGAGCCGAGCCGCCGATCGCTCTTGGGTTTCCCGCTTTATCGTTCGCGCGCCGGTCGGCACGCTGCAGGAACGTTATTTTGCCGATTACGGCACCTCGGCCGCGCGCATTATGTCGCAGCTGGCCCTGCGCCGTCGCAATCCCATGGACTCCACGGCTGTGATCAATATGGTGTGCGGTCCTGCAGGTGAACCGATGGTACGCGCGCTCGAAGAGTGCCACCAGGACACGAATCTCTATCGCAACGCGCTCGATCGCCTGTCCCAGGCGGCGGAACTCATGCCCGCCGAGCGCGCCGAGGCCGTGCTGGTGCTGTTTGTCGCTGTCGGTTGTTCGGCGGATGTGCGGTCCTCGGTGAACTATGCCATCGACTACGCGCACGCGACCTGTGGCGGAGGCACCTCCACGCCGCGTTCGCTTGGCATGTCGATGACCGCGGGCGAACGCGAACCCGCCCCGGCGCACCCCTTGGGCTTGCTGCGCGTACAAAACAGTTTTGTCGTGAGCGCCCCGCGCTGGATTCAGCCGAGTGAGCAGGGTGTTGAGATTGGCACGCTGGCCACTGGTAAGGGCGATATTACCGACGTCGGCGACGATGTCTCGGCCCGCCATGCCCATATCTGGTGCGATGCTCAAAATATCTGGCACGTCGAGGACTTGTCGTCCACCAACGGAACCGTGGTGGTAAACGGGGCCACGCGCGTCTGCATTCAGGTCGAGCCCGGCCGTTCCGCCCAACTCAATCCCGGCGACGAGCTCAAGCTCGGCGAATCCACTACCTACGCCATTCTCTTCGGTGCCCTCTAGCCGGCAGTTAGGGACGTTCCTTTTCTGCCGGCACTTGGGGACACTCCTTGGCGCGCCAGGGCCGGCCGCTTGGGACGAGGGGCCATTTCGCCCCTTGGCGGTCAGTCGGGGTAAACCTTTACCGCCCGCCTATATTTGCCGAAATTACACTTGACGGCGGGGTACAATAAACCCGCATGCGGATTTCCGTTGCGGGCGCTTCCCATCGCCGGGGCGTGCCCGGGAGCATCCGGCATGCGGCCTTTGCGGCGCTCGGTCATGTGCAAGACGGGTAGCTGGGCTTGTGGAGCGCGTGCAGCCCTCCTCGCCTCGGCATGCCTTCTCTCCACGCCATGTACCTGCTGCTGAGCCTGCCTGCCAGATGATTGGAAGCAACAGCGAAAATCCCATCACGCCAACATCCCGGCGATCGCCGGGGCCTGTATACCTATATGAGAGGAGAGGGGTATATGGCGCGTAAGTTTAAGTCTATGGACGGCAACGAGGCGGCCGCATATGTTTCGTATGCGTACACCGAGGTAGCGGGAATCTATCCCATTACGCCGTCCAGCCCGATGGCCGACCATGTCGACCAGTGGGCGGCCCAGGGTCGCAAGAACATCTTCGGCACCCCGGTCAAGGTCGTCGAGATGGAGTCCGAGGCAGGTGCAGCCGGTACCGTTCACGGTTCGCTGGGTGCCGGTGCTCTGACCACCACCTACACGGCTTCTCAGGGTCTGCTCCTGATGATTCCGAACATGTACAAGATCGCGGGCGAGCAGCTCCCGGGCGTCTTCCACGTCTCCGCGCGTTGCGTCGCTTCCCACGCCCTGAACATCTTTGGCGATCACTCCGACGTCATGGCCTGTCGTCAGACCGGCTTCGCCATGCTCGCCGAGGGCAACGTCCAGGAGGTCATGGACCTCTCGCCGGTGGCTCACCTTGCCGCCATCGAGGGCAAGACCCCGTTCCTTAACTTCTTCGACGGCTTCCGCACCAGCCACGAGATCCAGAAGGTCGCCATGTGGGACTACAAGGATCTGGCCGAGATGTGCGACATGGACGCCGTCCAGGCTTTCCGCGATCACGCGCTCAACCCTGAGCACCCGCACACCCGCGGTAGCCACGAGAACGGCGATATCTTCTTCCAGAACCGTGAGGCCTGCAACAAGGTCTACGACGAGCTTCCCGCCGTCGTCGAGGGCTACATGAAGAAGATCAACGAGAAGCTCGGCACCGATTACGGCCTGTTCAACTACTACGGCGCTCCCGATGCCGATCGCGTCGTCGTGTGCATGGGCTCCTTCTGCGACGTGCTTGAGGAAGTCATCGACTACCTCAACGCTCACGGCGAGAAGGTCGGCCTGGTCAAGGTTCGTCTGTTCCGTCCGTTCTCCATCAAGCACTTCGTCGACGTTCTCCCCGAGACCGTCCAGAAGATCGCCGTCATGGACCGTACCAAGGAGCCGGGTTCCATCGGCGAGCCGCTCTACCAGGACGTCGTCTCCGCTCTCTACGAGGCCGGCAAGACGGGTATCAAGGTCGTCGGCGGCCGTTACGGTCTGGGCAGCAAGGACACGCCTCCCGCGTCCGCGTTCGCTGTCTTCGAGGAGCTCAAGAAGGACGAGCCCAAGCGCGAGTTCACCATCGGCATTGTCGACGACGTGACCAACCTGAGCCTGCCCGAGGCCGAGGATGCGCCCAACACCGCAGCCCCCGGCACCATCGAGTGCAAGTTCTGGGGTCTGGGTGGCGACGGTACCGTCGGCGCCAACAAGAACTCGATCAAGATCATCGGCGATCACACCGACAAGTACGTTCAGGCCTACTTCCAGTACGACTCCAAGAAGACCGGCGGCGTCACCGTTTCGCACCTGCGCTTTGGTGATTCCCCGATCCGTTCGCCGTACTACGTGACCAAGGCCGACTTTGTCGCCTGCCACAACCCCAGCTACATCGTCAAGGGCTTCAAGATGGTCCGCGACGTCAAGCCGGGTGGCACCTTCCTGGTCAACTGCCAGTGGAGCGACGAGGAGTTCGCCGAGCACATGCCCGCCGTGGCCAAGCGCTACATCGCGAACAACAACGTCAACGTCTACCTGATCGACGCTATCGACCTGGCCGCCAAGGTCGGCATGGGCAAGCGCACCAACACGGTGCTCCAGTCCGCCTTCTTCGCGCTGGCCAAGGTCTTGCCCGCCGAGGACGCTCTGCAGTACATGAAGGACGCGGCCACCAAGTCCTACATGAAGAAGGGCCAGGCCATCGTCGACGCCAACCACAAGGCCATCGATGCCGGCGCTACCGCCTTCCGTAAGTTCGAGGTTCCGGCCGACTGGGCAACTGCCGAGGATGCCGCTCCCGTCGAGCTCTCCGAGGAGACCAAGTCCGCTATCGCCCAGCAGGTCAAGAACCTGCTCGAGCCCATCGATCGCATGGATGGCGACAGCCTGCCCGTTTCCGCCTTCGTCGGTTGCGCCGACGGCCAGTTTGAGCTGGGCGCCTCCGCATACGAGAAGCGCGGCGTCGCCGTGGTCGTTCCCCATTGGGACGAGACCAAGTGCATCCAGTGCAACCAGTGCGCCTACGTGTGCCCGCATGCCACCATCCGTCCGTTCGCGATGACCGAGGACGAGGCTGCCGCCGCGCCCGAGGCTACCCGCACGCTCGACGCCATGGGCCCCAAGGCCAAGGGCATGAAGTTCACCATGGCCGTGTCCCCGCTCGACTGCATGGGTTGCACCAACTGCGTCAAGGTTTGCCCCAAGGGCGCCCTCGAGATGGTTCCCACCGAGCAGGAGATGGACCAGCAGCCCGTTTGGGACTACATGGTCGAGAACGTCTCCGAGAAGAAGGAGCTCATCGCGGCCAACGTCAAGGGCAGCCAGTTTAAGCAGCCCTACCTGGAGTTCTCCGGCTCCTGCGCCGGCTGCGCCGAGACCGCCTATGCACGTCTGGTGACCCAGGTCGCCGGCGACCGCATGTTCATTTCCAACGCCACCGGCTGCTCCTCCATTTGGGGCAACCCCGCTGCCACCGCTCCTTACTGCAAGGACAAGGACGGTCACGGCCCGGCGTGGAACAACTCCCTGTTCGAGGACAATGCCGAGCACGGTCTGGGCATGGCCGTTGGCTACGAGGCCGTTCAGAAGAAGCTGATCGCTGCTACGCAGGAGATCATCGCCGCTGACGGTCCGTCCGACGAGCTCAAGGCCGCCGGTCAGGCTTGGATCGACTCTGTCAACGACGCCGAGGCCTCTAAGATCGCTGCCGCCGCCTACGTTGCCGAGCTCGAGAAGTGCGGCTGCGACGCCTCCAAGGCGATCCTCGCCGACAAGGCTTACCTCACCAAGAAGTCCTTCTGGATCTTCGGCGGCGACGGTTGGGCCTACGACATCGGCTTCGGTGGCCTGGACCACGTCCTGGCTTCCGGCCACAACGTCAACGTCTTCGTCTTCGACACCGAGGTCTACTCCAACACCGGCGGTCAGGCCTCCAAGGCCTCGAACCTGGGCCAGGTCGCTCAGTTCGCCGCTGCCGGTAAGGTGACCAAGAAGAAGTCCCTGGCCGAGATCGCTATGAGCTATGGCTACGTCTACGTGGCGCAGGTCGCCATGGGCGCCAACCCGGCTCAGACCCTCAAGGCCATCCATGAGGCCGAGGCCTACGACGGCCCGTCCCTCATCATCGGCTACAGCCCCTGCGAGATGCACTCCATCAAGAAGGGCGGCATGCAGAACTGCCAGGCCGAGATGAAGAAGGCTGTCGAGTGCGGTTACTGGAACCTCTTCCGCTTCAACCCCGAGGCTGCTGCCGGTAAGAAGTTCTCGCTCGATTCCAAGGAGCCCGCGGGCGGCTATCAGGAGTTCCTGATGAACGAGGCCCGTTACGCTTCGCTGACGCGTTCCTTCCCCGAGCGCGCCGAGGAGCTCTTCAAGGAGAACGAGCAGGCCGCTATGGACCGCTACGCTCACCTGCTGAAGCTCAAGACGGTGTACAACGAGGCCTAGGTCTCCCACCGCAGGATCTGAGGGCTGACCTTCGCGGACGCCCTCGGACATGAAAGAACCCCCGCTGCGCACTACGTGCGGCGGGGGTTCTTTCGTCCTGCGGAGTGTCCGCGAAGGTCAGCCCTCAGATCCTGCTACGACTACGTCCTCGGATTGTGGGGCTGCATGAGGGACGTGGTTGTGGGGGCCTTTTGTCCCCGTCGCTGTTTCGCGGCGCGGCCGCGAAACCACGCGTTACTTTGGTTATGGAGGGGGCTTGGTTGTTGGTTCAGATGATCTAGAGAGATATGGGTGCAAATGAGAAATCGTTGTTGGGGTCGTCCTTTTCCATAAACTCATCGAGGCAGAATGTCATATAGATTGGAACGTACAGGATCTTGCCCTCTTCGCTAAGGTTTTCGTGGCTCAGCACAACGGCCTCGGGAATCTTGTACTCGCCCACACTCATCAGGCGATCGAGGGCCGCATGTGCTCGAACTTTCTTGCCCGATTTGACTTCGATTGGGACAACATGTCCTCGGGCGCCTTCGATTACAAAGTCGACTTCACCGACCTCACGTGTTTGGTAGTACCACGTATCTGCTCCGAGGGCAACAAGCTCCTGCGCGACCACGTTTTCATAGAGACCGCCGAGGTTGGGGGTTTTCATATCTAGATATACAGCGCGTGCCGTGCTACCGGGATATCGCGATGCGAGCATTCCTGTATCGGACTCGTATAGTTTGAAGGCGGCTGCCTTCTCTGTCCTCTTAAGAGGACTCCGGGCCTCCGTCACCTGGGGGACCATCAATCCAACGCCTGCGTTCACCAGCCATAGGAAATCCTGCTCGTATTTTTGAAGACGAGCTCCCTCGCCTAGAGACGAGACGATAAAGCGATGGGACTCCGCCTCAAGCTGAACGGGAATTTGCTCGAAAATGGAGCGAACGTTAAACGCTCGAGTCGATGCATATTTAGAGATATCGCTTTTGTACTGATCGACTAGCTGAATTTGAAGCTCACGCGTTCTCACGAGCGAATAGCCCGAATCGATATAGTTCTGAACGACCTCTGGCATGCCGCCGCAAACGATATAGGCTCTAAAGTTTTTGAGCATCGCCTCATGAATATAGTTTTCGACGGGACGTCTCTCGACAAGGCAGCTGCGAATGTCTGCAAGCACATTCTCGCTGATGCTGTTTGCCCAACAGAACTCTTCAAAATCCATCGGTCGCATAACAATGTGCTCGACATACCCCACCGGAAAAGAAGAGATCCCCTTAAACTCAGTCCCAAGCATAGACCCCGAGAAGACATAGCTAAAGCGTCCGTCCTCGACCAGCGCCTTCATAAGTGTAACGATCTGCGGATACTCCTGAATCTCATCGACGAAGATAAGCGTGTCTCCTTCAACAAGCGGTGCATCCGCAAGAAGGGCCACACGGTTGATGAAGTCAATGGAGTTCTTAGCGCCAACAAGTACGTCTCTTGCCTCGGCATCGAGTAGCAGATTGACCTCATAATACGAAGCGTAGTTGCTCTTTCCAAACGCGCGAATTGCATAGCTCTTGCCAATCTGACGCGCGCCAGTAACAAGCAACGCTTTATTGGATTTGTTCTTCCAGCTCAAAAGCCTGTCAGTGACCTTACGGCGTAGCATTAAAACCCCTCAATGACAAAAATTGGAAAATAGATTTGACCCTAATCATACAAAAATTGGCAGATAGATTTGACCCAAATCATACAAAAATTGGCAAATAGCAAAGCTCGCTTAGGCCTCAAAGCCAGCGAGCCAGCACGGTACTTTGCGAAAAGGCTGGCGGCGCCGTTGTTGAGGGTGGCCAGGTTGGCAGTGGCGCCGTTAGCGTTCTCGGCTGCTTGGGCGCGCAGGAGCGAAAGGGCGTCGGCAGCGTTCATGCAGAAGCCGACGGTAAAGTTCCATACTGCGAACTCGCAGTCGCTTGCCGCGGGGTGAAGCGCGATCGGCTATCCCTTATGTTGGATGAAAAGCCCCATGTTTTTGCAGGGATGCATACTCGTCAAATTAATGTATAGAATCGCGTATAGTGCGAGTAAGATATTGCGCTGTCCGTTTTGTGTTTAGCAAAGATATAGTTTGCATAATCTGGTCTAATCCCTGCTCTATTTAAATAAAGTTGCACGTAAATGGCGTAGATATACCTGAACTGGGCTTCTTTACGCTGAGCGGGTAAAATCGACCGTTCGCCGCTTAGGTATTTTCAAAATGAATAAAATGAGCGATAAAGAGAATATAAACCCTAATAAACTCGCGTATCGCACGGACGCGGGTTATTAATGGGTTGTAGGCCTTTTACAGAAAGGATTCCAGCAATGTCTAAGCCTCTTGGCAAGCCCGATCGTATTGTCGTCGCCCTCGGCGGCAACGCCCTCGGCAACAACCCCGTCGAGCAGATCGAGGCCGTGAGCAACACCGCCCACGCTCTCCTCGGCCTCATCGAGCAGGGCAACGAGATCATCATCACCCACGGCAACGGCCCGCAGGTCGGCATGATCCAGAACGCCTTCGCCGCCGCCCACGACGCCATCGGCACCCCCGAGATGCCGCTGCCCGAGTGCGGCGCCATGTCCCAGGGCTACATCGGCTATCACCTGCAGCAGGGCATCGGCCGCGAGATGCACAAGCGCTACAAGCGTTGGCACGCCGCCACCGTCGTCACCCAGATCGAGTGCGATCCCGACGATCCCGCGTTCAAGAACCCGACCAAGCCGATCGGCCCCTTCTACACCGAGGAGCAGGCCAAGGAGTTCATGGCCGAGGATCCCTCCAAGGTCTTCGTCGAGGATTCCGGCCGCGGCTGGCGTCGCGTCGTCGCCTCCCCCGATCCCAAGAAGATCGTCGAGGCCGACTCCATCCTCAACCTGCTCGACAACGAGTTCATCGTCATCGCCTGCGGTGGCGGCGGCATCCCCGTCGTCCGCGACTACGAGAACAAGGGCTGCTACAAGGGCGTTCCCGCCGTCATCGACAAGGACCTGGGCGGCGAGCTGCTGGCCGAGGACTGCGACGCCGACGTCCTGTTCCTGCTGACCGCCGTCGAGCACGTCGCCATCAACTTTGGCAAGCCCAACCAGGAGGAGCTCGAGGACCTCACCGCCGACGAGGCCGAGCGCCTGGCCGACGAGGGTCAGTTCGGCAAGGGTTCCATGGAGCCCAAGGTCCGCGCCGCCATCAAGTTCGCCCGCTCCCGCAAGGGCCGCACCTGCATCATCGGCGCCCTGGACAAGGCCGCCGAGACCATGGCCGGCCTCTCCGGTACCCGCATCCACGAGTAGCCCCTACTCCGTTGCCTCTCCCGTGGGCGCCAGGCAAAGCGCCCACAAACTAGCCTCTCTTCATGAGCCCCGCGGTCCGCTCCGACTGCGGGGCTTTTGCTATTCACCTAGTCATTGGGGACAAACCCGGCACTTGGGGACGGTCCTTTCCTGCCGGCAGCTTGGGACAGTCCTTAATAGTCATTGGGGACGTTCTTAAACGACTAGCCAAACAAGAACGTCCCCAACGACTACTCATTTAAGTCTGTCCCCAATGACTGCCCAATGGCTGGGAAGGCGCATCCCACACCGACGCATTGCCTTCGGGCCCTCTCCCCAGGCTCTCCATAGCTCAGCTGGACTCCCCGCAACCTGTTCCGAGTTGGCGGAACGAGCGCGACGTGGAGTGTCATTCTTTACCGCGTTAGACTAGACGCAGGGAAAGGAGGAGGACATGGATGCTCGCGTCAAGCAGCTTGTAAATATGATCGAGGACGCTCAGCCTGTCGCTGTCGCGGTACTTGCCAAGCGTCTCGAGGTAAGCGAGCGCGCCGTGAGAAACTATATCCATCGCGCAAACGACAACCTTGCAGGGGTTGCACGCATCGTTGGCAGCAAGGGGCAGTATCGTATCGATGTTGCACGTGCAGATGAGCTTGCTCGCTTGCTAGACGGTGCGGCTCTGGCCCATCCGGGCATTCCTGATACGCGCGACGGCCGTGTGTCCTTCCTTCTTAACGACCTCCTCATGCGGTCCCAGTGGGTGACGATTGAGGAGTATGCGGATTTACTCTACGTTTCGGCGCGAACTCTGTCCAATGACATGCGTCTGGTAGAGCAGAAACTCGCCCAATTTGACTTAACGCTCGAAAAGCGCCCACGCTACGGAATCCGCGTTGCGGGCGGGGAGTCGCAGCGGCGCCTGTGCCTGGCCTCGCTGGTGAGGCCCGTGTTGCCCGACACCGACGATGCAAAGCTCGCCGAGCGCCTGCGGGCCATCGCCGCATGTGTGGACGATGCTCTGACGGCCTCGCCCGTCACGGTGAGCTCGCTGGCATCCCGCAATCTCATCATGCATCTTTACATTGCTCTTGGCCGCATCGAGCAGGGCTGCTATGTCCCAGCTGCAGAATCGGACGTTCAAAAACTTGAGGGAACGCGCGAATACGCCGCGGCTTTCCAGATTGCCGCAAACATCAAGGATGCCCTGGGCGTGAGCATGCCCCGAGAAGAGGTTGCCTTTATCGCAATCCATTTGCTCGGCAGGGGCACGGGCGTGCCCGAGAAGGGCTCTGCCGTTATCTCGGACGAGATGTGGGAGATTGCTTCCGAGATGGTACGTGCGGTCAACGATGAGTTTAGGTTTGACTTTAGCGGCGATCTTGAACTTCGCATGAACCTTGCTCGGCATATCGGCCCTCTGGGCTATCGCCTTGAATATCACATGCATATGGATAACCCCATGCTGTCCGATATCAAGACGAGGTTTCCGTTGGCCTATTCGATGGCAGCTGGCACCTCGCAGGTACTCGAGCGTCATTTTGGCAGCCGCCCTCTGATGAAGAGCTCGGCTACATCGCCATGGCATTTGCCCTGGCCCTCGAGCAGCAAGCCGACCAGCCGCGTCGCAAACGCATCCTGATCGTGTGCGCCTCGGGAGCGGGAAGCGCCCGTATGCTCGAGCACCAGTACCGCAAGCAGTTTGGCATGTATATCGATTCGATTGAGACATGCGATGTCGCCCGCGTGGGAACGTTCGATTTTTCGCATATCGACTACGTGTTCACAACGGTGCCGCTCAACGTCAAGTTGCCCGTGCCCGTCCGCGAGGCCGATTTCTTCTTGGAGACGAGCGATGTCAACGCTATCCGCAAGGTGCTGAGCGACGACACTGCGCAATCGGACTCCGTGAGCTCTTTCTTTAGCCGTGCCCTGTTCTTCAACCGCGTTGAGGCGTCGTCGAAGCAGGCCGTTCTCCGATATCTCTCCGAGCGCGCCGTCGAGAGCGGCCGTGTCGATGCCCAGTTTGCCCAAGAGGTCGCCGAGCGCGAGAGCGCGAGCGCCACCTCGTTTGGCAATGGGGTAGCCATGCCCCATGGGATGCATCCCTTGAGCGCCGAGGCCTTTGTTACCGTGGGCCTGCTCGAACATCCCATTCTTTGGGACGAATACGGCCATGAGGTCGATATCGTCTTTATGGTGTCGTTTGCCCGGTCGGGCGGCGATGAGGCGCGGATCTTGAGCTCACTGCTCGCCGAGATCTTTATGGACCGCCAGGGGGTCGAGCGCCTACGCGAGCGCCGGTCCTGGCATGAGCTGATGGCGCTTGTGCAAGCGCATACGGCTTAAGACTTCTTTTGTCGATGACCCTGTCAGTCTACCTGCAATAAACCTCGAGGATTGCGGGCGGGAGATAGGCGTTTCGAATATTCAAGTACAAACCAAACATCACGGGAGAGGAGACCGTTATGGACGATCAAGGAACCGAGATGGTTTCGTTTCAGCTGGTCGCTGCAGCGGGAGAGGCACGCAGCCTTGCCTTCGAAGCCCTTGAAAAGGCAAAGGCGGGGGATTTTGACGCCGCCGCCAAACTCATGAAGCAGTCAAAGGATGCGGGAATCAAGGCTCACCACATCCAAACGCAGCTGCTTTCGACTGAGGCAGCGGGCGAGCATCTGTCGGTGGATGTGTTGCTGGTCCATGCTCAGGACCACCTCATGTGCTCCATGCTTGCTCAGGAGCTCGTGCAGGAGCTGATCTGCCTGTATGAGCGCACTGCAACCAAGAACGCCTAGCGGCGTGCGGTGACTATCCAACCAATCAATGCGAAGGGAATCCCTTATGAAGATCCTTCTTGTTTGCGCAGCTGGTCTGTCTACAAGCATTCTGATGAAGAAACTCGAGAAATATGCGGAGCAAAACGGCATCGAGCTCGATATCGATGCGGTGGGTATCGGCGAGTATCAGGAGACGTGCGCCAATTATGACGTGCTGCTCTTGGGGCCGCAGGTGTCCTACCAGCTCAACACCGTCAAGCAGGGGAGCGGTAAGCCGACCGCGGTCATCCCCGCACAGGACTACGGCATGGGCAACGCCGCCAACGTGCTGGCACTCGCCCAGTCGCTGTTGGGTTAGGAGGCAACCATGGAGAAGTTCATGACCCTGCTTCAGGAAAAACTGACCCCTATCGCCAATTTCTGCGGAACCGAGCGCCACTTTGCCTCCATGCAAAAGGGCTTTATGAGCGCGATCAGCTTCATCTTGGTATCTGCCGTCTTTATGATCCTCGCCAACCCGCCGGTCACGGCCGACCTGGTGGCGCAGGGCGGGTTCTGGTCCGTCTTTGGCCCTTGGCTCGATTTTGCCACGGCCAATAAGCTCACGCTGCTCATTCCCTTCAACATGACGATGGGCATACTGTCGGTGATCGTGACGTTCGCAATCGCCTATAACCTGGCGGGCACCTACAAGATGCCCAAGCTTAACGCCGGTATGACCTCGCTGGTGATGTTCCTGATCGCCGCGGCGCCGTCGTCCTACTACCAGCTTGCTGACGAGTCCGTGCTCCAGGCGGTCCCCTGCACCTATCTGGGTGCGCAGGGCCTGTTTACCGCCATCATCGTTGCCTTGGTCTCCGTCGAGGTCACGCGCTTCTGCCAGACCAAGGGCATCACCATCAAGATGCCCGATGGCGTGCCGCCGTTTTTGTCCGAAACCTTTGGCGCCATCGTACCTATGCTCGCCAACATCCTCATCTTCTTTGGCGGCAACCTGCTGATCCAGATGATCGATCCCGCGCTGTCCATCCCCTCGGTTATCGAGAAGCTGCTCGCTGCCCCGCTTTCCGTCGCAGTTGACTCTGTGCCCGGCGCACTGCTTATCTGCTTCATGACGCTGCTGTTTTGGTGCTTTGGCGTCCACGGCAACATGATCGTAATGCCCATCACCGCCCCGGTCACGCTTGCCGCCTTTGCCGCCAACGCCTCGCTCTATGCTGCCGGGCAGCCGCTTGAGTTCCACCCGGCGCTCATGTCGTTGGCCATCAACCTCATCGGCGGCACGGGTAATACGTTCTCTTTTGTGGCGCTCTGCGCGTTTAGGGCAAAGTCGCAGCAGCTCAAGGCATTTGGCAGGGCATCGATCGTGCCGAGCTTCTTCCGTATCTCCGAGCCCGCGATCTTCGGCGCGCCCATCATCTTCAACCCGATCCTCATGATTCCGTTTGTGCTAGGCGGCATGATCTCGGCCCTGCTGTATTGGGGTGCGGTCTCACTGGGTCTTGTCTCTAACTTCTACATCTTGGTGAGCGGCACGTTCCCCATCTTCGTTCAGGGCTTTGTCCAGTGCCTCGACCCGCGCATCTGGGTGTTTACGATCGTTTTGATCGTGGTCATGGCTGTGGTCTGGTACCCGTTCTTTAAGGTGTACGATAACCAGCTCCTGGCTCAGGAGCAGGAGAACGCCGCGGCAGCTTCTGCCGAGGATGCTGAGTAGCATGAGTTACTTTGACAGAACGTCTGCCGCCGGTATGCCCGAGGGCTTTTTGTGGGGTGGTGCCCTCGCCGCCAACCAGGCCGAAGGGGGCTGGAACGAGGGCGGCCGCGGCATGTCGCACTCCGACCTGATCCCACAGGGTTCCGACCGCTGGGATGTAATGTTTGGCAGGCAAAAGCCCGTGGATGATCCGGACAGGCTGTATCCATGCCGCTGGGGCAACGACTTCTTCCATCATTGGCACGAGGATGTCGAGCTCTTTGCCGAGATGGGCTTTAAGTGCCTGCGTCTTTCAATTTGCTGGAGCCGTATTTTTCCCACAGGGATGGAGACCGAGCCCAACGGCGAGGGCTTGGAGTTTTACCGTCAGGTATTCGAGGCGCTGCGCGAGCATGGAATCGAGCCGCTTGTGACGCTGTCGCACTACGACTATCCGTTGGCTCTGGTCGAGCGCTATGGTGGCTGGCAAAGCCGAGAGATGATCGAGCGGTATGCGCACTACGTCGAGACCGTCGGACGCGCGTACCAGGGCCTCGTGCGTTATTGGCTTACGTTCAACGAGATCAACAGCGTGGCGCTGTCCTATCTCAACGCGGGTGTCACGCTCGAGGATGAGCGTGACCGTGCAGCCGTGACCGCGGCGTTCTCGCACCATATGTTTATGGCGAGCGCTCGCGCTGTCGAGATTCTGCACAAGATCGATCCCGCAAACAAGGTGGGTTGCATGGTCGCTGCCGGTGCGACCTATCCGTACCGTTGTGCGCCCGAGGACGTATGGCTTGCGTATGAGGAGGACCGCGGCCGCTACTTCTACACAGACGTGATGGCTGCGGGCGCCTATCCTGCTTGGAAGCTGCGTGCACTCGAGAAAGAGGGTGTTCACGTGCCCTTTGAGCCGGGCGATACGGAGTATCTGGCAGAGCATACGGTCGACTTCATCTCGTTCTCGTACTATTGCTCGCGCTTGGTGTGCGCCGATGATCAGGTGATCGCCGAGAAGGCGGAGGGCAACGTGTTCCCGACGTTGCGCAATCCGTACCTCAAGGATAAAGAGACTGCCTGGAAGTGGCAGATCGATGCGCTGGGTTTGCGCGTGACGCTTGCCGGCTACCACGATCGTTACCATCTTCCGCTCTTTATCGCCGAGAACGGTGTGGGCGGACTCGATGCGCTGGAAGACGGCAAAGTCCACGATGCGTATCATATTGATTACCTGCGAAGGCATATTCTTGCGCTGCGCGATGCAATTGTCGAGGACGGTGTTGACCTGATGGGATACACGCCGTGGGGCTGTATCGATTTGGTGTCGGCCTCGACGGGGCAGATGAAGAAGCGCTATGGCTTTGTTTATGTTGATGCCGATGATACGGGCAAAGGCACGTTCGATCGCTACCGAAAGGACAGCTTCTGCTGGTACCAAAAGGTCATTGCATCAAATGGCGAGGACTTGAGTTAACTCTTGCAGGTCTGTTGCCCCCGCGGTCCGCTTCGGCCGCAGGGGCTTTTGTTGTTCAAGACTTTAGTCCGCTGGCCGCGCAGCGGCCAGCTTTAAACCACCCGCTACGCGGGTGGAGACAAACGGCTTTACAAAGCCACCCCTCCGACCGATATTGACGATTGTTCAGGCCGTCAAGAATTCGAGTCGAAAGGGTGGTCGCCATGGCCCAGAAGGCCTACAGCCTTTCCCACACGAAGTGGATGTGCAAGTACCACATCGTGTTCACGCCGAAGTATAGGCGCAAAGTGATCTACAACCAAATCAGGAGCGACATAGGGGAGATCCTCAGGAAGCTGTGCGAGTACAAGGGGATCGAGATAATCGAGGGGCACCTGATGCCCGACCACGTGCACGTGCTGCTGGCGATCCCGCCGAAGTACAGCGTCGCGAGCGTCATGGGCTACCTGAAGGGGAAGAGCTCGCTGATGATATTCGACAGGCACGCCAACCTCAAGTACAAGTTCGGCAACAGGAAGTTCTGGGCGGAGGGCTACTACGTGTCCACCGTCGGCCTGAACGAGGCGACGATCGCCAAGTACATCAGGGAGCAGGAGTCCCACGACATCGCGCTGGACAAGCTGAGCGTGAAGGAGTACGAGGACCCCTTCAAGAGGGGGTGATGCTGCCGGTTCGACCGGCGCGCCACGGGTCAAGATGCACTAGACCTGGACGAAGTCCGGGCCCGCGCCTTTAGACGCGAGCCCGGGGCCCGTGGGTTATACCCTAAGAGCAAACCACCCTTTTTAAGGGTGGTTCTGATTATTGAGGCGGCTGTTCATGAGGAGCATTGCAGGCTGCGGAAACCCGGCACTTGGGGACGTTCCTTTCCTGCCGGCAGCTTGGGACAGTCCTTAAAGGCCGCATCGATCAACTGCGGAAAGCACATCCCAGAATGAGCGTCCAACATGGGGTGCGGTTTCCCTTGAGGCCCTCAATCGGAAAATGCATCCCGGATTTTTGTCGAAAAGCGGTCCCTAGTTTCCCAAACGGGCCGCTAACGGAAAGCGCATCCCGCTATTGGGCCCCAAAGCAGGATGCGCTTTCCGTGCTGGCAGTTCCAAGCAGTTCGGGATGGCCCTTTTCGTTTGCTCTCGGCCGGCGTCCGTAAGACTGTCCCCGACGACCACTCATTTAAGTCTGTCCCCAATGAGTGCCCAATGACTAGTAGTAGGCCCACATGGCTTCGACTTCGTTGAGGACCTCTACGACGCCCCAGCGCCGGGCGCTGCGGCTGGCCGAGTTGGGATCGAAGACTTCAATCTGGTCGGCGTCGTCAATACCGTAAAGTACAATGTAGTGGCCCACGTTGGTAAAGGTGCCCGGCCGAACGGCGGCGATGACGGGCGCTCCCGAACGCAGCGCCTGAGTCATCGAGTCGCGATCGTTATGAAGCTCCGTTCCGTTAAGTCCCAACTGCCACGCACCGCTCGTCATAAACGACCATTCGGTTGCACCGGTGGGGGCGTAATTGCCTGCCTCGGAAAGCGCGCACATATCGACGGGAGTCATATCGGTGCGTCCCGTCTTAAAGATATAGACCATGGTGAGGCACGTAGGCCCGCAAGCATTTTGGCGGATGGTACCGCCGGCGTAAGGCAGCTCCGACCATGCAGGGTCGATCTGATAGATATGGGGCATCGTGCCGGCTTGCCATTGCGAGCGCGGGGTCGAAAAGGCGAAAGAATAACCGGGCGCGACGGGGGCCTTGAGCAGCTTGTCCTCGGCGGTGGGCTCGAGACCGGCCGAGCCGTGGGACATACAGGAGCTCATAAGCACAAAGACCAGACAGGTAAGGATAGAGCACAGTGCGAGGCGAAGTCGACGAGCCGGCAGGGCGGGGGCATTCACGTGCGATGTCGAGCGGTAAGGCTTGCGGTCGCGTCCGCCTTGGGGATGCGAAAAGAAGCGGTTGATATGGATGCCGGGCTGACGTGCGCCGTTGCGGCGTAGTTGCGGAACCTCGGCCTGACGCTGTCGAGTGCGCGCGCCCAAGCGGCTATCTTGCTGCGCGCTTGTGCCCGTGCTCGGACGGCCACTCTGCCGCGTTCTGCTTGCCTGCTGCCGAGACGAAGGCCTGGGTTGTTCTTGAGTGCGTTGTGGATTGCTGCTCGTGGCACTTCTGGGCGTCGGCGTGGTACGGCCAGCAAGGCGAACGCTTTGTCGCCGTTGATCACCGTCGTTGTATCCGTATGCCATTCGTACCGCCTTGTCTCATGTATAACCTGTCTATCCTACAAAAAAGATGTGCAACAAATGGGTCTGCGCGTCAAAAGCTCGGTAAACGGTATGAAAGGCGCAAAACACACGGCCTCAAAAATATCTCTCTATGCGTCCGATGAGCGTACGCCCGTCGGACGGGCGGCAACAATGAGCGGCAAACCGTGCCGTTCGTCCCAAAAACGGCGCCGCTCGTTTTGCAGTTCTGCCTTCGGTCGAGCTACAAGCGGAGCTGCTGCGCCAAGGCCGTATCTTAAAGCCACGAAATAAAAGAGCGCGGCAAAACAGACCGCGCAAGGGGTGACGTCAAGGGGCGTCAAAAAGGAAAGGAGGGGAACAATGGCGGACAAGAACGCAGAAGTTGCAGTCGAGGATAACGGCGGTATGAAGAAAACGCTTTCGCTCTGGAACTTCTTCACCATCGGTTTCGGTGCCATCATCGGCACCGGTTGGGTTCTGCAGGTCGGCGACTGGATGGTCGTGGGCGGCGGTCCCGTTCCCGCTATGATCGCATTCCTCTTGGGTGCAATCTTCCTCGTGCCCGTCGGAGCTGTTTTCGGTGAGCTCACGGCTGCTATCCCCATCTCGGGCGGCATTGTCGAGTATGTCGATCGTAGCTTTGGTCGTACGCTGAGCTACATCACCGGATGGCTTTTGGCCCTGGGCAACGGTATCCTGTGCCCGTGGGAGGCCATCGCCATTTCGACCCTCGTGTCCGAGATGTTCGGCAGCCTGCCCGGTCTTGAGTGGCTGCGCGCCGTCAAGCTCTACACCATCCTGGGCGCCGATGTTTACCTGTTCCCGACGCTGATCGCGCTCGGCTTTGCAGTCTACGTCATCTTCCTCAACTTCCGCGGTGCCAGTTCGGCCGCCAAGCTCCAGGCCTTCCTGACCAAGGCCCTGCTCTGCGGCATGCTGCTCGCCATGGGCGTCTCGCTGTTCACCGGCTCACCGGACAACGCCATGCCCGTGTTCTCCCAGGTCGCCGGCGCTGGCGGCGGCAAGGCCGCTACCGAGGGCACCAGCCTGTTCGCCGGCATCGTATCGGTCCTGGTTCTGACTCCGTTCTTCTACGCCGGTTTCGACACCATTCCCCAGCAGGCTGAGGAAGCGGCCGAGGGCCTCAACTGGAACAAGTTCGGCAAGATTATCTCCCTGGCCCTGCTGGCCGCCGGCGGCTTCTACATGGTCTGCATCTACTCGTTCGGCACCATCCTCGACTGGCATGAGTTTGTTAAGAGTCCGGTTCCCGCGCTTGCCTGCCTCAAGGGCATCAACATGCTCTTGTACCTGGCCATGCTCGTTATCGCCACGCTTGGACCCATGGGCCCGATGAACTCCTTCTACGGCGCCACGAGCCGCATCATGCTCGCCATGGGCCGCAAGGGCCAACTGCCCGAGAAGTTCGCCGAGGTCGACCCCAAGTCCGGCGCTCCCAAGCTCGCCTGCGTCGTTCTGGGCGTCATCACCGTCATCGGTCCGTTCCTGGGCAAGAACATGCTCATCCCTCTGACCAACGTGTCGGCTCTCGCCTTCATCTTCTCCTGCGGTATGGTCGCCCTCGCCTGCCTGCGCATGCGCTTCACCGAGCCCGACCTGCCTCGTCCCTACGAGGTGCCCGGCGGCAAGTTTGGCATCGGCCTCGCTATCGCTGCCTGCGCCATCATCATCGGCCTGCTCGTGATTCCGTTCTCTCCCGCCTCCCTCAACATGGTGGAGTGGAGCATCGTGATCGGCTGGTTGGCTATTGGCCTGGCCCTCATGGCTTTCACCAATTCCCGCAAAAAGTAACGCCTAGCCGGGGCGGATCGGGTGCGCGGGGCCCTCTCTCCCGCGCACCGAACCCGGCACCACTTGGGTAGCTTTGTGAGGCCTTAACCCAACACGGCCTCGCCCACTATATGGATCCATAAGGAGGAACCATGTCCACTAAGTATGCAATCGTTGGCGGCAAGCTCATCGACGGTACCGGTGCCGAGCCGGTCGAGAACTCCCTCGTTCTCGTCGACGACAACGGCAAGATCGAGTACGCCGGCGCTATGCAGGACCTTCCCGAGGGCGTTGAGGTCATCGACGCCGCCGGCAAGACCGTCCTTCCCGGCCTGATCGACACCCACCTGCACTTCTCGGGCAACCTGACCGACGATGACACCGATTGGGTCATGCAGCCGCTCCTCGAGAAGCAGGCCGTCGCCGTCAAGCAGGCCTACGACTGCCTTACCCACGGCCTCACCACCGTCTGCGAAATCGGCCGCTTTGGTATCCAGATCCGTGACTGCATCGACAAGGGCGTCTTCAAGGGCCCGCGCGTTCTGGCCACCGGCCTCGGCTTCTGCCGCGTTGCCGGCCACGGTGACTCCCACCACTGCACCCAGGAGCTCAACAAGGAATCCCATCCCTGGGGCGACCAGGTCGACGGTCCTTGGGATCTGCGCAAGGCCGTCCGTCGTCGCCTGCGCGAGAACCCCGATGCCATCAAGATCTGGGCTACCGGTGGCGGCATCTGGCGCTGGGACTCCGGTCGCGACCAGCACTACTGCTCCGAGGAGATCCAGGCCGTGGTCGAAGAGGCCAAGATGGTCGGCATCCCCGTGTGGAGCCACTGCTACAACAACCACGCCGCTGCCTACGATTCCGTTCGCTTTGGCTGCGAGCAGTTGATTCACGGCTTCGATATCGATGAGCGCACCATGGACCTCATGGCCGAGCAGGGCACCTTCTTCACTCCGACGATCGCCTTCCTGCCCACCTGGTACGCCACCTATCCGCCCGTCTACGTCCCCGAGCTGCACGACAAGTACGAGGGCACCCTGGTCGAGAAGGAGCTGCAGCGCAACTACGACTGCCTGCGCGAGGCCAAGAAGCGCGGCGTCGTCATGACGATCGGCTCCGACTCCTTCTCCTTCGTCACCCCGTACGGCACCTGCTCCATCGAGGAGATGTACGAGTTCGTCGACAAGATCGGCTTCACCCCGGTCGAGACCATCACCTGTGCCACTCTCAACGGTGCCAAGATGTGCCACATCGAGGACGAGACCGGTTCCATCGAGGCCGGCAAGTGCGCCGACCTGCTGGTCGTCAACGGTGACGTCGCCGCCGACATCCACGTGCTCAACACCGACAACATGGACGTCATCATGAAGGACGGCTGGATTGTCGAGGCCGGCACCTTCGGCGAGGCAAACAAGTACAGCGCCTAAGCTACCGTTCATCGATGGCTTGATGTAAAACACAGTATTTGATTGCATAATGCAATGGAGAGGGTCGCTTGCGGCCCTCTTTATTGCTATGGGGTGCGTCAGTAAGAAGGAGATGACGGTGGATCTCAATAGGCTGATTCTGGGCAAGAGCTACAACTCTACCAAGGTCTTTCGTACCGCTCAGCATGTGGTTCAAGCCATCTTGCTCGGTATTGTCGTTCCGCTGCTTATCCTGCTGCTCATCTGGGATCTAACCGATAATCCCAATCCCGTTCCGGCCGTTGTCGTCATTGCCGGCTTGGTCATGCTGTGCTTCTTCTTCTCGTACGTCTTTGTCGTTCCCGACGACCTCACATCGAGCGCAACCGACCGCACGCTCGCCATCGCTTCAAAAATATTCGCCTACACGTCGCGCGGCCTTACGCCCGAAGCTGCCCTGGGCGCCTCTAAGATCATCCTGTCCGAAACTATCGCCTCTGCCATCTGCTTTACCGACGGCAAGCAGGTGTTGGCAAGCTGGGGCGAGGACTCGGCAAAATGCCCCGCGGGCACCCCGGTGGTACTGCGGACTACGCTCAACGTGATCAACAGCGGTGAGCAAAGCGTGTTCTCGCGCGATGCCTCGACCGAGACGGGTGGCTACCTTCCGCGCCTGCGCGCCGGTATTGTCGCACCGCTTACCGTGCGCGGGCATTGCGTGGGCACGCTCGAGCTGTATTATCCCCGTCTGAGCAGCATCGATATGCGCCAGACGGCGCTTGCCTCGGGCTTTGCCGATCTAATTTCCACGCAGCTTGCGAGCTTTGAGCTCGAGCGCCAGGACGAGCTTACGGCCCGCGTGGAGCTGCGCGCCTTGCAATCGCAGGTCGATCCTCATTTTCTGTTTAACACCATCAGCACCATCGTGTCGCTCGTTCGAACCGAGCCCGACAAGGCGCGATCGCTGCTGATCGACTTCTCCAATTACTATCGTCAGACGCTTTCTGATTCCGATACGCTCACCACGCTCGAGCACGAGGTGGAACAGGGTACTCGTTATATCAATCTTATGCAGGCCCGGTATGGCGACGGCCGTCTGCGCGTCTCGGTCGATATCGACTTTGAGGTGCGCGACAGCCTGGTGCCGCCGTTTATCTTGCAGCCGTTGCTCGAAAACTGCATCAAGCACGCGCAGCGCGAGACCGAGCCGCTTTCTATTCATGTTAGGGCTTTCGAGACCGATGACGGTTTGGAGATCATTGTCGAGGACGATGGCATCGGTATGAGCGAAGAAGTCTGCGCGCATCTGTTTGAGCAGCATCGCCTGGAGGAGCCCGAGAGCATTACCGCCGACGGCTCCATCAAGCGAGGTTGCGGCCTGGCGCTCTTCAACGTGCTTCAGCGCATCCATTTCTTTTACGGAGAAGATTCCGGCATGCGCGTGAAGTCCCAGGAGGGCGTGGGGACGCAGGTCATCGTCGAGCTGAACGGCGAGCCGCATGAGCCGGCGCCGTTGACGGCGTAGCACGCGGTTGGATTGAGAGAAAAAGAGGGGAAGCACATATGTCCGAAGGCTGGAACATCTTGGTGGTTGATGACGAGCCTCCCATTAGGGCTGAGTTACGCTATCTGTTGGAAAAGGATACGCGCGTGGGTCAGATTGCCGAGGCGGGCAATGTCACCGAAGCCGTGGAGTCGATTCTGTCGAACAAGCCCGACGTGTTGTTTTTAGACATTACCATGCCCGGTCGCTCGGGAATTGAGCTTGCCGAGACGCTGCAGAACCTAAAGACGCCGCCGGTGGTTGTGTTTGTGACGGCGTTTGCCGAATTTGCCGCTGATGCGTATAACCTCGATGCGGTCGACTATGTCGTCAAGCCGGTCGAGGACGCACGCCTGTCAAAGGCACTCGACAAGATCGAGGCAGCCTTGGGTGCCCGTCGTGTTATCCATGCTCCGCGCCAGCCTTTGCGTCTGACGGTGGACCGCGGGGGCAAAAAGGTGTTCATTCCCGCCGCAGACGTCTGCTACTTTGAGGCGCGCGCCGATTTTTGCAACGCCATCTGCGCCGAGGGAACGTACCTGATCAATGAGTCGATCTCCTCGCTCGAGCGTCGCTTGGACTCCGAGGGCTTTATTCGCGTTCATCGCAGCTACCTGGTCAATTTGGAAGACGTGCACAATGTTGAGATTGGCTCCACGGGGTTGATGGAGCTCAGGCTCGACCGCGTGAACTCGACGGTACCGGTGTCCCGTCGTCGTGCCGCCGAGGTCAAGTCGCACCTGGGGCTTGCGTAAGAGGCTTGCGTGCCGTCGTTTACCATCGCAGGTTTGGCATGGGCGCGCGGTGGGCATAATGGGTGGCATCGAATGAAATCGAAAGGATCATTATGCCCGCGCTTATCACCCATCATCTGTTTGGCGAGGAAAGCATCGACCGTCTTCCGCAGGGCGTCATCACGTCCGATGAAGAGCGCATTGCCTTTATCTTGGGCAACCAAGGCCCCGACCCGTTTTTCTTTCACATTCTGACACCGCGTGTTTCCGACTGCACGCTGCTGGCGCAGGTCATGCATCGGTCGCGCATGTCTCGCCAGTTCGCGTGCCTGCGCGACGGCGTATCGCATCTGCTGCCGCGCGACGCCAGCTTGGGTCGTGCCTTTGCGCTGGGCCTGCTGTCTCATTACGTGCTCGACCGCAACGCCCACCCCTTTGTCTATGAGCAGCAGTTTGGCATCGTTGAGTCCGATTCAGAGCTTGAGGATTCGAGCAGTCAGGTCCATGCCGTGATCGAGAGCGACCTGGATGTACTGATGCTGCAGCTTAAACGCGATGGCGCTACGGTCGACGATTATCCGCCGGCGGGCGAGATCGTCACCACCGATCGCATCAATCGCGTGGCCGGCGTGCTGATGAGCTATGTTGCCGGACGCGTGTACGGCATTGACATTCCGGCGGGGGAGTACGGTGCTGCCGTTGCCAATATGCAGCGACTTTACCGCGCGATTGAGCCGGCCGGCTCCGTAAAGACGCGCGCGATCTCGCTGGTTGAGGGCTTGGTGCACGACTACTCGCTGCTCGACGGCCTTGCCCATCGCGTGACGACGGAGCTGCCCGAGCGCACCGGAAATCTGGGCCACTTGGCATGGAAGAGCCCCTTTACCGATGAAGTCTCGACCGAGAGCTTCCCCGAGGTCTTTGACCGCGCACTGCTCGATTACGAGCTCACCGTCGCCCGCTTTATCGAGACCGGTGACATGGATGCCGTGACCAGTCACGTCAACTACAGCGGTCGCGTGCTCGAAGCCGATGAGGAGTTCGACCGCGAGGAATAGGGCCCGTGCGTGCCCCTTTGCCGAATCCTTACCGGCGGTTCTGGACAATTGGGGTACGATGAACTAACTGCATATCGGGCGAATACGAAGGGTCCCTGTCCATGAAATACACCAAGCTCGAGCGTAACTGGGTTATGTACGATGTGGGCAATTCGGCGCTCGTGCTGCTCAATACCTCGGTGGTGCCCATTTACTTTAACGCCATCAATACCGGTGCTTCCTCGGCCGACCTGGTGGTCGCTTGGGGCAACGCACAGACGATTGCCTCGCTGGTCATCGCCATGCTCATGCCCATTCTGGGCGCGCTTGCCGACTACGCCGGCAACAAGATTAAGTTCTTCTTGGGCTTCTTCCTCACGGGCCTGGTGCTTTGTCTGGCGCAGGCTATCCCAATGTCCGCCATGGCATTTTTGACCGTGTACGTGCTGTGCACCATCGGCCTTAACTCTTCTATGACGTTCTACGACGCCATGCTGCCCGACATTACCACCGACGAGCGCATGGACGCCGTGTCCAGCTCGGGCTATGCCTGGGGCTACATCGGTTCCACCGTGCCGTTCATCATCTGCCTGGCGCTCATCATGGGCGGCCCCGCTCTTGGCGTCCCCACCATGCTGGCAACGCGTCTGTCGTTTATCATCACCGGTGCCTGGTGGCTCATCTTTACCCTGCCGCTCATTCGCACCTATAAGCAAAAGTACGGTCGCGAGCGCGGTCCCGAGGACACCATCGGCCACATCGTGGGCGGTGTGTCCTCCGAGGTCGGACACACCATGCGCGAGATCGCCCACAACAAGACCGTGCTGGTCTACATGATCGCGTTCTTCTTCTATATCGATGGCGTCCACACGGTCATTTCCATGGCTACCAGCTACGGCTCGGCTTTGGGCATCGATTCGACGCAGCTGGTGCTGGCGCTGCTCGTTACGCAGTTCGTGGCCTTTCCGTCCGCCATCATCTACGGCAAGCTCGCCGGACGCGTGGGCACGCTCAACATGATCCTGGTGGCGGTCGCCGCCTACATGGGCATTGTGCTGTTCGCCGCGTTCTTCCTAAAGACCGCCTTTGAATTCTGGGTGCTTGCCATTATGGTCGGCCTGTTCCAGGGCGGCGTGCAGGCGCTTAGCCGTAGCTACTTTGGCCGCATTATCCCCAAGGAAAAGTCCAACGAGTACTACGGCTTCTTTGACATCTTCGGTCGCTATGCAAGCGTCATGGGCACTTTCCTAGTGTCGGTCGTCACCTCGCTGACCGGCAACCCGTCGCTGGGCGTCCTTTCCATTGGTGTGCTGCTGATCGTTGGCTTTATGCTGCTGGTCCGCCTGTCCCGCATGACTCGGGCGGCAGAGCATGCCGCATAGGAGCGAGCGGCTATTGTGCCTGTCCACGGTACTCTTTTGGGGTTATCCGCAATAAACATTGCGACTTGCGAGCAATGATTTGCCCAACTGGGTATGATGGAATCAGCTAGGTCGCGGGGCGTCGCCTGTGTTTGGCGGCGTCCCGTTTTTGTGTTGCAGGGAGGGTAAGGCATGAACGCCACAGTCGTGATTCCAACGTATTGGGCGGGCGATGACGCTTGCGCAAACGCCCCTGGCACCTATGACCATTCGACGCGACTCAACGCCGACAATCCCGAACTTGACCGCTGCTTGGCCTCGCTTGAGCAGGCGTGCGACATTCCGCGCATCATCCTTTTGGTGGTCTGTCCCGTTTCTGCCACAGCCGATGTGTCGCTGCGCGTGCACGAGATTGTCGACGCGCATCCCACGCTCAAGGTCACCGTTGTCACCAACACCCAGGCCTCGCGCATCGCAGACCGGGTTGCTCAGATCGCGCCCAAGGGTTCGGGCGAATGCGTGAGCCTGCGAGGCTACGGTGCCATCCGCAACATGGGGCTAGCCTGTGCCGCTGTGCTGGGGCATGACGCGGTTATCTTTTTGGATGACGATGAGACTGTCATCGACGCCGACTTTATGAAGCGCGCGACCTATGCGTTGGGGCAGCAGACGCGTCAGGGCTTGCCGATCTTGGTCAAGAGCGGCTATTTCTACGATCGCGACGGCTCGCCGCTGGCTCCCACGGACAAGGCGGGCATCTGCCATCGTTGGTGGACCAAGCGCATCGAGTTCAACCGTTGGATGAAAAAGGCGCTCTCGGGCACCCGCATCTCGCGCTCCAACTACGTGTGCGGCGGTCTGATGGCCCTGCACGCCCGCGCCTTTACGCGTGTAGCCTTTGACCCGTTTATCACCCGCGGCGAGGACTTGGACTACCTCTTTAACATGCGCATGTTTGGCTACGACGTGTGGTTCGATAACGAGTGGACCGTGCGCCATCTGCCTCCGGAGTCCGAAAAGCGCTCACCGCGCTTTATGCAGGATGTATACCGTTGGTACTACGAACGGGCCAAGTTGACATTCGCCGCGCATCAAAAGGAGCTCATTCCCGTTACGGCGGCATCACTCATGCCCTACCCGGGCCCGTGGATTTCGCGCGAGCTCGACGACCGCGTGCGCAAGACCGCTATGGTCCGCAGCGTGTTTACCCGCGAGCATGAGGGCTACCTGCGCATTTGGCGCCATGGTATCGGCGAGGCAAAGGCCTATGCGCGCCAAAACGCTGCAAGCTACCTGCGTTTCCAGAGCTTTTGGCCCAAGATCATGGACGGGCTTTGGCATGACGCACAACTGATCAGTATCCTGGAGGGGGCCGAATGATCGACCGCCGCGCCCAGCGCGATAGTTCAATATCAATCTTTCGCATCATTGCCGTTGCCTGCGCCATTTGCGTGCTGGTGTACTTTATTTTTGCCTTGGTGACCGGTATCGAGCCGATCGCCACGGTGATTGCCTGCGCGCTGCTGTGCATCTTTCTGTGCATCTTTATCTTTTTGACGCTCAATCCCGATTCGGTGCGCTCCCAGTACACCGAGGAGACGCTCTCGGTGGCCTCGGCCATGCTCGAGGACATTAAGGGCGGTCTGACGCAGGAGTCGGCGCGTTTGGTGTGCCGGCGCATTTTGCCCGAGACGCGTGCCATGACGGTTGCCATCACCGACGAGGGCAACGTGCTGGCCTGCGCGGGCGAGCTCGAGGAAAAGCTACTGCCCGATTCGCCCATCCATACGCTTGCCACGCGCTACGTCATTGAGCACGGCATCGTGCAGTCGTTCAACCGCGTGGTGGACGTGGTGGGTTCGGATGGCTCGCACAACCATGTTCCCGCCGGTATCATCGCGCCCATCAAGGTGGGCGACCGCACCGTCGGCACGCTCAAGTTCTACTACAAGACCCCGCGTGCCGTCGACCGTACCCAGTATGCGCTCGCCTCGGGTTTTGCCGAGATCCTGTCCACGCAGCTCGCCATCCACGAGCTCGAGGTGCAAAAGGAACTGACGGCCCGTGCCGAGGTGCGTGCCCTGCAGGCGCAGATTAACCCGCACTTCCTGTTCAACACGCTGAACACCATTGCGTCGTTTACACGCACCGATCCGCTGCGTGCCCGCGAGCTGCTGCGCGAGTTCTCCTCGTTCTATCGCGCCACGCTCGACAACTCGGGGTCGCTTATCCCGGTCTCGCGTGAGGTTGCCCAGACCAAGCGCTACCTGACGTTTGAGAAGGCGCGCTTTGGCGAAGACCGCGTACTGGCGACCTTCGATGTCTCCGAGGATGTCGAGGACACGTTGGTCCCGGCCTTTGTAATCCAGCCCATCGTCGAGAACGCCGTGCGGCATGGCATGGGCGATGGCGATGCCCTGCGGATCGATGTGACCGTCCATCAAGACGGCGACGACGCAATCCTGATTGCCGTGGCCGACAACGGCGTGGGTATGGACGAGGGCACCGCCGCCAGGCTGTTTGATGAGCGCTCCGCCCGCCCCGATGCCAGTTCCCCGCAAGGCGGCGGCGCCGGCGTGGCCATGCACAATATTTCTGAGCGCATCCATCGCTTTTATGGACCGCACTCTTATACGCGCGTCGAATCGGCGCCGGGCAAGGGCACCAAAGTGCTCCTGCATCTTGATTTGTCAGAGAGCATCTTTGACATTCAAGAGTAAAATAAAAGGCTATGGGCTCAACGCCAAGCGGCGGATGCCCAGCGTAGTTTGTTGACGAAAGGTTTAATCCCTATGCTGCGTGCGATGATTGTGGATGATGAGGCCCCGGCCCGTTCGGAACTTCGCTTCTTGCTCGAGCAGACGGGCAAGATCGGCACGATCACTGAGGCGTCGAGCGTTCGCTCCGCCATTGAGATGTTGATGGAAAGCCGCGTCGATGTCGTATTTCTCGATATCTCGATGCCCGGCGCTTCAGGTCTGCAGCTTGCCGAGGCACTGCATAAGCTTAAGAATCCGCCGGCGATTGTGTTTGTGACCGCGTATAGCGATCATGCCGTCGAGGCGTTCGACGTAGATGCCGTCGATTACCTCATGAAGCCGGTCGAGGAGGCACGCCTGGATCGCGCGATCGAGAAGGTCATGCAGCACGCCAAGCCCGTCACGGACAGCAAAGCCACCATCGAGCGCATTCCGGTGGAAAAGGGCGGCCGTAAGGTCCTCATCCCCGTGGATGACATTCGCTTCATCATGGCCAAGGACGATTACTCCTGTATCTATACCGTCGATGATCGTTTTCTATCGACGACTTCGCTGGCGCAGTTCGAGGCCAAGCTTTGCGACTTTGGCTTCTTTCGCGTTCATCGCCGCTATATCGTCAACTTGGCGTGCGTCACGGATGTCGAGACGGTGCCCTCGGGCGCTATCCAACTGGGCATTACGGGCGTCGACGAACGCGTGCCGGTCTCGCGCCGCCGCGTTGTGCCGCTCAAGAAGGCCCTGAGCCTCTAGCAAACTGGCCCCGCAGCCCTGTAGACCAATTGTCTGCGGAGCCGTGGGGCTTTTTGTATATACGTCGAATCGGTTTTGCAGAAGGGATCCCATGAACAGTGCAAGCGCCAAGCGCATCGACATCATCTCGGACACCCACGGCTATCTTTCGCCCGCGCTTCTGGACGAGCTCAAGGGCGCAGATCTGATCATTCACGCCGGAGACCTAACGTCCGAGATGGATTACGAGCATCTATGCACCATCGCCCCCGTGCGAGCGGTCCTAGGAAACAACGACTACTACCGCGATTACGGCCCGGATGTAGACCGTCTGGCCCTCTTCACCTACGAAGGCCTCAAATTTGCCGTAGCCCACTACCGCGAAGACCTTCCGGTGGGATCCGTAGACGTAGCCATCAACGGTCACACCCACGTAACCAAAGAAGCCCAAGTAGGCCGCTGCCTAGTCCTCAACCCCGGCAGCGCCAGCTACCCCAGAGGCACCAGAGGCCCCACCATGGCCAGAATGCTTGTCAAAGACGGCAAGATCCTGAGCACCAAATTTATTGACTTGGACTAACCGCAACAAAAACGGGGGATGCAGATCGCATCTCCCGTTTTTCTTTCAGCAAAAGGCCGAAGTTCAACTAGATTCATCAGACCAACCCCGCCGAGGAGCACGCGGGCTAGCCGCGCAGCGGCGCACGCCCGCAAAACTGGTTGAATAATGTGACGGCAGGGAGGGTCTCCGGGGCCGGGGGCGGGGGTTAAGTTTGTCGCGAGTTCCGCACGCAAAGGAAAGCACTTAATGTGCTTTCCGTCTTGCGCAGGACTGTAGAGCAGCAAACTTAACCCCCGCCCCCGGCCCCGGAGACCCTCCCGGATGGCCCCAAAAATTTTTTCAAAAAAGTTGTTGCGCACCGGACAGACTTCTGTGTATACTAATTCCCGCAGCGCACGCGAGCGGAAACAAACGCGAACGACTGCCTGGGGAGTTAGCTCAGTTTGGTTAGAGCGCCGGCCTGTCACGTCGGAGGTCGCGGGTTCGAGCCCCGTACTTCCCGCCAACGCAATTAAAGCCACGTCTTCGGACGTGGCTTTTTGCGTTTGATAGGACCTTGATCCCATCGGCCCCTTCCACCCGAAACCAAATCCTTCCAATTCCCGGATAAGCTCCGTTTGAGACATGTGTTTAAACAAAGCGTTTGTTGCGCAACACCTGTTCAACGAAGCAGGGGGTTAGGTTATACTGATTTGCACTATGGGCCGTTTTTGATGCAAGAGGCTTCAAACACGGCATTCAGTGGGCACCCGTTTTGCTATATGGGCGTCCATACGGTCATTGGCGTCTCGACGTAAGCTCGGCTCCGGAGCTCGTTCGAGCTGTTCCTATTCCTTGAAAGGGGAAAAATGGACATATCGAGGAAGACTGATTACGCCCTTCGCATGCTCGCGATGCTTGCCGAGGACCCGGAGCGTCTGCTTTCTGTTCGCACCGCCGCCGAAGAGGTCAATGTCCCGTATTCGTTTGCCCGTTCGATTCAGCATGGTTTGGTTCAGGCCGGTATTGTGGAGAGCCTGCGTGGCGTCCATGGCGGTATGCGTCTTAAGGTCAGCCCCGACGATGTCACCATCCGCCAGGTCGTTGAGGCCGTTCAGGGCCCCATGGTCATGAACGATTGCACCGCGCCCGATGGCGACTGTGCACGCATGGGTACGTGCTGCTATCATCCCCTGTGGGCTGGAGCTCAAGCGCTGATGCGCGACTATCTCGATTCCGTTTCGCTGGGCGATATCGTCGATCACCGCCAGTTCCCGGCCGTCGATTCCAAGTTCGCCGATCGCGATGCGTTTCCCGAGTACGCCACCTGTGCGTGCGCTTGCCGGGAGGAATAGCGCCGCATAAGGAGCATAGCCATGATTCAGGACCCCTTTCGTTCGATGATTCGTTCGGAAGGGGTCCTGCGTTATCGCGACCTTCCGTGGCGCCGCACGCGCGACCCGTACATTATTTGGCTTTCCGAGGTTATGCTGCAGCAAACGCAGGTGCCGCGTGTACAGACGCGTATGCCCGCGTGGCTCGACCGCTTTCCGACCGTACATGCGCTCGCTCAGGCCGCTCCTTCCGACGTTTTGGATGCCTGGCAGGGGATGGGCTACAACCGGCGTGCCCTGGCGCTTCACAGAGCCGCTCAGTGCGTTATGGAAGACTGGGGTGGGGAGTTTCCACGTGAGACGCGCGACTTGGTCGCCCTGCCCGGTATTGGCCCGGCGACGGCGCAGGGCATCCGGTCGTTTGCTTTCGATCTACCGGGTGTGTATCTGGAGACCAACGTGCGCACGGTCTTTCTGCATCATTTCTTTCCCGATGTGCCGGCCGTTCCCGATCGCGAGCTGGTGCCGTTGATTCAGGCCGCCTGTCCGGCGGTTCCCGGTGCGACGGCGGATGAGATCGCTCCCTTTGCCGTGCCTCAAGACGATGCCGACACGCCGCGCGCGTGGTATTACGCGTTGCTGGATTACGGCGCGTATCTTAAAAAGACGCTGCCCAATCCGTCCAGGCGCTCGGCGAGCTATAGCCGTCAGTCCAAGTTTGAGGGCTCGCGCCGTCAAAAGCGCGCCCATATTGTGCGCATGCTGCTGGCTGCGCGCGATGGGCGGCCGGCGGGCATCACGCTCGCCGAGGCCGTGGCGGGTGTCAACGAAATGGAGGCGGCGGCAGGCCGCGAGCCGGTCGAGCGCGAGTTGGTTGCAAGCATTCTCGCCGATCTTGAGCGTGAGGGCTTTTGTCGCGTGGAGGGCGACCGCTGGCTAAGCGTGTAGCCCGCCCGAATCTGAAAAACAGGATTGTAAGGTTTAGATTTTCGACATGAGGGCATCCTAAAGACAAGGCCGCTCGAAGCCTGCGGGCGGCATGTGTTGAAGGGAAGTACACCTATGGATTTTGAGAACTCCCAAACCAAGAAGAACCTCGAGACCGCTTTTGCTGGTGAGTCCCAGGCGCACACCAAGTATCGCTACTACGCATCTAAGGCCAAGAAGGATGGCTACGTTCAGATCTCGAATATCTTTGCCGAGACGGCGGGCAACGAGTCCGAGCACGCCAAGCTGTGGTTTAAGTATCTGCACGACGGCGCCGTTCCCGACACTCTGGACAACTTGCGTGATGCCGCTGCGGGCGAGAACTACGAGTGGACCACGATGTACGACGAGTTCGCCAAGACCGCCGAGGAGGAGGGCTTTACCGAGATTGCCGCAAAGTTCCGTGGCGTCGGTGCTGTCGAGAAGGCTCACGAGGAGCGCTACAACAAGCTTGTCGAGCGTATTGAGTCGGGCGAGGTGTTTGAGCGCGAGGGCGTAAAGGTATGGAAGTGCCTGAACTGCGGGCACCTGCACGTTGGTGCCGAGGCGCCCGAGGTGTGCCCGGTCTGTAACCACCCGAAGGCGTACTTTGAGGAGCAGGTGGTGAACTACTAGCGCTTGGCGCTGGCTGCTGCGGGGCGCGGGGCGGGAGGCCGGATTGCCTTCCCTCCCCGCTCACGGCTTCGCAGGGTCGCGTTGAGGGAAGGCAATCCGGCCTCCCGCCCCGCGCCCCGGCGTTGGGTCGTCCCCTTTGGGGCGGCACTTTTTGTGTGGGGTCCCGGTCTTCACAATTTCCGTCAAGCTTTTGGTCAGCTTTTGGTTAGTTGGCGGGTTGGTGGAAGGGCAAAAGATCATTCGATAAAAAAGCTCAGAGAAAGTGCTGGTAGGGGAGTTGTTGAGGTTTTCGACAGCTTTTGTCAACAAGAAACTTTGCGGCTATTGCTACGGATTGCGTTGCCGTGGCCTTGGCGGTGCGGGATGCTGGGCGTAAGCGTCGAATGCTCCGATTTTGGAGGCCAGCATGGACCTGTTTCTTGAGACTCCGCAGCAACAAGCCGAGCGCATGTTGCGTCAACAGCAACGGCTTATGGAGATGCAAATGCAAGGGGTAGCCGCTCAGCCCCTTGCGCAAAATGCCGTGCCCACTGCTGTACCTGCAGCTGTGCCCGGGTGTGAATCGGCGCCAGAGGCCTATTCCGTACAACAAGATTCATATGCGCAGGAGCTTGCGTTCGACAAGCGCCGCACGCGTCACCGCCGCGTGGGCCAGCGCCTGCGCACGTTAGCGATGATTGTGCTGATCCCGTTGGGACTCGCGGCAATCTTCTTGGCCTCATATGCCTTCACGTGCATTCTCAACGGCGCCTCGCCCAATGAGGTGCTTCAGCACTTGGCGGCTCTCGGCCAGCGCCTAGGCGATGTCGTGACAACCGTTCGCGCCGGCTGGGAGAGTTAGCGTTTTGACGCCTGTGGCCCAAAATCCATTTGCCCGACTGCCGTGGAACGCCCGGTGCGTGTGGCGGGGTAAGATTGATTGCGGTTTTGATTGATAATCGATTGGGTTTGTTGGGCGGAGTCTATGTCTGCTATTGATATTGCGCTTGTTGTGATTGCCTTGGTGGCGGTGGGAGTTGCTGTGGTTTGCGCCCTGCAGCTTAAAGGCCTTCGTGCCGAGTTGCGAGAGCGTGGCGGCAACGACGCGGAGACGCTCGCGGCGCTCGAGCAGGCCAACAACGCGCTCGACACCCTGAACGTCGCGCTGGCAGAAACCCGCCGCACGGCAAACGCCATCGCGCAGCAGCAGACGACCGACGCCGCCGTAGAGCAGCAGCGCTACCTGACCATCGCGCGTGAGTTCTCGCAGGCTGGCGACCGTATGGATGACCTGCGCCGCGAGACGGCCCAACAGCTCGGCGCCAACCGCGAGGGCATCGAGCACCGCCTGGACAAGGTGCGCGAGACGGTCGACGCCCAGCTGGGCGCCATTCGCAAGGACAACAACGTGCAGCTCGATCAGATGCGCGCGACGGTGGACGAGAAACTCTCCCGTACGCTCAACGACCGTCTGTCTGCATCGTTTAAGCAAGTGAGTGACCAGCTCGAGGCCGTGTACAAGGGCCTGGGCGATATGCAATCCATCGCCACCGGTGTGGGCGACCTTAAGCGCGTGCTGGGCAATGTGAAGGCGCGCGGCATTTTGGGCGAGGTGCAGCTGGGCGCAATCCTGGCGGACATCCTTACGCCCGACCAGTATCTGGAAAACGTGGCCACCAAGCCTGGCGCCTCGGAGCGTGTTGAGTTTGCCGTCAAGCTGCCGGTGGACGAGGGCGATCCCGTGCTGCTGCCGATCGACTCCAAATTCCCGGGCGATGCGTACGAGCATCTGCTCGACGCCCAGGAGTCGGGCGACGCGGAGGCCGTCGCCGCTGCGCGCAAGACGCTCGATATGATGGTGAAGCGCGAGGCAAAGGACATTTGCGAGAAGTACCTGAGCGTGCCCGCGACGACCAACTTTGGCATCATGTTCGTGCCGTTTGAGGGCCTGTACGCCGAGGTCGTCAGCCGCCCCGGGCTTGTCGAGACCCTGGGCCGCGACTGTCACGTCAACGTTGCCGGCCCCAGTACCATGGCCGCCATCCTCAACAGCCTGCAGATGAGCTATCAGACGTTTAGGCTGCAAAAACGCACCGATGACGTGCTGCGCGTGCTTTCCGCCGTCAAGGCTGAGCTGCCGCGCTATCAGGCGGCGCTACGCCGCGCCCAACAGCAGATCGAGACTGCGGGCAAGACGGTCGAGGGCATTATCACCACGCGCACCAACGTTATGGAGCGCAAGCTCAAGGACATCGATGCGCTGGAGGATGCCGAGGAGGCCGACGCGATTCTGGGCTTGGAGTCCGCAGGCTTACTCGCGGGCCAGGAAGACGAGGGCTAGCCGCAACGGACGGCGGGGCGTCGGCGCAAGCGCGAGGCGCGGGCGCTTTTCGCATCGTGCTTGCTTGAAGTGCGCTTTAGTGTGCAACAATGGCGTTTCGCCCTATCAGACGTGAAAGGAAGCCCATGTCTCAGAGAAGCACCAGCCCGCTCAAGCGCTCCACCGTGCGCCGCACGTTGCAGCGTTTTTGGGATGTCACGCGCACGCAGCCGCTGATCGTCTTTCTCTCGGTATTCTCGTCGGCGGGCTATATCTTTTTGCTTACGTTTGCCAACACCTACGTGATGGCGCTTATCGTCGACCGCGTCCAGGCCGGCCCCGTGGCAGGCGACCAGGTGTTTGAGGTCTTTGGTCCTTACATTTTGGCGCTCGTGCTCGTTAACCTGGTAGGCCAGATCCTCTCCAAGCTGCAGGACTACACCGTCTACAAGCTCGAGATTGCGGGCAACTATCACCTGGCGCGCCTGTGCTTTGACACGCTCTCCAATCAATCCATGACATTCCACACCAGCCGCTTTGGCGGATCGCTTGTGAGCCAGACGAGCCGTTTTATGAGTGGCTACACGGGTCTGGTGGACGTAACGGTGTATTCGCTCATCCCCACCATCACCTCGGTCGTCTGCACGGTGGCGGCGCTCGCCCCGGTGGTGCCGACGTTTACCGTGATCCTGGTGGGCATCATGGTCGTCTACATTGCGTTTGTCTGGTTTATGTACAAGCGCATCATGCCGCTTTCGGCCGCGACGTCCGCTGCGCAGAACAAGCTGTCGGGTGTGCTTTCCGACGCGGTCACGAACATCCTGGCCGTCAAAACCTGCGGGCGCGAGGACTTTGAGCGCGACCTATTCGATACCGCTGACCGTGCCGCGCGTGATGCCGAAACGGTTTCGATGCACGCCATGATGCAGCGCAACTTTACGACCTCGGGCCTTATCGTCATCACCATGGCCGTGGTGAGCGTGTTCGTGGCGGGCGGCAACGCGTGGTTTGGCATCTCTGCCGGCGCGCTCGTCATGATCTTTACCTATACGTACAACCTCACCATGCGTCTGAACTACGTGAGCTCCATGATGCAGCGCATCAATCGCGCGCTGGGCGATGCGGCCGAGATGACGCGCGTGCTGGACGAGCCGTGTCTGGTGGCAGACGACGAGAACGCCCCCGAGCTCAAGGTGAGCGAGGGCGCGATTGATTTTGAGCACTTGAGCTTTGCATACCGTGATGCCGCGGCGGGCGAGAGCGTGTTCGACGACCTGACGCTCCATGTGGCGGCGGGCCAGCGCGTGGGCCTGGTGGGCAAATCGGGCTCGGGCAAGACGACACTCACCAAGCTGTTGCTGCGCCTGGACGACGTACAGGTCGGCCGCGTGCTCGTGGACGGCCAGGACGTTTCGCGCTGCACGCAGCAGAGCCTGCGCCGCCAAGTTGCCTACGTGCCGCAGGAGGCGCTGCTGTTCCATCGCTCCATTCGCGAGAATATCGCCTACGGCCGCCCCGACGCTACCGACGAGCAGATCCGCGAAGCGGCTCGCTTGGCTAATGCGACCGAGTTTATCGACCGCCTGCCCCGTGGCTTTGACACCATGGTGGGCGAGCGGGGCGTTAAGCTTTCGGGCGGCCAACGCCAGCGCGTGGCCATCGCCCGTGCCATCCTCACCGACGCGCCGATTCTGGTGCTCGACGAGGCGACGTCTGCCTTGGACAGCGAGTCCGAGGCGCTGGTGCAGGAGGCGCTCGAGAACCTGATGCGCGGGCGCACCTCCATTGTGGTGGCGCATCGCCTGTCCACCGTGGCGGCGCTCGACCGCATCGTGGTGCTGGCAGACGGCGAGATTGTCGAGGATGGCACGCATGCGCAGCTCGTCGAGGCAGGCGGCGAATACGCGAGCCTGTGGAGCCGCCAGACCGGCGCATTTTTGGAGGCGTAAAGACCCCATACGTGGGACAATCGTGCCCATAGGTTTGTTATGCCGCTGAGCCGAGGAGTCGTTATGCCACGCGAGACCAATGCCGCCAAACGCGAACGCGCCATCGAGGTGTGCGAGCGCCTTAACCGTCGCTATGGCCCGGTCGAGTGCTTCTTGGACCACGAGAATCCCTTTAGGCTGCTCATCGCAGTGCTGCTCTCGGCTCAGACGACCGATGCGCAGGTCAACAAGGTGACGCCGAAGCTGTTTGCCCAGTGGCCCACGCCCGAGGCCATGGCCGGGGCAAGTGTGGCCGACGTAGCGGACACCATTAAGTCGCTCGGCTTTTATAAGAGTAAGGCCAAGCATGCCGTGGAGGCCGCGCAGATGATCGTTGCCGACTACGGCGGCGAGGTACCGGCCGACATGAAGGAGCTTGTAAAGCTGCCGGGCGTTGGGCGCAAGACGGCGAACATCGTGCTCAACGTGGGGTACGGCATCGTGGAAGGCATCGCGGTGGATACGCACGTCAACCGCATCGCGCACCGCCTGATGCTGAGTCCCAAGACGCACGCCAAAGAGCCGCTCAAGACCGAGCAGGATCTGCTCAAGATCTTGCCGCACGAGTATTGGGAGTCGGTCAATCACCAGTGGATCACCTTTGGCCGCGAGATCTGCGACGCCCGTAAGCCTAAGTGCGACGAGTGTCCGCTGGCAGATTTGTGCCCCAGCGTGCGCGTGACGGGGTAGGGCCCGGCACGTTTTGCCGGCGTCCGAAGGCTGTGGCCAATGTTGCGCAACACATTTGGGCCGCGAGGGCTCAATATGAAGGCGACGGATGCTGTTTGTTGTGAGGGGATGCCCGAATATGTTTTGCACCAAGTGTGGCTCCGAGATGCCCGACGGAACCGATTTTTGCACGAACTGCGGGGCGCGCATGGGCGCCGCTTCTCCGGCGGCCGCGCCTGCTGAGCCCGCATCGATGCCGGCGGCAGGGATGCCTCCCGTGCAGAAGAAGTCGCATAAGCGCGCGGTGATTATCGGCATATGTATAGCGGGCGTGTTGATGGCCGGTGGCGCTGCGCTGGCGCTGACCGGCGTGCTGGGTCCGCTTGGGCAGGGCAATTCATCGCAGATTACAGTACTTGGGTCCGACGAGGGTTCGGCCGAGCACAAGGACAAGGGAAGCGCCAAGGAGAAGCCTGCTGAAGAGCAAGAAGAGCCGGAAGAGCCCGAGCAGACGGGCGGCAGCGTAAAAGTCGACCTCAACGACCAGGCAACTTATGCCGCCGCAAACCTGTTCCTGTCGAACTTTACGGAGGAACACTTCGATCGGGACTGGTATCAGGCGGGCGGCTTCGATTCGACTGACGGACTTTCCGATGACGAGAAATACAAGCTGGTCAAGTTTATCTGGTGCCATTTTATTGACAACGCGCCGTATCGAATCGAGAAGGGTGACTATGATAACGGCAATCGCCAGCGCGTGGCGACTGATGCGGTCAATGGGGAACTCAACCGCTTGACGGGCCTGACGCTTTCCGATGCCGATATGACTTATGACAGAACACCGGAGGGGCAGGCGATTCCTGATTCGGCCGAAGCGCATGACGGGTACCTGTATCTGAAACAGGAATACGGCCAGGGAAATTACAACCCATCGTGTGCCATCGTTACGGGCGCGACTGACCTTGGCGACAACATCTACGAGCTCACCTATGAGGTCTACAGTGCTGGCGGCATGCTACTTCCTTCCGACATCCCCGAGAGCACCTACGGCCTGCCAAAGGACCAGTTCATCGCCGCAATTCAAGCGGATGCATCCAGGGGCCGTACCGAGACTTGCACGGTCCGCGTCGCACAGGGTGACGGCGCCCCGACCTTCACACTGCTTAAAATGGGCGTCTACGATTAGACTCGGCGTATAGCTCACTCTGATAACGCCAGGCGACTCGTCCGTCTGGCGTTTTTGTTGCGGGGCTGGGCATGCGCTTGAGCTGGAGTCCTCTCCATGCGCTACCATGACAAGCAATGAATTTGACGAACGACCCGCCGAGCTTGCCCCGGCGGGCTTTTGGCGTTGCAATGCCGGAGGAACAGCATGCTCATTCACCGTATA